>JAODBP010000102.1 GCA_025464025.1 Actinomycetes bacterium | reverse complement strand
CCAGGCGCCGAACCCGCACACGGCCACCGCGGCCACGCCCGCCACCGGACCCTCCCAGGGGGAGCCGGCGCCGGTCCCGACGAGGAAGTCACCGGCGTCGTAGGCGGCCACCAGCACGAGCAGGACCACGGCGGCGGCCGGTGCCAGCTCGGCGGCCAGCACCGGAGCGGCAGCGGCCAGGCCGAAGGGGACGGCCGCCACCAGCACCAGGGCGAGGTCGGCCACCGCACCCTCCGCCGGACCGCTGAAGATCCGGTGCACGAGGACCACGAGCACCGTGGCGGCGAGGGCGGCGGCGACCAGGTCGGCCCCGACCACGGCGGCCAGCGGGAGGGCAGCGGCCCCGAGCACGGCCGGGAGGCGCAGGGGGTCGACCAGCAGGTCGTCCTCGCCCTTGCCGTGCAGGCGAACCACCTGGTCGGCGGCCACGGCGGCGGCCGCCGCCAGCACCAGGGCGAGCAGCAGCTGGGCCACCACGGCGGCGGCCACGGTGGCGACGAACCAGGCCACGCCGAGCCGGACCTTGGGCCCGTCGGCGTCGGGGGCGACGGCGAGGGGCAGCCGCTCAGCCACCCGAGACCGGTGGGAGGACGGCGACCTCGTCGTCGGGGCCCACCGGGTCGTCGAGCGAGGCCGGGTCACCGTTGCGCCACACCCGCGACCGCTCGAGCACGGCGGCGAAGCCCTCGCCGAAGCGGACCCGGGCCTCGTCGAGCACGGCGCCGACCGTCGCCGCGTCGATGTCGGCCCGCCCGGTGCCGGCGGCCTCCCGGGCCGACGCGAACAGCCGCAGCACGGTCACTCGACCTCGGCCCACCCGTTCTTGATGACGGTGGCGCCCGCCGAGGTGGCCTCGAACGCGTAGTGCGTGCGGCCGTCCCCCTCGCCGGCGGCGTAGATGGTGGTGACCACGTCGTTGCCGGGCAGGACGTTGGCGGCGAAGCGCACGGCCAGGCGCTTGAGCCGGGCCGGGTCGCCGCCGGCCACCGTGGTGATGACGGCCTGGCTGGTCATGGCCATGGTGCACAGGCCGTGGAGGATCTTCCCGGGCAGGCCCACCGAACGGGCGATCTCGTCGTCGACGTGGATGGGGTTCATGTCGCCCGAGGCGTCCCGGTAGCGGAACGTCTGGTCGTCGTCGACGTGGATGGTGACCTCGCCGACGGGCGTGGCCCGGGCCTCCTCGGGGAAGTCGTGGCCCGGCTTGTCGGGACCGGCCGAGGTGGCGTCGGTGAGGCCCCGCAGGAAGATGGTGAAGTACTGCTCGGCCACCAGCTCGCCGGCGTCGTCGGTCGAGTCGACCCGGGTCGTGATCCGGGTGCTGGTGCTGCCGGCGCGGGCCGAGAGGAAGGTGGCCTTCGAGCGCAGGGTGGTGCCCGGCACCAGCGGCTTGTGCAGGTGGATGTCCTGCTCGCCGTGGACCAGGCTCAGCAGGTTCTCGGGCGGGATGACGTCGGCGCCGACCTCGCCCACGTTGTCGAAGGCGGGGACGACCGCGAACACCGGCGGGACCAGCCGGCCCGAGGTGTAGGCCTCGTTGTCGTCGTTGGTGGCGGCGGCGTAGGCCAGGGCCCGGGCGGCGTCGATCGTCGCCACCTTCTCCGGGTAGGTGACCCCGAGCTTGTCCAGGGGAAGCGGCATGCGCGCAAGCTACCTGGCGGACCAGCGCTGTCACACGGCCCGGGTACCGTCGCCGCCGTGACCCGCCTGCTCCTCGTCCGCCACGGTGAATCGGAGTGGAACGCCTCCGGCAGGTGGCAGGGCTGGGCCGACCCCCCGCTCAGCGAGCTGGGCCAGCTCCAGGCCCAGGTGGCGGCCAAGGGCGTGGGCGCCATGGACGCCATCGTGGCGTCCGACCTCCAGCGGGCCAGCGCCACGGCCGAGATCATCGCCGGCGAGCTGGGCGTGGGGCCGGTCATCGTCGACGCCGCCCTGCGCGAGCGCGACGCCGGGCCCTGGGAGGGGATGACCCGCCACGAGATCGAGGCCGCCTACCCCGGGTTCATCGAGAGCGGCGAGCGGCCCGAGGGCTACGAGGACGACGAATCGGTGCTCGACCGGGTCGTGCCCGCCCTCCGCACCCTCGAGGCTGCGGGCGAGTCGGTGCTGGTGGTGACCCACGGCGGGGTGATCGGCGCCGTCGACCGGCTGCTGGGCCAGACCCACGCCCGCACGCCGAACCTCGGCGGCCGGGTGGTCGACGTGGTCGGCGGCGAGCTGCGACCGGGCGAGACCATCCTGCTCATCGATGTGCACGACGTGCGGGTCACGGCCCCGCCCGAGGTCTGATGGACCTCCGGGTCGTGCGTTCCAACCGTCGCCGCAAGACGGTGTCGGCCCGGATGGTGGGCGACGTGCTCGAGGTCCGACTGCCGGGTTGGATGGGCGCGGCCGACGAGGCCAAGTGGGTCGAGGAGATGCGGCGCAAGTTCGAGCGCAGGCAGTCGACCGACGCCGTCGATGTCGACGCCCGGGCCCGGGTCCTGGCCCGCCGCTACGACCTGCCCGAGCCGGTGTCGGTGCGGTGGGTCGACAACCAGACCAGCCGCTGGGGCTCGTGCACGCCGGCCGACGGCACCATCCGGGTGTCCTCGGCCCTGGTCCCGTGGCCCCGGTGGGTGCTCGACTTCGTCCTCGTCCACGAGCTGGCCCACCTGGTGGTGCCGTCGCACGGCCCGGCGTTCCAGGCCCTGGTCGACCGCTACCCGAAGGCCGAGCGGGCCACCGGCTTCCTCATCGCCAAGGGGCTGGCACCCGACGAGTGAGGAATCGCCGCGACCGAGCGGGTGTTGGGCCAGCACATGACGGTGACCGCGAAGTGGCAGGGCAAGGTGATCGCGTCGAGCGATCGCACGGTCGTGGTGGAGGACAACCACTACTTCCCCATCGAGGACGTCGAGGCCGGCGTGCTGGAGGCGAGCGAGCTCCACACCGACTGCCCCTGGAAGGGCACGGCCAGCTACTACGACGTGGTGGTCGACGGCCAGCGCAACGGCGACGCCGCCTGGTACTACCCCGAGCCCAAGGAGGCGGCGGCCGAGATCCTCGGTCGGGTGGCCTTCTGGAAGGGCGTCGAGGTCACTGCCTGAAGCGATCCAGCTCCCGGCGCTCGCGCTTGGTGGGCCGGCCGGCGCCCCGCTCACGGGCGAACACCGGCGCCTCCCGCTCCACCACCGGCACGGCCGGGCTGTGGTCGACCAGGCAGGTTGCGGCCACCGGCGCGCCCACCCGCTTGTCGATGACGGTGACGACCTCGAGGATGCGCTCGCGCCCCACGAACGCCTCGACGCGGTCGCCCACCTTCACCGGGGTGGCGGCCTTGGCCGGCGCCCCGTTGACGCGCACGTGGCCACCCCGGCACCCGGCGGTGGCCGCCGACCGGGTCTTGTAGAGCCGCACGGCCCACAGCCACACATCCACCCGTGTCGCGTCGATGGCTCATGGTGGCACGATGGGCGCCATGGCTGATCGCGACTACTCCCTCTTCGGCGACGAGCACGTCAAGAAGTACCTGGAGACCGACGGCGAGGTCGGGCACCTGTGGAACGGCGTGCCCTGCCTCATCCTCTGGACCACCGGCGCCAAGTCGGGCGAGACCCGGGTCCACCCGCTGATCTACGGCGCCCACGGCGACGACGTGGTGATCGTGGCCTCCAAGGGCGGCGCCCCCGAGCACCCGGCCTGGTACCTCAACCTGCCCGCCAACCCCGAGGTCGAGGTCCAGGTCGGCGCCGACCGCTACCCCGGCCGGGCCCGCACCGCCGAGGGCGACGAGCGAGCCGAGCTCTGGCAGCTCATGGCCGGCATCTGGCCCGACTACGACGGCTACCAGACCAAGACCGACCGCCAGATCCCGGTCGTCGTCATCGAGCGGGCCTGATCGTTCTTCGTCGCGCTGTGGCCCTCGGAGGGCCACAACGCGACAAAGATCAGAGGGCCTCGAGCGAGCGGCGGTCCCGGATGGCGGCGCACGAGCGGCGGGCCATGGCGAGGAACATGCCGTCGGCCCGGTCGCTGCGCTCGGCGGTGGCGAAGATGGCCCCGAGCACGGTGATCATCGGGCCCTGGAACATCCCGGCCCGGTAGTCGTCCCAGCACGTGGCCAGGTCGTAGCCGTCGACGCCGAGGTCCCGGTGGTAGGCGGCGACCACGTCCCGCTCGTGGGCCCGGCGGTCGGTCGTCTTCAGGCTGGTGCCGAGGAAGTAGCCGAGGTCGCGACCGGGCAGCCCGACGGTGAGCGTCTGCCAGTCGACGACGTGCACCTCGGCACCGAACATCAGGTTGTCGAGCCGGTAGTCGCCGTGGAGGAGGGCGAAGCGCTCGGGTCGAGCGAGCAGGAAGGCCGACACGGCCTCGGCCGACTCGTGCAGCGTCGTGACGTCCTCGGCCTCGAGCTGCTCGGCGTAGCGCTCGACGAACTGGGCCACGCCCTGGCCCATCACCTCACCGACGAACTCGGCGGCGCCGGCGTCGAACGACATCGTGCCGAGCGTCGTCAGCGTCGGGTCGCACCAGCGCGGGGCGTGCAGCCCAGCCAGGTTCTCGACCGCGGCCGTGGCCTGGGCGACGGAGCAGCCATCGGCCTGCACGCCCGGCACCGCCGGCGCCAGGTCGTCGAGGAGCAAGGTGAAGTTGGTCCCGTCGTCGGTGACCGCGCCGTACCAGCACCGAGGGGTGCGGACCCGGACGGTCGAGGCCAGCTCGGTGTAGAAGCGGACCTCGGCCTTGTAGCCGTCGGACACCCGGGCCCGGGCCTCGTCGTCGCCGGCGGCCAGCTTGGCCACCAGCGTCGGCGGGCCGTCCCAGGTCAGGTGCAGGCGGTAGCTCGCCCCGATCTGCCCCGTGCCCACCCGCTCCGCCTCGACGGCGGTCACGCCCCGGCCCAGCGCCTCCGACAGCCACTCCGGGGTGAGCTCCTCGACGACGGCCGCGACCTTCACCGGGCCCAGCCCGGGTTGGCCGGCAGGTCGGACACGGCCGAGGGCCGCACGGCCAGGTACGCCGGCAGGATCGGGGCCAGCTCATCGGGCGTGGCGCCGTGGAGGATCACACCCGTGGCGCCGGCATCGAACTGGTCGACGATCCGGGCCGCGCACCGCTCGGGCGAGCCCGTGGCCGACGCCGCCAGCCAGTGGTCGGGCAGCAGCTCGGCCAGGTGCTCGAGCTCGGCGGTCGTGGCCTTCGAGTCGAAGCCACCCTGGAAGCCCTGCACCAGGGAGTCCTCCCGGAACCGGACCAGGTCGCCCGCGTCCCACCCGTTCACCCGGATGAGCAGGTCGCCGTAGCCCTGGAGGTAGGTCGCCAACCGGCCGACCGTCTTCAGCAGCCGCGCCTCCTCGGGGATGTGGTCGCCGATGGTGGCCAGCACCGACCACACCCGCACGCTGTCGGGGTCGCGACCCGCCGACTCGGCACCCCGGCGGACGGCGGCCACCGAGCGGGCCAACGTCTCGTCGGTGAAGTAGGTGTGCAGCACCACCGAGTCCATGCACGTCCCGGCCCGCTCGAGCGTCTTCTCCCCGAGCGCGACGAGCACCAGCGGGATGTCCTCGTCGAACGTCGCCTCCTGGTTGAGGTAGCCGAACTTCCCGGCCGGGCCGTCGTGGCCGAGGACCATCTCGCCGTGCCACAGCCGGCGCAGGATCCCCGACAGGTCCTCGAGCTGCGCCCACGTCACCGGCGACAGCCCGATGGCGTTCATGAGGGGGTCGAACCCGCGCCCGAGGCCGAGGGCGAAGCGACCACCCGTCATGCGGTGCATGGTCGTGGCGAACGTGGCGGTGACCAACGGGTGCCGCGTGTTCGGGTTCGTCGCCGCCGTGGCCACGCCGATCGTCTCGGTCACGGCGCCGACAGCACCCGAGAGCGCGCAGGCGTCCTTGACGTTGAACCGCTCCGACACGAACGCCGAGCCCAGCCCCAGCTCCTCGGCCTGACGGGCCTCGTGGACGGCGTCTCGGGGCGAGTCCGAGTGGCCGGCCAGCGTGTAGAAGCCGAGCTCGTTCAGTTGGGTCACGACCGCGTCGCTAGCAGATGACAGACCTCAGTTGACGGGGAGGTTCGCCGTCCAGAGCAGGCGAAGGTCGCGCGTCGCGATGCGCCAGCCGTCGGCCGTCCGCACGTAGGAGTCCTCGTAGCGGATGTGCATGACGAAGTCGTCCTTGCCGGTGAGGTGGTGGGCGATGCAGTAGACGTCGCCGGTGGCCGAGTCGCCCTGCACGTCGACCCGGTGGTTCCCCACGAAGTGGAACGTCTGGTCGTAGCGGGCCAGGCCGGTGGGGATGCGCTCGAGGTCGGCCGGCGCCGTCATCGTGGTGGCGTCGCGGTCGAGCCAGTGCACGGTGTTGGTGCCACCGTCGACGAAGCAACCGAGGAGGATGTCGATGTCGCGCCGGTCGCAGCCGATGGCGTAGGAGTCGACGAGGTGGCGGAGGGCGAGGCGATCGTCAGCATCGGTCACGCCGGCGAACCTAGAGCGCGGCGCGCCGCTCGTCCCGCCAGCGGGCCTCGAGCCGGCCGAGCTCGGTGGCCGGCGGCGCGCCCTCGCGGTACTCGGCGAGGATCGCCCGCCAGCGGTTCGACGCGCCCATCCGGCCGAGCAGGGCCGACATGCCCCACACCACCCGGTCGAGGATCACGAACGAGGTCGGCAGGTTGAGCGAGTGGATGATGCCGCCGTAGGGACCGTTGATGTCGATGAGGCGACCGAGGGCGGCGCCGGTCCACTCCCGCGAGTAGGTGAACTCGTCGGACAGGTAGGGCACGTAGGGCCCGCTGACGTAGGCCCACACCTCGGCCGGGTCGTGCCCGTGGTCGGGTTGGAGGAAGCCGGCATCGACCAGGGCGTCGGTGGTGCCCTGCTCGTCGTGGGCCAGCAGGGCGTCGAGCACCGGGGTGAGCTGCTCGAGCTCACCCGGCGTCCACCGCTTCACCAGGCCGAAGTCGAGGAACGTGACCGAGCCGTCGCGGTGGAAGCGGTAGTTCCCGGGATGGGGGTCGCCGTTGAACACCCCGTTGCCGTGGATCGAGCCCTGGGCGAAGCGGAACAGCACCTCGGCCGCCCGCTGGCGCACGTCGTCGGACGCCTGGTCGAGGAAGTCCTCCCAGCGCAGGCCGTCGATCCAGTCGGTGGTCAGCACCCGCCGCGACGAACGCTCGGGGACCACGGAGGGGACATGGATGAAGGGGTGGCCGGCGTAGATCGCGCCGATCTCCGTCTGGCACCGCGCCTCGTGGGTGTAGTCGAGCTCGTCGACCATCCGGGCCCGCAGCTCGTCGACCAGGCTCTTCACGTCGAGGTTCTTCATGGCCATGGCCGAGAACATCCCGTAGAGCAGCTCGGCGTTGTCGAGGTCGCTCTTGATCGCCTTGTCGACACCCGGGTACTGCACCTTCACCGCCACCTCCCGACCGTCGCGCAGCACAGCCCGGTGGACCTGGCCGATCGACGCGGCAGCGACCGGCACCGGGTCCCACGCGAGGAACAGGCGGTCGGGGTCGTCGCCCAGCTCCTCGCGGATCACGCCCTCGGCCAGGCTCGGCGCCATCGGCGGCACGTCGGCCTGGAGGGTGGCGAGGGCGGCCTGGGCCTCCGGCGGCAGGCCCTCGGCGATGAACGAGATCATCTGCCCGGCCTTCATGATCGCGCCCTTCATGTTGCCGAGCTCGCGGGCGACGTCCTCCGCCGTGCGGATGGCGAAGCGCTCCTCGAGCCGGGCCCGCTCCGCCTCGGTGGCGCGGACCCCACGCGCCCGGACGACGGCCCAGTGCGCGCTGCGGCGGGCGGTGAGTCGCCAGACGCGCGCCGAGCGCCGGAGCCGGTGGCGACGGTCCTCGTCGCGCAGGACCGCGCCGGCTGCCGCGGCACCAGCCAGGAGGGGGATGCCCAGGCGGCGGCGGCCCACCCGGTCACCCTACCGAAGGGGCTCGCGGACCTACCCTGCCTCCATGGGCACCGACGCCGAAGAGCTGCTGCGTGAGGCCGAGGACCAGATCGAGGACTGGTGGTGCGCCCTCGATGGCGCCTGGCGTCGCACGATCGCCGAGGCCGAGGACAAGGCCGAGCGCATGGTGGCCGGCGCCCAGGCCGACGCCGCCGAGATCGTCGCCATCGCCCGGGTCGAGGGTGAGCTGATCATCGCCGATGCCCACGCCACGGCCGGCGAGCACGCCGACGTCATCCGCGCCCTCACCACGGCCGAGCGCGAGTCGGTCGGCGAGGAGCTCGAGTCGCTCCGCGAGGCGGTCAACCGGCTGCGATCCGAGCTGTCCCGACTGGTTGACGCCGCGTTCGACGCCCTTCCCGCGGTCGAGGCCACCGCCGACGCCCTCGACCGGGCCCTGGGCGACGAGCCCGAGCCGGCACCGAACGCCGAGCCCGACTTCGTGCTGGCCGGCGCCCCGAGCCACGCCAGCGCCCCGAAGCGGCGCGGGTTGCGCCGCCTGTTCCGCCGCTAGCGCTCGGACCCGAGCTCGATCGTCCGCGTCACCCGCACCGCCTCGAGCAGGCGACGATCGTGGGTGACCAGCAGCACCGTGCCGGGGAAGCGGTCGAGCGCCTGCTCGAGCTGCTCGATGGCCGGCAGGTCGAGGTGGTTGGTCGGCTCGTCGAGGACGAGGCAGTTCACGCCGGTGGCCATGAGCACGGCGAGCTCGGCCCGCGTCCGCTCCCCCGGTGACAACGTCGACGCCGGGCGGCCCACGTGCTCGGAGCCGAGGCCGAACTTGGCCAGCAGCGAGCGGGCCTCCCGCGGCAGCAGCCCGGTCGCGTCGGAGAACGCTCGCAGCAGGTCGCCGTCGCCGAGGAACTTGCCCCGGCCCTGGTCGAGCTCGCCGACCACGACACCGGGCCCGAACCACCGGTCGCCCGACGTCAGCGGGAACCGCCCGAGGATGGCGCCGAGCAGCGTCGTCTTCCCCGACCCGTTCGGCCCGAGCAGGGCGATCCGCTCACCCGACCCGATCTCGAGGTCGATCGGGCCGAGCCGGAACGAGCCCCGCTCGACGACCGCCCCGCTGAGCCGGACGACCACGTCGCCGCTGCGGGGTGCGGCGGCGAACTCGAGCTCGAGCCGCCAGCCCTCCCACGGCTTCTCGACCACGTCGAGCCGGTCGATGGCCCGCGCCGCCTGCTTGGCCTTCGACACCAGCTTCTCGGACTGCGAGATCTTGTGGTTGCGAACGAACTTGTCGTTGTCGACCGGCTTGCTCGTCGCCTTCTTGATGCCGGCCGTCGACCACTCGCGGATGGTCTGGCCCCGCTGCTTCAGGCGATCGCGCTCGCTCGTGTAGCCGGAGTACGCCTCCTCGGCGTGGCGCCGGGCCGTGTCGCGCAGCTCGAGGAACGCCGACCACCCGCCGTTGAACAGGGTCGCCGTGTGGGCGTTCTCGTCGAGCTCGAGCACCGACGTGATGGCACGTTCGAGGAAGGCCCGGTCGTGGGAGACGACCACGACGGCGCCGGCCAGCTCGTCGAGGAACCGCTCGAGCCGGTCGAGGCCGGCGAAGTCGAGGTCGTTGGTCGGCTCGTCGAGGAGCAGCACGTCGAACCGGGAGAGAAGCACGGCGGCCAACGAGGCCCGGGCCGCCTGGCCGCCCGAGAGCGACGCGGTGTCCTGGTCGAGGGCTCGCTCGGGCAGGCCGAGGTCGGCACACACCTGGGCCATGCGCACGTCGAGGTCGGCACCGCCGAGGGCGAGCCACTGCTCGAGGGCGTCGGCGTAGGCCTCGTCGTCACCGCCGTCGGCCAGGGCGGCGGCCGTCTCGTTCATGGCCGCCTCGGCAGCCGTCACGCCGGTGCGACGACCGAGCTCGGCCCGCAGCGACTCGCCCGGCACCCGGTCGGGCTCCTGGGGCAGGTAGCCCACGGTGGCGCTCGGCGGCGTGCGGGTGACCGAGCCCGAGTCGGGCACCACCAGCCCGGCGAGGACCTGCAGCAGGGTCGACTTGCCCACCCCGTTCGGCCCCACCACACCGACCCGGCTGCGCGGGCCGACGGTCAGGTCGACCGCGTCGAGGACGACGGCGGTGCCCCGGTGCAGGGTGACGGCGCGGGCGACGAGGGAGGAGGACACGGCCGGTCGACCGTATCGACCGTGGGGTCAGACCGGCGAGGCAGTTCGGAGGCAGCCGCCCTGGGCCCCGAGCTGGGTCAGGCCGGCGCGGTCGCCGGGGCCGTACCCGTCGGGCGAGCGGTCGGAGATCGACGGGTACATCACCTGGCCGCGGTCCTGCACGTGGTCGAGGCCGGCGACGTGGCCGATCTCGTGCTGCACGAGGTTGCCGCGGGTGAGACCGGCGCCGAAGCCGGGCCGCACCAGCGAGAGGTCACGGTCGAAGACCACCTCGCCGGTCACGTAGGCCTGGTCGGTGACCGAGCTCCAGTACGACGTCGAGCCGCCGTAGCCGAGGACGTTGCCCCCGAGCACGGGCTCGTCGGCCGCGGTGACCCACGAGACGAGGATGGGCGCCCACTGCCCGACCCCGTAGCGCTGAGGCTGGTACGAGGCCCGGGTGCCGTTGCCGATGCGGATGTGGGACTCGGAGGTGGTCCCGGCGTCGACGAACGAGATGCCGGTAGCGGCGCCGAGGCGGCGGAACGACTCCCGCACCTCGTCGACGGCGCCGGCCGGCGCGCCGGCCGGGTTGACCACGTAGCGGACCGGGGCGCACGGGTTGTACCGCATGGGCTGGCCGTTGGAGGTCTTGGAGAGGAAGGCGAAGCTGCCGCTGGCCGAGGCCGTGCTGGCCTTGGTCAGCACGTCGCCCTGGGCGGTGACCAGCCAGTAGCCCTTGCCGGACGGCGTGCGGGCCATGCCGACCACGGCGCTCCCGGCGGCGGCGGCGCCGTACTGCGTCGCCGAGCCGTAGGCCCGGACCGCGCCGGTGCGGGCCGCCGACCAGTAGCCCGAGCCGTCGGGCGTGGCAGCCACGGCGACGGTGGGCGTCGGGGTGGCCCCGCCGGCGGGGTTGAGGCTGCGGGCGTCGCCGAAGGCGAAGATGCGACCGTCGGAAGCAGCCAGCCAGTAGCCGAGCCCCGAGGACGTGACGGTCATGCCGGTGATGGACGTGGCGACGCCGGGCGAACCGAGGTGGCGGGCATCGCCGAAGGCGAAGACCGAGCCGTCGCGCGACACGAGCCAGTAGCCCTTGCCGGTGGGCGTGCTGGCCATGCCGACGATCGGAGCCGCGAGCCGGGCGCCACCGGTCGAGCCGTAGAACTTGGCGTCGCCGTAGGCGAAGATGCCGCCGTCGGCCGCCACGAACCAGTAGCCACCGCCGCTGCCGGTGGCGGTCATGCCGACGATGGGCTGGTTGAGCCGGATGGCGCCGGTGGAGCCGAAGAACCGGGCGTCGCCGAAGGAGAAGATGCCGCCGTCGCGGGCGACGAGCCAGTAGCCCTTGCCGGTGCGGGTGGCCGCCATGCCGACGACCGGCTGGGCCAGGGCCTTGCCCTGCATCGACCCGAGGTCGGAGGCATCGCCGAAGGCCGCACCCGAGGCGGCGGCGCCGACGGCCTGCTCCTCGCTGCTCGCCCGGTGCGCGGGGTAGCCGATCACGCTGGCCGCACCGAGGGCGGCCACCAGGAGCACCAGACGCACGCACTGCTTCACCTCTGGGTGTTCGGCCACTGATTGTCCCGACTTGAGCACTTCGAGTCACAACCGGCGCCCCGAACCCGGGCGTGGGAGACTGCCGCCGTGCGGGTGACGGCCAAGGTGGACTACGCCCTGCGGGCGCTCGTGGAGCTGGCCGCCGACGGCGGCACCGTCAAGGGCGACCGGCTGGCCCAGGCCCAGGCCATCCCGCTCAAGTTCCTCGAGAACATCCTCGCCGAGCTGCGCCGGGCCGGCCTCGTGGGCAGCCAGCGCGGCGCCGAGGGCGGCTACCGCCTCCAGAAGCCGGCCGACCAGATCTCGGTGGCCGACGTGATCCGGGCCGTCGAGGGCCCGTTGGCCGACGTGCACGGCACGCCGCCCGAGCTGCTCGACTTCCCCGGCGTGGCCGCGCCGGTCAAGGAGGTGTGGCTCGCCACCCGGGCCGCCCTGCGCTCGGTGCTCGAGGTCGTGACGGTGGGCGCCATCGCCTCCGGCGACCTGCCGCCCGTGGTCGGCGGCCTCCTCGCCGACCCCGAAGCCTGGATCCGCCGATGACCCCCTTCCGCTTCGCCATCCAGACCAACGAGGCCCCCGACGCCGCCGCCTGGCGCGACCGGGCCCGCCAGGTCGAGGCACTCGGCTACTCCACGCTCTACGTGCCCGACCACTTCACGACCCAGTGGGGACCGCTCGTCGCCCTCACCGTCGCCGCCGAGGCCACCACCACGCTCAACGTCGGCGCCCTCGTCTTCGACAACGACTACCGCCACCCCGTGGTGCTGGCCAAGGAGATCGCCACCCTCGCCCTGGTCAGCGACGGGCGCGTCGAGTTCGGCCTCGGCGCCGGGTGGATGCGCACCGACTACGAGGAATCGGGCATCGCCTACGACGACCCACCCGTGCGCATCGACCGGCTCGAGGAGGCGCTCGCCGTCTACGAGCAGCTCTGGGACGGCCCCGCCACCTTCGCCGGCGACCACTACACGGTCACCGGCGCGACCGCGGCGCCGGCCCCGCTGCCCACCGGCCGCCCGAAGCTCGTCATCGGCGGCGGCGGCAAGCGCGTGCTGTCCATCGCCGCCCGCCACGCCGACATCGTCGGCGTCAACCCGAGCCTGCGCTCCGGCGCCGTCGACGCGGCCACGGCGCAGTCGGCCGTGGCCGAGCTGTACGAGCAGCGGGTGGGGTGGATCAAGGAGGCCGCCGGCGACCGCTTCGACGACCTCGAGCTCCAGGTCCTCACGTTCATCGTCGCCATCGACGGCGACCGCGACGAGGTGGCCAAGATGATGGCGCCCGGCCTCGGGATCACCGAGCAGCAGGCGCGCGACGTGCCGATCGCCCTCGTCGGCAGCGTCGAGGAGATCTGCGACCAGCTCGTCGAGCGCCGCGAGACACTCGGCCTCAGCTACTGGGTCGTGCACGACCCCGAGATGGAGGCCTTCGCCGCCGTCGTCGACCGGCTCGCGGGTACGTGACCTGAGCGACGACGGGCTGCTGGCCGAGCAGGCCGCGTACTACCGGGCCCGGGCCCGGGAGTACGACCGCTGGTTCCTGCGCCAGGGCCGCTACGACCGCGGCGCCAAGGCCACCGCCACCTGGTTCGCCGAGGTCGACGAGGTCCGAGCCGCCCTGGCCGACGTGCCGCTCGACGGCCTCGACGTGCTCGAGCTGGCTCCCGGCACCGGCATCTGGACCGAGCAGCTCGTCGGCCGGGCCGCCCACCTCACCGCGGTGGACGCCTCCCCGGAGATGCTGGCCGAGTGCCGACGCCGGGTCGGGGCGGCCGACGTCGAGTACGTCGTGGCCGACCTCTTCGACTGGCACCCCGACCGGACGTGGGACGCGGTCGTCTTCTGCTTCTGGATCAGCCACGTGCCCGACGACCGGCTCGACGGCTTCCTCGCCTGGGTCGGTGACGTGCTCCGGCCCGGTGGTCACGTGTTCTTCCTCGACGGCATCCCGGAACCGGCGTCGACCGCCATCGACCACGTGTTGCCCGCCGAGGGCGACGAGGTGATGGTGCGCCGCCTCGACGACGGGCGGGAGTTTCGCATCGTCAAGAACTTCTGGCCGCCCGACGACCTCGAAGGCCGATGCCGCATGGCCGGCCTCGACGTGATCGTCCACGAGACGGCCACCTACTTCCAGTACGGCACCGGCGTCCGCTCGGCGTGAGGCGACCCGGGCCACGGCGGTGGCGGGACTACGGGTGGGCGACCGCCGCGGCCGTGCTGCTGGTGCTCCACGGGCTCGCCGAGCTCGGCGTCCTGATCGCCGGCGCCGTGCACCACTCGGTGGGCGACATCCTCCGTGTGCCGCTCGGGCTCGTCGTGGGCGCGCTCCAGGGAACGTGGCTCGTGCTCGGATGCTGGCGCCGCACGTGGTGGGGCCAGCCCGACGAGGCGGCGATCGCCGGAGCGGCCCGACCGCTCACCCGACGGCAGCGGCAGTGGATGGCCGGGATGACGACCGCCGGCCTGGTCGCCGTGCTCGCCCTCGGCATCGCCCTCGCCGTCCAGCTGCTCCACGCCCGGCACCGCTGAGCGCCGAGCAGGATCGGAGAAGCACCCGCGGGGCGCCACTCGTACGGTCGTCACATGAAGACGATGACCTGCCAGCAGCTCGGTGGACCGTGCGACCTCGCCCACCACGGTGCGACCGCCGACGACGTGATCAAGGCCCAGGACAAGCACCTCAAGGAGGTCGTCGCTGCGGGCGACGAGGCGCACGAGCCGGCCCTGAAGGACATGAAGCGCCGGTGGCGGCGCCCCATCGCCGGCATGGGCTGGTACCGGAAGGCCAAGCAGGACTTCGCCGCGCTCCCGGAGGCCTGATCGGCTCGGGGTCCCGACGTGGCAGCGTGGACGCATGGCCTTCGGCGCGACTGAGCCCTGGGCGTTTACGCAAGTGTCCCCACTCTCGACCGACGAGTTCGCGAAGGCAGCGAAGGTTCGCGGCGTGCAGGTCTCCGACGGAGTCCTCGCTGAACTGTGGCGGATCGGCGCGCTGGCGCCTTACATCGAGATCGTCGACGTGCCCGTCGCCCCACCTGCAGTACCCCTAGCCGCAGAACCGCGGCGGACCTCGTCCTATACGACCGCAGTGCGCCTGGCTTGCAGCGAAGGGCGGCTGACAGACCCAACCGTCACGGGGTACCGACCCGACTTCGAGTTCCGACGCCTCGGTGTATCCGCGACTGTCTGGTGGAACGGGCTCCTCTACTCGCGCTGGCAGCTCGTCGCACCCCGGTGGCTCCAACCGATATTCGCTGCGCACGCGACTCCGGATCGGCACGGCAACACCCTTCGCCTCCGGGATCTGGCGAGCTGGGAACGCTCCCTAGCTGACGATGCGCACCGTCGAACGAACCTTGTCGCCCGTCAGCTTCTCCCGACTCTCTTAGGTCGGATCGACGCCGCGATCAACGATCCGACGTTGCCAGTCTCCCGACTCGACGAGCTCGTCGAGCGTCCTCAGGTTCGGAGAGCACTGAGGGACGGTCAGCCGACACGCTCGGATCTCAAGTGGGGGCCGTGGGACTTGAACCCACAAGCCGTCGGCTTAAAAGGCCGCTGCTCTACCAATTGAGCTAGACCCCCGGGTCTCCGCGCGACGGTAGTGGGCATGGATGCCTGGCCACCGCCGCCAAAGCCGGACGTCAGCTTCGAGCAGTTCGCCGCCCTCGACCTCCGCGCCGGCGTGGTCGTGGCGGTCGAACCGTTCCCCGAGGCCCGCAAGCCGGCGTGGAAGCTGACCGTCGACTTCGGCCCCACCGTCGGCGAGCTGCGGACAAGCGCCCAGGTGACGAACTACGCGGCAGACGAGCTCGTCGGCCGCACCGTGATCGGCGCGGTGAACCTCGGCACCAAGCGCATCGCCGGCTTCACCTCGGAGTTCCTCGTCCTCGGCACCCTCGACGCCGAGGGCACGGTGACTCTGCTCGAGGTCGCAGGCGCCGCACCCGGAAGCCCGGTCGCTTAGCACGAACGCACGTTCGATATACTGATGACGCTTCCCCGCTCATTCGAAGAGCGAAGGGATCGCCATGTCAGCGGACATCCCGAACGAGAAGCGCTGCTCCTCGTGTCGTGAGTTGAAACCACTCGACGCTTTCAACCGGCTCAGCAAGGCTGCCGACGGTCGCCAGTACGACTGCCGCGAGTGCAATCGGCGCTACCACCAGGACAACAGGAAGCGGCACAACGCTCAGATCCGGGCTCGAAGCCGCCGCCTGCGAGCCGAGATCTCTGAATGGATCCGCTGCTACCTGTTCGAACACCCCTGCGTCGACTGCGGTGAAGACGACCCCGTCGTCCTGGAGTTCGACCACCTCAGGGACAAGGTGCGGAACGTCTCAGGACTCGTCAGCCGAGACAACCTCGCCGCCGTCCAACGAGAGATCGAGAAGTGCGAGGTGGTGTGCGCCAACTGTCACCGTCGCCGCACCTACCAACGGCAGGGCAGCGTTCGCAGCCGGTGGACCGCCCCCGGGAGCCCGGTCGCGTAGGGGTCGCTAGGGCTCGAGCGTCATCCGGAGGGTGACGGCGGTGCCGCCGGCCTCCCGCGAGAACGACACGTCGTCGACGAGCGCGGTGATGAGCTGGAGGCCCCAGCCCCGCTCGGCGATGGCCTCCGCCGAGAAGCCGTCGGTGGCGTCCTCGATGCGCACCTCGAGGTGGTCGTCGTCGAGGACGCAGCGCAGCACGACGCGGTGGTCGCCGGCCTCGCGACCCTCGACGGCGTTGGTGCACGCCTCCGAGACGGCGAGGCGGAGGTCGTCGAGGCGGTCGTCGTCGATGCCCTCGACGCTGGTCGCCACCGTGGTCACCACCGACCGCGCCACGCCGACGAAGGCCGGGAGCGCCGGGATGTCGAGTCGGACGAGCTCCTCGGTGGCCATCGGCCCGGCAACCTAGCAAGCCGGCGACCACCACTCCGGCGGGGGTCCCCGTGGGTGTTAGCTTCCCTGCTCTCGACGGACGAGGAGTGGCGGACGTGACCCACGTGGATGGCGAGGAGGTACGCCTCACCATGCCCGCGACCCCGCAGCTGCTGCGGGTCGCCCGACTGACCGCGGCCGGACTGGCCAGCCGCCTGGGCTTCAGCGTCGACGAGATCGAGGACGTGAAGATCGCCGTCGACGAGCTCTGCTTCGCGCTGGTCGGCAGCAAGGGCCGCGCCGGCAGCCTCACGCTGACCTACCGCCTCGGTGACCACCAGCTCGAGATCGACGGCGAGGGCACCTTCACGCCGGACGGCGCCGAGCAGGCGCCGGCGCCGAGCGAGCTCTCGGCCCAGATCCTCGCCGCCGTGGTCGACGAGCACGCGATCACCCGCGACGGCGACACGATGCGCTTCCACCTGCTGAAGCGCCGGGTCGGTGCCTAGCCCATGGCACTGGATCGAGCCGACAAGGAAGCCCTCATGCGCACGTTCGAGGCGTTCGCCTCGACGCGCGACCCCGCACTCCGCGACCAGCTGATCGAGGCCCACCTCGGCCTGGCCGAGTACCTGGCCCGTCGCTTCGCCAACCGGGGCGAGCCGCTCGACGACCTGGTCCAGGTCGCGTCGCTCGGCCTGGTGAAGGCCGTCGAGCGCTTCGACCCCGAGCGGGGGCTCGAGTTCACGACGTTCGCCACGCCGACGATCGTCGGCGAGCTGAAGCGCCACTTCCGCGACAAGGGCTGGGCCGTCCGGGTGCCGCGCCGGGTGCAGGAGCTCCACCTCCGCGTCACGCGCGTGATCGACGACCTGGCCACCGAGTTCGGCCGGTCGCCCACCGTGCAGGAGATCGCCGTGCGGGCCGGCACCACCGAGGACGAGGTCGTCGAGGCCATCGATGCCGGCTCGGCCTACCGCTCGGCCTCGCTCGACGCCGGCCGCGGCGACGACGACGAGAGCCCGGGCCTGCTCGGCCAGCTCGGCGAGGTCGATCCCGAGCTCGCCCGGGCCGAGCGCCGGGCTGCCCTCGGACCCCTCATCGGCGGTCTGCCGGAGCGAGAGCAGGTGATGCTCTACCTGCGGTTCTACGAGGGCATGACGCAGTCGGAGATCGCCAAGCGCCTGGGCATCAGCCAGATGCACGTCTCACGACTGCTGTCGCGCAGCCTCCAGCAGCTGCGCGAGCTGGCCGAGACCCCGGAGTAGCCCGGGGCCCCGGCCCGGCCCACTACTTCAAGGCGTCCTTCACCTTGTCGGCCGCGTCGCCGACCTTCTCCTTCACGGAGCCGGCGGCCTTGTCGACCTTGCCCTCGTTCTTGAGGTCCTTGTCGCCGGTGAGGTCGCCGGCGGCTTCCTTGACTCGACCCTTTGCCTCATCCATGTTCGCCATGGTCGGCCCTTACCCGACCCCCAACGGGTGGACACCCTCGGGCAGCGGTCGGGCGTCACCCTCGAAGCCTGTCCACGGATCGGTTCGCCGGGCCAGCCGGCGGAAGACGTTGCGCACGGTCCACCGGTCGGCGGTGAGCTTCGGGTCCTTCACCTCGTCCCACTCGATCGGCGCGGCGATCGGAGCGCCGGGTCGGGCCCGCACGCCGTAGGCCGCCACCTCGGTCTGCGACGACCGGTTGCGGAGCACGTCCAGGAAGAGCCGGGTGCCGCGCTCGGCCTTCGAGAACGCGGTGGTGAGCCGGTCGGGGTGGCGGTCGACGAGGTAGGCGGCGACACCGTCGGCGAACGCACCGACCTCTGCCGTCGTCGACGCCCGGTCGAGCGGCACCTCGACGTGCAGGCCGCGGGACCCGGTGGTCTTCACGTAGGGCACGAGGCCGAGGTCGACGAGCACGTCGTGCAGCTCGAGCGCGGTCCGGCGCACGAGCCCGAAGTCGTCGTCGGACGGGTCGAGGTCGAACACCATGCGGTCGGGGTGATCGGGCCGGTCGGCCCGGCTCAGCCACACGTGGGGGGTGACCATGCCCTGGTTGGCCAGGTAGACGAGCGCGTCCTCGGAGTCGACGGTCGGCATGACGAGGCCATCGGTGCGGTGCTTGCGGGTCGCCGCCGCGATCGGCACCTCGGCGCGCCCCACCCAGTCGGGGAAGTGCTTGCGCCGCTCCTTCACGAACGAGCCGGGTTGGTCGGCGCCCTTCGGGAAGATCTCCATCGTCAGCGGCCGCCCGCGCAGGTGCGCGACGGCGTGCGGGGCGATGCGTCGGTAGTAGCCCACGAGCTCGCCCTTGGTCAGCCCGATGTCGGGGAAGACGACGCGTTCGGGGTGCGTAACGGTCACGTCCACCACTTCGGTCTACCTCGTCGGGCATCGTGACGTCATGGCTGCCGTCGACCATCCCCCGGTGACGGCCCGCACCCGACGACTGCTGGCCGTCCTGCTCGTGCCGTTGCTGGTCGCCCTGGCCGTGGCGACGGTCCTGCTCTGGCCCACCGGCGGGACCTCCGTCTCGCTCGCCGGCGAGGGGAAGGTCCTCGACGCCACGATCACCGCGCTGCGCCAGGTGCCGTGCACCGACACGGCACCCCAAGCCGAGGTGCGCTGCGTACGGCCGGAGGCGCGCCTGGCGTCCGGCGGCGTCGTCGCCCTCGACGAACGGGCCTCGCTGCCCGACGTCGGCGTCGGCACCCGCGTGGTGGTGCGGCGCACGCTCGACCTCGACGGCCAGCCCACCTACGAGCTCGCCGGGTACCGGCGGGATCGGGCCATCGTCGCTCTGGGGCTCCTGGCCGTCGTCCTCGTGCTGCTCGTGGCCCGACGCCGCGGCCTCCAGATGCTCGTGGCGCTGGGCCTCGTCGGCGCCGTACTCGTCGTCTTCACCGTGCCGGCCGCCCTCCGTGACCACGACCCGGCCGGCATCTCCATCGTCACCGCCGGGCTCGTCGCCGTCGTGCTCCTCCTCGTCGGGCGGGGCCCGTCCGCCCGCTCGGCCACCGCGCTGGCCGGGTCGCTGGTCGGGCTCGCCGTCGCCACCGGCCTGGCCCGCATCGCCGTCGTCGGCGGGAACCTGGGCCGGATCGACGCCGATCCGGTGCCGACGACCGTCCTCCTGCCCGGCCTGCTCCTCGCCGGCATGGTCGTCGCCGCCGCCGGCGCCGTAACCCATCTCGCGGTCGAGGTCGTCGACGACACCTGGGACCTGCGCGGCGCCGGCACCGGCTGGCGGGGCGTGGCCCGGGCCGGCCTCGTCCGCGGCCGCGAGCGCGTCGCCGGCATCGTCGGCGCGCTCACCCTCGCCTACCTCGGCATCGGGCTCGGCGTGCTCGCCGTCCTCACCGCCGACGGCCGGCGCGCGGCCGACACGCTGTCGTCCGAACCGGTCGCCACCGTCGTGCTCGGTGCCCTCACCGGTGCGTCCGCCGTCCTCGTCGCCGTCCCGGTCACAGCCGCCCTGGCCGCCGCCATCGTCGTCCGCGAGGCGGGGAGCCGCGGGCCCGACGACCCCCGTCGGTTCCGGTCGCGCGCCGAGCGCGACATCTGGGAGGACGAGGGCTAGCGCCCGGTCGACCCGAAGCCGCCACCACCGCGGGTGGTGTCGGGTAGCTCGTCCACCTCGGTGAAGGCGGCGTGCTCGACCCGCTGGATGACCAGCTGGGCGATGCGGTCGCCGCGGTGGATCTCGTAGTCGTGCTCCGGGTCGGTGTTCACGAGGAGCACCTTCAGCTCGTCGCGGTAGCCGCTGTCGATCAGGCCCGGCGTGTTGAGGCAGGTGACGCCGTGCTTGAGGGCAAGGCCGCTGCGGGGCTGCACGAAGCCGGCGTAGCCATCGGGCAGGGCGACGGCCATGCCGGTCGGCACCAGGGCCCGACCACCCCCGGCCCGGAGCACGACGCCCTCCCGCGCCACGAGGTCGGCCCCGGCGTCGCCGGGGTGGGCGTAGGCCGGGACCGGGAGGTCGGGATCGAGCCGGAGGAGCGGGACGTCGAGCTGCACGACCGGCGATCGTAGGATCCCCGGGATGCTCGTCTGGATGGACCTGGAGATGACCGGCCTCGACCCGGGGCGCGACGTCATCGTCGAGATCGCCACCCTGATCACCGACGACGACCTCGAGATCATCGCCGAGGGGCCCGACCTGGTGGTCGTCACCACGGCCGACAAGCTCGCCGGCATGGACCAGGTCGTGGTCGACATGCACACCCGCAGCGGCCTGCTCACCGCCATCGCCGAGTCGACGATCACGCTCGAGGACGCCGGAACCCAGACGCTCGCCTTCATCAAGGAGCACGTGCCCGAGCCCCGCACGGTCCCGCTGTGCGGCAACAGCATCGGCACCGACCGGCGCTTCCTCGCCGCCTACCTGCCCGAGATCGAGGACCACCTCCACTACCGGTCGATCGACGTGTCGACGATCAAGGAGCTGGCCCGGCGCTGGTACCCCGACACCCTGTCCAAGGCCCCGAACAAGTCGGGCGGGCACCGGGCCATGGACGACATCCGGGAGAGCGTCGCCGAGCTCCGCTACTGGCGAGACGCCGTCTTTCGCCAAGTCTGAGTAGGTTCGGCAGATGCGACAGGAAGCGGAACCGGCGACCGACGAGGTCACCGAGGTGGCGCCGGGGGTCCTCCGCATGCAGCTCCCGATCGACATGCCGGGGCTGGGGCACGTGAACACCTACGCCCTGGTCGACAGCGAGGGCGTGGCCCTGGTCGATCCCGGCGTGCCCGGTGAGGACTCCTGGAACGCGCTCCTCGTGCGGTTGAAGAAGGCCGGCATCCCGCTCGAGCGGGTGCACACGGCGATCATCACCCACTCGCACTTCGACCACTTCGGCGGGTCGTCCCAGCTGGCCGAGGAGGCCGGCGCCGGCATCCTCGCCCACGCCGCCTTCTCGACGTGGGGCGGCGACATCGAGTGCGACGACCCGACCCACGACCACGGCGACCCGGCGCTACGGGTGCCGAAGGCCTTCACCGGCACGACGCCGTGGGGCACGTCCCACGAAGGACCGCCCAAGCACGTCCTCGACGAGCTGTCCCGGAAGCGGCCGTCCGGTCGACGGGTCTTCGAGCCCCCGCACATCACCAAGCGGGTCAAGCACGGCGACGTGGTCAAGCTCGCGGGCCGCGACTGGTTCGTGCACCACACGCCCGGCCACACCGTCGACCACGTCTGCTTCCACGACCCGACCGAGGGCGTGCTGCTCTCCGGCGACCACGTGCTGCCGACGATCACGCCCCACATCGGCGGCGCCACCACCGGCGACCCGCTCGAGGACTTCTTCGCCTCGCTCGAGGCCATCGGCCGCATCGAGGGCGTCAACCTGGCGCTGCCGGCGCACGGGCACCCGTTCGACGACCTCCCCGGTCGGGTGAAGTCGATCCACGAGCACCACATGGAGCGGCTCGAGAAGCTCCGCGAGGTGGCCGGCGAGCTCGACGGCTGGTCCACCGTGGTCGAGTTCTCCCACCACCTCTTCCGCGAGCGCTCGTGGGGCCACATGGCCGAGAGCGAGACGTGGGCCCACCTCGAGCACCTGGCCCTCACCGGCCGGGCCGAGTCGCGCTTCAACGCCGACGGCCTGCTCGAGTACCTCGTCGTCTAGGCGTGGTCCCCTGGTGTGACCGACGTCACCTTTCACAAACGATAGTTAACGATATATCGTGAACGCATGCGATCATTCCCGAAAGGATTCGACATGATGAACGAACGAGGACGCGGCCGAGGCGGCCGCGGGTTCCCCGGACACGGGCACGGCCCTCGCCGAGCCCGCCGGGGCGACGTGCGCACCGCGGTGCTGGCGATCCTGGCCGAGGGCCCGGGTCACGGCTACGAGGTGATCCAGGCCCTGGAGGAGAAGAGCGGCGGCCGCTGGCGGCCCAGCCCCGGCTCCGTCTACCCCACCCTCCAGCAGCTCGAGGACGAGGACCTGGTCCGCTCCGAGGAGCGGGAGGGCAAGCGCGTCTACGAGATCACCGACGCCGGCCGGGCCGAGGCGGAGCGACGGATCGAGGAGGGCGGCACGCCCTGGGAGGACGACGGCCCCGACTTCCGCGACAACGTGAAGATGCTGTTCGTCGCCTACACCCAGGTCATCCGGGCCGGGACCCCGGCCCAGGCCGAGCAGGCGAACGAGATCATCGCCAACGCCCGCAAGGCGATGTACCGGTTGCTCGCCGATGACTGACGTCTTCGACGTCATCACCGGCCGGCGGACCACCAAGGTGCTGGTCGAGCCCGGGCCCTCGCCCGAGGAGATCGCCCAGCTCGTGCTGGCCGCCGAGTGCGCGCCGGACTACAACGAGCTCCGGCCCTGGCGCCTCGTCGCCATCCAGGGGAACGCCCTCGCCGACCTCGGCGAGGCGTTCGCCACCTCGGCCCGACCGCGGGCCGAGGCCATGGGGATCGACCCCGAGGCGCTGGCGGCGAAGGCCCGGGGCAAGTTCGCGCGGGCGCCGTTCGTGCTCGCCGTCGTCGGCACGCCCCGCAAGCACCGCAAGGTCCGCTACGAGGACCAGGTCGCCTCAGCCGCCGCCGCGGCCCAGAACGTGCTGCTGGCCGCCACCGCCCTCGGCTACGGCTCCATCTGGCGCACCGACGCCGAGGCCGAGGACGACGGCGTCCACGCCCACCTCGGCCTGGAGGAAGGCGACCTCGTCATCGGCTTCCTGCACATCGGCACGATCCCCGACGGCGAAGGCAGGCCGCCCCGGCTCCCGACCGGCGACCGGGTCAGCTTCCTCCTGCCGGCCTGACCTCGGCGGCGACCCGGACCACGCCGCCGGCCACCAGCCAGATGCCGCCGCCGGCCACGCGCACCTCGATGTCGTCGGTGCCCTCGAGGGCACCGCTCCACTCGACGGTGGCGCCGATCGGCAGCTCGCCACGGCGATCGCACTCGTCCTCGATGGCGGCCCAGGTGATGGCGTTGTTCACGTGGCCCATCACGTCGAGATCGGTCGAGCGCACCGGCCACGGACGGCTCGACGCGTCGCCGGGCGGACCGGGCAGCACGAGCCGGGTGGTCAGCGTCCGGCCCAGCGCCGCCTCGGCGTAGACCGTGTCGAACCACTCGGGCAGCTTGGCCGGGCGACCGGTCCGATCGAGGTGCACCACGAGCGTGGCCACGTCGATCCGACCCGACGCCGCCTCGAACGACACCCGGCGCTCGGCCCACCGGCTGCCCGTGCCCCCGCACCACGTGGCGACGGCCAGCCGCTCGCCCAGGCGGGGCCAGCCGGCGACCGCCACCTCGCTGCGGCGCACGACCCACGGGATGTTCGGGTCGAGCCCGGCATCGGCAACGTCGTCGTTGCCGACGTCCTGCACGAACCGGGCCACGGCGTCGAGCCGGAGCCGGCCGGTCGGGTCGGCATCGGCCACCCGCACCGAGCGGGTCGTCTCGTAGACCCGGCCGACCGACGGCCGAGGCACCATCACTCGCCCGAGACCGCCCGCTTCACCGCACCGAGGGCGTCCTCCTTGAACTTCGCCGCCGACTCGCTGTGTCCGGCCAGGGCCTGGAGCTCGGTGCCGGCCCGGATCGCCGCACGAGCCCCCCACACGTCGAAGGCTCGGTGCACGGACCGCTTGTTGATCTGGGTCAGGTCGCTCGGCACCCCGGCGATCCGCGTCGCCACCTTCAGCACCTCGTCGTCGAGCTGGTCGGAGGGGAACGAGCGGTTGGCGAACCCGATGCGAACCGCCTCCTCGCCGCTGATCGGGTCGCCGGTCAACATCAGCTCCATCGCATGGCGGAGGCCGAGCAGGACCGTGTGGTACTGCCAGTCGGGCGGGCTCGCCAGCCGCACGACCGGGTAGCTGACGAACGCGTCGTCGGCGATGTAGACGAGGTCGCAGGCCGAGGCCAGCTCGGTGGCGCCGGCGATGGCGTAGCCGTGGATCTGGGCGATCACCGGCTTGGCCAGGTCCCACACGCTGAACCAGGTGTCGTTGGCCTGGCGGGCCCACTGGCCGTCACCCGGCGCCGAGTAGAACGGCGCGTCCTCCATGAGGTTCGACCCGAGGTCGTAGCCGGACGAGAAGCACTTGCCCGCGCCCCGCACGATCGTGATGCGGACGGCCGGATCGTGGTCGTGGGTCCGGAGGGCGTGGAGCAGCTCGTTGCGCAGCGGGGTGGAGATGGCGTTGCGCTTGTCGGGGCGGTTCAACGTGATGCGCTTGACGCCCTCGGCCGGCTCATCGACGAGGAGCAGCTCGTAGTCGCTCATGAGACCTGGTCCCGCGTACCGGCCAGGTCGGCCATCAGCTCCAGCGCCTCGGGCTGGTGGGCGCTCACGATCACGCCGGTGACCCCGGGCGGGGCGTAGCCCTCCTCCCACTTCCGCCGGATGCGCTCGGGCGACCCCAGCAGGCTGGTCTGCTCGAGGTACTCCTCCGGCACCGCCGCCTGGGCCTCCTCCTTGCGCCCGGCCCGCCACAGCTCGCCGATGCGATCGGCCGCCTCGGGGAAGCCCCGCCGGGCCATGGCGTCGCGGTGGTAGTTGTGCGACTCGCTGCCCATCCCGCCCACGTACATGGCGGTGAGCGGGCGCTGGGCGTCGAGCAGGCCCTTCACGTCGTCGGTGATGGTGACGGTGGCGCCGGTGAAGACGTCGAAGCCGTCCTTGGCGCGGACAGCAGCGGGCACGCCGTCGGGCCCGAGGCCCATCGGCAGCCACCCGTCGCACAGCTCGGCGGCCAGGGCCGTGTTCTTCGGGCCGCCAGCGGCGAGCCAGATCTCGATCGGGGCGACGGGGTGCATGATCGACTTCAGCGCCTTGCCCTGCCCGAGCGAGCCGGGCCCGGCGTACGGCAGCTGGATCTCGGGACCGTCGTGAGCCACCGGCTCCTTCCGGTCCAGCACCTTGCGGACGATCGTGACGTAGTCGCGCACCCGCAGGTTGGGCCGGCCCCACGGCTGGCCGTACCACCCCTCGACGATCTGGGGACCCGACACGCCGATGCCGAGGATCAGCCGGTTGCCCCCGGCCAGGGCGTCGATCGTCATGGCGTGCATGGCGAGGGTGGCCGGTGGCCGAGCAGCCAGCTGGACCACGGCGGTGCCCAGCTTGATGCGATCGGTGACAGCGGCGAGGTAGGCCAACGGCGACAGGGCGTCGGATCCGTAGGCCTCGGCCGTCCACACCGAGTGGTAGCCCAGGGCCTCGGCCCGACGGACGGTGTCGACCGGCACGGCCAGCTCGGCAGCGCGGTACAGCTCGAGTCTCAGTCCCAGCTTCACGGCCCGGAGCCTGCCACGGCCTACGCTCGCTCGTCGTGGCGACGGCGAAGGTGGGTACCGATCAGCGCCGCCTGCGCCGATCCGCGACGATCGCCGGGGTGGGCGACGGCGTCGTCGCCGTCGCCCTGCCGCTGCTGGCGGCCAACCTCACCCACGACCCGCTGGCCGTCGCCGCCGTCATCGCCGCCCAGCACCTCCCGTGGGCCCTCGTCCACGTGGGCTGGCGGTTCCTCCGCTGGGACCGGCGCACGTTGATCGGCTCGGTCGACACCGGCCGGGCCCTGATCCTCGGCATGATCGGCTTCCTGTCGCTGATCGGCCGTGAGACGATCCTCGGCATCCAGCTCGCCGCCTTCGTGGTCGGCCTGGGTGAGGCCCTCACCGACGGCACCGAGACCGAGACCGGCGACGTCATCGGGCTCAGCACCCGTGGGATGGTCGGTCTGGCCGTGGTGGGCCTGCCGCTGGGCGGCGTGCTCTACGAGATCTACCCGGCCACGCCGTTCCTCTTCGAGGTCCTCGCCTTCGCCGTGGCCGCCCTCCTCGCCCTGCTCGTGCGCCGGCCGGTGGTGCCGCCCCACGTCGCGGCCGACGAGATCCCGCCCCCACCTCGGGCCCTGATCCCCGGCACCGGGGCGGTCACCGTCTCGGCTGCCCTCGCGGCCATCGCCACCAGTGCCGTGCTGGGCGTGCTCGTCCTGTTCGCCCTCGAGGACCTCGGGCTCGGTGCCCCGGCCTTCGGCGCCCTCCTCGCCGGACTGGCCCTGGCCACCGCTGCCGGGGGCTTCGTCGCCCCCGAGGTCGGCACCGCCCTCGGCCTCAAGCCCGGGCTGGCGGTGGCCGCCGCCGTGGCCGCGGCCGGCTACGCCACCGCCTCCCAGGTCGCCGACCCGGACAAGCCGCTGGCCGGCGCCGTCGCCCTGGGCGTGGCCGCCGGGGCCGGGATGATCGTGGCCGTGCTCACCCGGGCCCTCCTCCAGCGCAACGCCGGGCGAGCCGTGACCGGGCCCGTCCTCCAGCGCTTCCACCTCGCCGTGTGGTCGGCGATCCCGGTCGGCGCCCTCGCCGGGGGCTGGCTGGCCCGCCGGACCAGCGTCCACGAGGTGCTGCTCTGGTCGACGGTGGCGTGGGCCGGGGCGGCCATCGCTGCCCTCCTCGCGCACCCCGCCGAGAAATCCTCGGAATTCGTTTGACGCCCCTGCGGGGGTCGGGGGACCATGACCGCAGTCCCTCGAGCGGTTCGAGGCACCCGCACGCCAAAGGAGGTGTGACCACGATGGATTCGATGATGCTGATGCCCCTGGCAGTAGTTCCCGCCTCCACCCGTCGTCGCGCCGCCGCGTCCTACGTGCGCATGCCGCTGACCCTTGGTGCGATGCCGTCCACGTTCGCCTCCGCGCATCTGGGCTGCGACTGGTCCCTCACGACCATCGCAACCGAGATCCGCCAGGCGAACACCAAGGCCCTCAAGGCCTTCGGCTACCGCCGGCTCGGGGAGACCTCGACGTAACGCTCAAGCGTCGAGAGCACTCCACCAGGCCGTCGGGACATCCCGACGGCCTTTCTGCTTTTCCGCCGTAGCACTGCAAGACCTGCACAGAAGGAGTACGCGATGCACCCCCAGGTGCTGACCGAAGAGACCGAAGAGATCACCCAGACGCCGGACCTGCGTGGCCTGGCCGCGTGCAACGACGAGGCCGGCACCTGGACGGAGGTCTTCTTCTCCGAGGACCTCTACGACATCGCACGGGCCAAGCACCTGTGCGGGTCGTGCCCGGTCAAGGCCCGGTGCCTCGCCGGGGCGCTCGAGCGGCGTGAGCCGTGGGGCGTGTGGGGCGGCGAGCTGTTCCTGAACGGCCACGTCCTCGCCCAGAAGCGGCGCCGGGGCCGACCGCCCAAGAACCGGCCGGCCGAGGTGATCGTCATCGACGGCCAGGAGGTCGTCGTCGTGCCGGCCGTCGTGTCGGCGTAAGGAGCGCACACCCCATCCCCCCATCCCCCCAGCGACCAGGGCCGGCGGCCCCACCCCCTTCCCAGGGGCGCTCCAAGGACGACAGGTGAGACTGAGTCTCCGATCACCTGTGGTCCGAGTGCCTCGAGGAAGGGGGTGGGGCCGCCTTCGGGTTGCGGGAGGGTCGGCGGTACCGTGACCAGCGCTCATGGACGCCAACCGCCGTCGATCCCTCCTCATCGGCACCGTCGCCGGACTGGTCGCCGTGCTCGCCGCCGTCGGGGTCGCCGTCGCCGTCGGCACCGACGACGCACCGAAGCCGAAGGTCGACGCCGACCTGCACTTCTCGACCGACGACACCGAGCCTCCCGGCCTCATCGCCCGCGACTCCAAGGGCGACCCGGCCCCCACCAGCAAGTACCCCAAGCTCGAGGGGGGCCTCGGCTCCCTGGCCGACTACCGGGGCCAGGACCTCGTCGTGAACATGTTCGCCTCCTCGTGCGTGCCGTGTCGCAAGGAGATGCCCGACCTCCAGCGCCTGCACGAGGAGCTCGGCGACGAGGTCACGTTCGTGGGCCTGGCCGTCAACGACAGCCAGCGCAACGCCGAGGCGTTCGTTCGGAAGTACGGCGCGACGTACGACATCGGCCGCGACCCGAACGGGAACATCGCCTCGCAGCTCGGCGTGGTCAACATGCCCTCGACGTTCCTCATCGGCAAGGACGGCCGCATCAAGTCGGCCAAGGCCGGGGCCGTCACCGCGTCCGAGCTGCGCAAGCTCATCGAGGGCAACCTCACGAAGCCGTGACGACCAACGAGCCGCGCACGCGCATCGAGGGCGAGGGAACTTCGCAGTGATCGACGTCCCGCTCGCCTACGCGTTCACGGCGGGCCTGGTCGCCGCGGTGAACCCCTGTGGCTTCCCCATGCTCCCGGCGTACCTGTCGTTCTTCATCGGCACCGACGACGAGGCCGACGGCACCCGCATCCCCCGCGCCCTGCTCTCCGGCCTGGCCGTCTCGATCGGCTTCCTGGCCGTGTTCGCCGGCCTCGGCATCCCGATCAACGCCGGGGTGAGCTGGATCTACCGGCTGATGCCGTGGTTCACGATCGTGATCGGCGTGGCCATGGCCGGCCTCGGCGTGGCCATGCTCGGTGGCTACCGCCTGAAGGTGGCCCTCCCCCGGCTCGACCGGGGCGGGAAGGACCGGCGCTTCCGCTCGATGGTGCTGTTCGGCGTCTCGTACGCCATCGCCTCGCTCTCGTGCACCTTGCCGATCTTCCTCACCTACGTGGCCGGCACGGCCCGCCGGTCGAACTACGCCTCGGGGCTGCTCGCGTTCCTCGCCTACGGCGCCGGGATGACGCTGGTCCTGCTCGTGCTCTCGCTCGCCCTGGCCCTGGCTCGGGACTCGATGGTGCGCCGCATGCGGGCCGTCCTCCAGTACGTCGACCGGATCGCCGCCGGGCTGCTCGTCGTGGTCGGCGCCTACCTCGTGTACTACGGCATCTACGCCCTCGACACCGACAACGCCAGCTCCACCGGCGTGTCGATCATCGACGACTGGTCGTCACGGGCATCGGCGTGGCTCCAGGACGGCGGGACCACGCTCGGGTGGGTGTTCGCCGCCCTCGTCGTCGCCGGCCTGGCGTGGGCCGTGCTGCGCCGCCGCCCGTCCCAATAGGGTCGTCCCATGGAGCTGCGCATCTTCACCGAACCCCAGCAGGGGGCGTCCTACGACGACCTGCTGGCCGTGGCCCAGGCCACCGAGGCCCTCGGCTTCGACGCCTTCTTCCGCTCCGACCACTACCTCACCATGGGCGGCGACGGCCTGCCCGGGCCGACCGACGCCTGGGTCACGCTCGGCGCGCTGGCCCGGGAGACGTCGCGCATCAGGCTCGGCACGCTGGTCACGGCGGCCACCTTCCGCCACCCCGGCCCGCTCGCCATCTCCGTGGCCCAGGTCGACGCCATGAGCGGCGGCCGGGTCGAGCTCGGCATCGGCGCCGGCTGGTACGACGACGAGCACCACGCCTACGGCATCCCGTACCCCGGCACCAAGGAGCGGTTCGAGCGGCTCGAGGAGCAGCTGGCGATCATCACCGGCCTCTGGGAGACCCCCGTCGGCGACCGGTTCTCGTTCGACGGCTCCCACCACGCGGTCAAGGACTCGCCCGCCCTGCCCAAGCCGGTGCAGTCGCCCCGGCCGCCGGTGATCATCGGCGGCCACGGCGCCAAGGTGACGCCCCGCCTGGCGGCGACCTACGCCCAGGAGTTCAACCTGCCGTTCTCGCCCGTCGAGACGTTCACGACCCAGCGCGAGCGGGTGACGGCGGCCTGCGAGGCCATCGACCGCGACCCGGCGACGATGACGTGGTCGGCCGCCCTCGTCCTGTGCTGCGGGCGCGACGAGGCCGAGGTGGCGAAGCGGGCGAAGCGGATCGGCCGGGAGGTCGACGAGCTGCGGGCCAGCGGCGCGGCGGGCACGCCCGAGGAGGTGCTGGCCACGCTCGCCACCTACGGCGAAGCCGGCGCCAGCCGCATCTACCTGCAGGTGCTCGACCTCCAGGACCTCGAGCACCTCGCCCTCGTCGCCGAGGCGGTGCTCCCCCACGTCTGAGGGTTTTGTATACGAAGAGTAGTGACGGACGTCACAGAGTGACGTACGGTCGTCCTGGGGGACGGTCGCATGCCGCGGCCGGACGAAGCACCAGGGGGGAACCATGTTCACGAGGCGCCTCGGGCGCGTCGCCATGTTGGCGACGTGCCTTGCACTGCTGGCAACCGGGCTGACCGCGGTGACGGCCTCGGCCGACCAGCACGCCGCTCAGACCGGCGATCCGTTCAGCAGCCTGGACGTGTTCTGCACGAAGTCCACGGCCCCGCCCGGCACGCGCAACAGCAGCTCGCCGGGCGTCACGCCGAACAGCATCACGATCTCGGACAACTCGCTCGACACCGACGCGCTCCGCCGCATCGGCAACGACCAGATGAACTTCCACCAGGCCCTCACGGCCTTCGTGGACCTGATCAACGAGTGCGGCGGCGTGAACGGCCGCAAGATCGTCCTGAAGACCGCGCTCTACAACGTGCTGGCGCCCGACCTCGCCGGCCACGTCCAGGCCAACTGCATCAAGATCACCGAGGACCAGAAGGCCTTCATGACCTTGGGCATCACCAGCATCACCAACGCCCGATGCGTGACGGTGCAGCACAAGACGATCATGAACGCCCCCGCCTACCAGACCGTGGCGGACTTCCGGGACTCGCAGGGCCGGCTGGTGTCGATCTACCCGGCCAGCGATCGCCTGGCCTCCGCGTTCATCGCCGACGGCATGGCTCAGCAGGCCTTCAAGGGCCGCAAGGTCACGATCCTGGGCACCAACCTGCCGGCCACCCGGCCGGCCGACATCGTCAAGGAGTACGAGGAGCCCCTGAAGGCGAAGGGCATCGACGTCAACACCGAGATCCTGCCGTGCACCGGCGCCGTCTGCACCGGGCAGGCGTCGAACGCCATCCGTCGCCTGAAGGCGAACGGCACCAACCTGATCATCGTCGACCACAACTTCCCGGGCGCCGGCCAGATCGGCACCGTGGTCAAGGAGATGCAGGGCCAGGGCCTCAAGGCCGCGCTGACCGGCGTCGACACCGACTCGCTGTTCTCCGATTCGCAGATGACGTCGATCCAGCGCAACGCCGGCACCGACGGCGTCGCGTGGATGGACAAGTACGGCCTCTACGCCGTGGGCATGGACCCCAACCTCCAGCGCGGCGGCTGGCGCAGCGGCCAGGTCCTCGAGAGCCGGTTCGCCAAGATGTGCACGGCGACGCTGGCCAAGGCCCTCGGGCAGCGGCGGTACAACTACGACGTCACCGACATCGGCAACGCCCGCTGGCAGGGCACGGTGAACCTCTGCGGCCAGGCACGACAGATGGCACGGGCGCTCTACAAGCTCGGCAACAACGTCACCACCGCCCGCATGATCGAGGCCCTGCGCGGCCTCGACGGTGCGAGCGTGGCCCGCGACACCGCCCCCGCCGGCACCGACAAGTGGCTGTTCGTCTGGCCCAACGTCAGCCCGACCGGGGCGAGCACGAACGTCTTCAACTACCCCTGCCCCCTGCCGACCCGGCAGACCACGGGGTGCATGCTCCCGCAGGACAAGCCGATCCGGACCCGCAAGATCAAGGGCTGACGGCTCCGGCGGGGTGGGCGCGACCAGCGCCCACCCCGTCAGCCGCCGCCGATCCCGACGACCGTGCTGACGCCGGCGTGCGGCGGGCCGGTGGCGTAGTTGGGCAGCCCGACGACCTGACCGGCCGTGGTCGTCACCCAGTACCCGCCCCCGGCGGTGTCGGCCGCGATGCCGGCCACCGGGCCGCGGGGCGGCACCGGCAGCACCGTGCTCAGGACGGCATCGCCGAACCCGTAGATCCGGCCGTCGCGCCCCGCCAGCCAGTACCCGCGGCCGCTCGACGCCACGGCCATGCCCACGATCGGCGCCGGCACGCGTGCGCCGCCCGCCGAGCCGTAGAAGCCGGCGTCGCCGAACGGGAAGATGCCGCCGTCGCTGGCCACCAGCCAGTAGCCCCGGCCGGTCGAGCTCGCCGCCATCCCCACGATCGGCTTGTTCAACCGGATGGCCCCGGTCGACCCGAAGAAGCGGGCGTCGCCGAAGCTGAAGATGCCCCCGTCGCTGGCGACCAGCCAGTAGCCCTTGCCCGTCGGTGTCGCAGCCATCCCCACGATCGGCTTGTTCAACCGGATGCCACCGGTGGACCCGAAGAAGCGGGCGTGGCCGAAGCCGAAGATGCCACCGTCGCTGGCCACGAGCCAGTAGCCGTTGCGGGACGGCAGCACGGCCATGCCGACGACCGGCCGGTTGAGCCGCTTCCCGGCCGTCGAGCCGCAGAGGAGGGCGTCCCCCGTCGTGTACATCGCCCCGGCCGAGGTGGTGACCCACGTCCCCAGGGCGTTGCGCAACGGGCCGTCGAGGGCGGTGGTCTCGTCCTGGAGCCGCACGAGGACGTTGGACGAGGCCACGGTGATGGTACCGTCGGACGCCACCACGGCGCCGGGCGCATCGCCGTCGCCAACGGTCGAGGTGCCGCACAGCCCGAAGGCGAGGTCGGGGGCCAGACCGCGGGTGAAGCGCTGGACCCGGCGGCCGGGGAAGCCGACGCCGGCCACCACCACCCGGCCCGCGCCGTCGACGTACGGGCGGCTCGGGCCGACGTTGGTGGGCGATGACGCCAGCTCCCTGCCCCGGTCGTCGTAACGGACGACGCGGCCGGGATCGGTGGCGATCGTCTGCTGGTCCGTGGTCCGGGCCAGCCCGGTCACCCGGTCGCCGCGGACGACGAGCCCGTTGAACCCGAAGGCCACCTCGGGCGTGCCGTCCGCCCGGTACCGGATCAACGCGCCGCCCGTGGCCTGTCGCCGGACGACGCAGGCCGTGTCGGCGTCGACGTCGTGGGTGTAGTCGAACCCGACGATCGCCCCGCCGTCGGGCAGCGCGACCACCGAAGTGGCCAGGTTCCACGCCCCGAGCTCCTTGCCGAGCCGGAGGCGGATGCTGCCGGTCGAGGCGAACGACGCATCGAGCTGCCCGGTCGAGGTGAACCGCAGGACGTCGGCCTCGTTGTCGGCGCAGCCCGAACCCAACCGGGTCTCGCTCATGCCGACGACGTACGCCGACCCGTCCGGCCGCAGCGCCACCGCCGCGCCGTACGCCGACCCGGCGAGCACGTCGCTCACGGCCACCCCGCCCGACCCGTACGTCGGGTCGGGTCGCCCGTCGGCCAGGAACCGCTCGGCTGCGACGCGCTCGCCGTCGGCCGTGCGCGCCGTGCCGACGCCGATCCACCCGCCCCGGCCATCGAGCGCCAGGTCGTGGAGGAAGATCGACGTGATCGGCGGGGCGAACGTGTCGTCGGTGCGCCCGGAGGCGTCGACCTTCGTCAGCCTCGAACCGCCGACCACCCCGGTGGCCACGAGGGTGCTGCCATCGGGACCGGGGGCGACGGCGACCGCCTGGGCCGGCAGCCCGACTCGGCCGACGAAGCCCCACGTGCCGTCGATGTCGCCGGGCTCGGCGGCGGCCGGCGCGGCAAGGGCGAGCAGGCAGGCGGACGCGGCCAGAGCCGCGACGAGGGAGCGCATGACCGGCCCCCTACCCCGTCAGGGCGCCAGCCGCTCCCGGATCCACGCGACTCCGGGGGCGGACCGCCGCCACCGAAGCCGGTCGTGCAGGCGGTCGGTGCGCCCGCACCACAGCTCGACGCTGTCGGGCACGACCCGGAACGCGCCCCAGTCGGGGGGCACCGGGAGCTGGTCGACGCCGGCGAAGCGGTCCTCGACCTCGGCCACCCGCGCCTCCAGCGCGGCCCGGTCGGGCAGGACCTCGCTCTGGGGCGACGCCCACGCCGCGACCTGCCGGTCGCGCGGCCGGGTCAGCCAGTAGCCCTCGACCTCCTCGTCGGGCACCGGCTCGGCCGTGCCGGTGACGAGGACCTGGCGCGACATCGGCGTCCACACCAGCACGAGGGCGCAGGCCGGATCGGCGGCCAACGCCCTCGCCTTCCGGCTGCCGAGGTTGGTGACGAACATGAAGCCGCGCTCGTCGAGGCCGCGCAGGAGCACGGTGCGCGCCGTCGGCCCGGCAGTGGCGAGCTGCATGGCGAAGGGCTCGACCACGCCGGCGGCGACGGCATCGTCGAGCCAGCGCTGCACCTCGGGCATGGGGTCGTCGCCGACGTCGTCCTCGCTCAGACCCACCCGGCCAGTGTCACACGCCGAGCGAGAGCTGCTCGGTGGGTTCCGGCACCGGCGCAGGCCGGGGCACCGGCTTCCGGAACGGCGCTGGTCTCGCGGTGCGGGGTCGCCGGCCGAGGGCGGCGTCGACGATGGCCCGGACGCGGTCCTGCTCCTCCTTCGGCGCCCGGGTGCCCTGGTACAGCCGCTCGTAGCGCTCGACCAGGTGCGGGTGGCTCACGGCCAGGCGCTTCATGAACACCTCGCGCACCGGCGGGGTGAGGTAGAGCAGCGGGCCGCCCGAGACGTGCGACGCCCCGGCCTCGCGGGCCCCTGCGACCACGGCCCGGATCCCGGCGGCGTCGTCGGACAGCCCCGGCAGCAGCGGGGCCATGAGCACGCCGCACGGGATCCCGGCGTCGCGCAGCCGGGCGATGGCCTCGAGCCGCAGCCGCGGGTGGGGCGTGCCGGGCTCGGTGGCCCGCCACACCTCCTCGTCGAGGGTGCCGACGGAGAACATCAGCGACACCTCGGTGCGCTGGGCCGCCTCGGCCAGCAGCTCGACGTCGCGGAGCATGAGCGTCGACTTGGTGAGGATCGAGAACGGGTTGCGGGCCGCGGACAGCACCTCGACGATGCCCCGGGTGAGGCGGTACTTCCCCTCGCACCGCTGGTACGGGTCGGTGTTGGTGCCCATGGCGATCGGTTCGCCCTTCCACCGCTTCGGGGCGAGCTCGGCCCGCACCCGTTCGACGGCGTTGACCTTCACCACGATGTCGCGCTCGAAGCCCTCGTCGACGTCGAGGCCGAGGTAGTCGTGCGTGGGGCGGGCGAAGCAGTTGTGGCTCACCACCCCGTCGGCCACGAAGTCGCCCGTTCCGGTGGTGATGTCGTAGAGCCGCCGCTCCTCGCCCAGGGGTTGGACCCGCACGACGCCGTTCTCGGCCCGGAAGGCCGCGGTCGACGGGTCGGTGCCGTCGAGGGTGACGAGCACGTCGGCCGGGCCCAGCTCGCGGACCGCCCGCCAGCCCCGCTCGGTGAGGAACCGGTGGTCCGCGCTCGCCGTGAGCACGGTGCCGTCGCCGAGGGTCACGCGGTAGGCGGGCCGCTCGGTCGCCCAGTGGTCGAGCACCGTGGTGGGCACCGGCTTCCCGTCGTCGGTGCCGGTGACGACGTCGCCGACCTTCAGGCGGCGCAGGGCCCGGGTCCGACCGTCGGCCAGCAGCACGGGCGTGTCGCCGTCGAGGCAGTAGGAGCAGGCGTGGGAGCAGCCCCGGTAGGCGTTGATCGTGTGCCGGAAGGCGAACGGCGACGTCTCGGGCAGGGTGTTGACCACCCGGCGGGCCCGGACGTGGAGGAACGTCATCCCCCGGAACTCGCCCCGGCCGACGTGGCGGTCGAGGTCGTCGAAGAGCTGCTCCTGCCCGTCGTCACCCTCGGTCCGCCAGCGCACCGGCCCGAGCGTAGTCGAACGTACGTTCGCCACGCCCGGACCGGGCGATGCGGGCTACTTCAGGAGACCGTTGTCGGTCAGCCAGGTCTTGGCCGTGGCCTCGACGTCGTCACCGTCGATGTACACCTTGCTCAGCAGCTCGACGTAGCTCTTCTGGTCGAGCTTGGCCGACACCTCGTTGAGGAGGCGGGTCACGTCGGCGTCGACGTTGTCCTTGCGGATCACGGGGATCACGCTCTCGGCCTGCTGGAGGTGCTTGTCGTCCTCGAGCTCGACCCAGCCGTTCTTCGGGATGCCGGGGTCGGTCGTGAACAGGAGGGCGACGTCGATGTCGCCCTTGGAGAGGGCCTCCTTGGTGATGGGCCCTCCGGCGTCGAGCGGCTTGAACTTGTTCGAGAAGTCGACGCCGTAGGTGGTCTTCAGCCCCACCATGCAGAACGGGCGCTGCGGGCACTCCGGCGGCCCACCGAGGGTGAGGTCCTTGCCGGCCAGGTCGGAGACCTTGGTCAGGCCGTACTTGTCGGCCGTCTCCTTGGTGACCACGAAGGTGTTGGCGCTCTGCGACGGCGAGGGGTCGAGCACCTCGATGCCGGCGGGGAGCACCTTCTTCAGGTTGGTCACCGCGGTGTCGGGGTCGGGGTCGCCCGTGCCCTTCAGGAAGGCGGTGAGCGAGCCCACGAACTCGGGCACCAGGCTGACCTCGCCGGCCTCGAGCGCCTTGAAGTAGACGTCGCGGGCGCCGATGTCGAGCTTGGTCTTGACCTTGTAGCCGGCGTGCTCGAGCACCTGGGCGTACATGCTGGCGACCAGCGAGCTCTCGGCGAAGTTCGCCGAGCCCACGGTGATCGTCTTGGCGGTGAGCGCGCTGCCCCCACCCGTGCTGGCGCTGGCGCCGTTGTCCGTCGTCGTCCCGCCGTCGTCGCTGCCGCACGCGGCACCGATCAGGGTCAGGGCGAGGAGGAGGACGACCAGGCGTCTCCACGTCTTCATCGTTGGTCCTTTCGTTGCACTGCTGTGGGTGATGTGGGGTCGATCAGTGGGCGGCGACGGCGTCGGCCAGGGCGGCGTCGCGACCCCGGGGGGTCACCGCCCGCTGGACGGCGCCGAGGCCGAGCTCGGTGGCCACGGACAGGAGGGCGACCACGAGGGCGCCGGCGAACACGGTGACGTTGTCCTGCACGGACTGGCCGTCGACGATGTAGCGACCGAGGCCCCCCTCGGCGATGTAGGCGGCGAGGGTGGCGGTGGCCACCACCTGCACGGCACCGGTGCGGATGCCGCCCATCACCAGCGGGAGGGCGAGCGGCAGCTCGACGCGCCGGAGCGACTGCCACCCCGTCATGCCCATGCCCCGGGCCGCGTCACGCAGCTCGTTGTCGACCTCGGCCACGCCGACGTAGGCGTTCACCAGCATGGGCGGCACGGCGAGGACGACGAGCGCGATGTAGGTCGGGAGGACGCCGAGGCCGAAGACCTTGTAGGCCAGCACCAGCAGGGCGAACGAGGGCACGCCCCGCCCCAGGTTCGCCACCGCCCCGGAGGCGGCGCCCCCGCGGCGCAGGTGGCCGAGGGCGATGCCGAGCGGGACGGCGACCACGACGGCGATGCCGATCGCCACCAGGGAGAGCACGACGTGCTCGCCGACCCGGTGCGGGAGCCCGTTGGGACCGTGCCAGTGCTCGCCGGCCGTGAACCAGTCGACGACGTCGCCGAGGAACCCCATCAGCGACCCGCCCTGGCCCACGGCGTGAGCAGCCGCTGCACGAGCTGGAGGAGCAGGTCGGCGGTGACCGCCAGCGCCACGGTGAGCGCCAGGCCGACGGTGAGCGGCGAGTAGTCGACGTAGGCGCGGATCCCCGCGTCGACCAGCTCGCCGAGGCCGCCGTGGCCGGCGACGAAGCCGATCGTCACCATGGCGATCGTGCTGACGGTGGCGATTCGGATGCCGGCGATGATCGTGGGCAGGGCCAGCGGCAGTTCGACGCGCAGCAACCGGCGCGTCGGGCCGTAGCCCATGCCGGTCGCCGACTCCCGGACCTCCTCGGGCACCGCCTCGAGGCCGGTGACCACGTTCCGGGTCAGGATCAGCAGCGTGTAGGCCGTGAGCGGGATGGCGACCGTGGTGCGGGTCAGGTACCCGGTCCAGGGGCCCAGCAGCACGATGGCGGCGAGCGAGGGGATGGCGTAGAGCACGCCTTCGGTCAGCAGCACCGGGGTGCGCAACCGCCGCCACCGGACGGCGGCGACGCCGAGCGGGAGCGAGATGACGAGGCCGGCCACCATGGCCACGAGCGTGAGCTGGAGGTGCTCGGCGAGGGCGGCCCGGATGTCGTCCGAGTGGTCGGCGACCCACGACCAGTGGAACCACTGCTGTGCGCTGAGCACCGTCACGGCCCCCGGTGCCGGTACCGGCTCTGGAGCCGGATGGCGTGACGGGTGGCGTGCGGCACGGGGGGACCCTAGCGGCGTCCCCCGACGTTCCGTCGGGGGACGACCGCGGGAAGATCAGCTGCCCAGGCCCTTGGCCAGGTTGGCCTCGGTGTTGCGGCTCACGGCCGCCGTGCCGCCCACGACCTTGATGGCCTTGGGCTTGAGGACGCCGAGGGCGGTGAGCAGGCGGGCGGGAACGCCGGTGGGCCGCACCAGCACGACCGCCGACCTGGTCTTGGCCGCCGCGGCCACCGCGGCGAGGGCGTCAGCGGGCGACTCGCCGGTGGCGGCGAGCACGGACGTGCCGGCTTGGAAGGTCTCGGCCACCACGGCCGCCGTCTCGTAGCGGTCGGCGCCAGCCAGTCGGCTGGCGCCGAGGGCCTTGACCACCGAGTCGGCCACCGCCGCGGAGCCGCCGACGACCACGACCTTGGCCGGCTTCAGGCGGGCCAGCTCGTCCGCCGTGGCAGCCGGAAGGGCGTCGCGGCCGGTCAGCAGGACCGGGCCGCTCGTGGCGGCCGCCGCCGCGCCGGCGACCAGGCCGTCGGCGAAGCCCGTCCCGTTGACGACGTAGACGACCGGCACGCCCGGCTGGAACGTCGCCGCCGAGAGCATCGCGGCCGTGCCCGCGCGGTCGGCACCGGCGACCCGCTCGACCTTGGCCGCCAGCGGTGTCAGGGCCGCCTGCACGTCGGCACCGATCACCGAGGTGCCGCCCACGAGGACGATGCGCGCCGGCTTGAGGCGGGCCAGCTCGGCCTGTGTCACCGCCGGCACGTCGCTGTGGTGGACGAGGAGCGTCGGCCCACCGGCCGCGCCCGCGGCCGGACCGGCGCCGAGCGCATCGGCGAAGCCGTCAGCCGTGGTCAGGTACACGACCGGCGCACCGGCCGGGAACGTGGCGGCCGAGAGGGCGGCCGCCGTGGAGGGCGCATCGATGCCCGCCACCCGGGTCGTGTCGAGCACGCCGATGGCGAAGGGGGAGAACGACGTCGTGTCACCGCAGATCACGTTGGCGGCCATGTCGACCGAGCCGGTGATGACCTCGCGAGTGCCGTCGGCCAGGAAGTGGAAGAGCTGGATGGCGTTCTCGTCGAGCCCGGCCTTGACCAGGTCGGCCTGCGAGTACGGGAAGCACACCTTGGCCGTGCCGACCGAGCCGCCCGTCATGGTGACCTCGAACGCCGTGGGCAGCACCGTGAGCCCATCGGCCGGCAGAGACGTCCCGCCGACCACGTCGACGTGGGCGGAGGTGGGGGCACCGCCGCCCGCAGGCGGGGTGACGGTCACCGAGACCGGTCCGGCCGAGGTCGGAACCGACGCCGTGCTCGACCCGGCGGGGCCCGGCGTCAAGGTGGTCGTGCCGCCCGTCGGCGCCGGGGCCGGCGGTGCCGAGATGAACACCGGGGCGATCTGCACCTCGACCGAACCGATGTCGATCCGACCGCCCGACACGCGCGAGGCGCCCCGCTGGTCGGTGGTCGCTCCGGAATAGACCGGATCACCGGCACCGATCGCCGGCGAACCGGCCAGGGGCAGGTGGTTCGCCGTGGTGCCGCCGTTCAGGGCCAGCGGGGCAAGCAGCGGGTCGACGCCGACCAGGTTGCTCCCGGACGGGCCCGTGATCCCCGAGTTCCCCACGTCGCCCACCAGCGAGTGGATCGCCGATGCCGAGGTCTGGCTCAGGTCCGTCTCGTCCGCGGGACCGAAGGTCCAGAACTGGACCAGGCGGAGGTCGGGGCGGGCTGGGGCCCGGTTGGCGGCCACGATCGAACCGTCGAGCGTGAGCGACGCGGGATAGTTGCCGAAGAGCGAGGAGCCCTCGACCTGGATGCCACCGGCGACGTCCGACGCCTCGTTGTCGGTCACGGTCGACTGCCGGAACGTCGCGGCCGACACGGACACGTAGGCCCCGGCACCGGTCGACGCCGTGTTGTCGGAGATCGTCGATGCCACCGCGGTGACCACGGCGCCGGCCGCCGCGGAGAGACCGCCGCCCGAGTCGAAGGCGTGGTTGCCGGCGATGGTCGTCCGCTCGATCGTCACGCCGGCCGGGCCGTCGAGGTGTAGGCCGCCACCCGAGTCGGCGGTGGTGTTGGTGTCGAACGTGCTGTCCGACACCGTCAGGGTCGCATCGCTCGAGTTGGCCCGCAGGCGGAGCCCACCGCCCGGGCCGTGGGCCTCGTTGCGGGTGAACGTCGTGTCGGTGACCGAGAACCGCGCGTCGGCGTTGCCGGCGTAGAGGGCCAGGCCGCCACCGACGCCGTCGGCGTCGTTCTCGGTGAAGGTGGTGCCGGAGATGGCGACGTCCAGGTCGGCATGGCCCCGCGCCCTCACCGACAAGCCACCGCCGTCCTGGGAGTCGGAACCGTTCTCGGTGAAGTGAGACCCGGTGACGGTCAGCTCGGCAGACCCGCTGAGCTGGACGTAGGCCCCGCCACCGTCGTAGTAGCTGCGGTTGCCGGTGAAGTCGGTGGCACTGATGCTCACCGAGCCGGCCGACGAGACCCAGAGCCCGCCGCCGGTGCCGCCGCCGCTGCTGTAGAAGGCGCTGTTGTCGGTGAAGGCTGAGCTCACGATCGTGACATCGCTGCTCACCAGGTAGGCGGCGCCGCCCACGGCGCCCGTCACCGTGTTCCCCGAGAGGGTGACGTGGTCGAGGACCACGTCGGCGGCGTAGGAGCGGATCGCCCCGCCGTCCTCGGTGGCCGCCGTGCCGCTGATCGTCAGATCCTCGATCGTGAGCCCGCTGTAGGTGACCGCGAGCAGCGACGCCCCGCCGTTGTGCGTCGCGCTGTCGGTCGTGAGGTGCAGCTCGACGGTCCGCGCCGGATCCGAGCCGTCGATCACGACGTCGTCGGAGACCTGGAGGGTGCCGCCCGAGATGGTCACCTCGGTGAGGGCCGGGTCGAAGCTGATCCTGTCGCTCCCCGGGTGGCTGTTGGCCGCATCGAGGGCCTCGCGCAGGGTGGTGTCCGAGCCGCCACCGTCGTCGGCGCCCGAGTTGACGGTGAAGGTCGACGCGCTGGCCGGGCTGGCGAAGAGGACGCCCATGCCGGTGGTGACGAGCGAGGCGCCGGTGAGGGCGGCCACCGCCTTGCGGCCCCGGTTCCGGCGGGCGGCGGCCCGGCGCTCGGCCCGGTTGCGAGGCTGGTCAGAGGCGAGGGGGGATCCACCGGTGGTCATGAGGCGACGGTCGCACGGGCCGACGCGGAAACCCTCAGTAGCCGGCTACTGGTTTCCTCGGTGTGTCCCCGGTCACGACCGGCGAACCGGTCGTGACACGCGCTTCGGTAGCGTGACCGCCGTGATCCGGCTGGAGGCGGTGTCGAAGCGCTACCCCAACGGGCAGCTGGCCGTCCACGAGCTCGACCTCGAGGTCGGCGACGGCGAGCTGTGCGTGCTCGTCGGCCCGTCCGGCTGCGGCAAGACCA
>JAODBP010000071.1 GCA_025464025.1 Actinomycetes bacterium | reverse complement strand
GGCCAAGGCGTTCGGCGAGGCCGTCGTCCAGGCCTACGAGCTGATCCAGCACTAGATGGAGATCCCAAGGACGCAACCAAGGGGCGAGATCGGTCTGTCGAACGTTGGCGGTGCCCGCCGATCTGCTTCTCGTCACGAAACGACGTCGCACTGACGGACGTCCTTGGGATCAACGGCTAGGCCAGCACGGCCACCACGAAGGCGGGGTAGCAGGCGAGCAGCAGCCAACCGGCTCGCCGGTCGAGTCGTCCGCGCAGGGAGAGCAGCAGCGGGACGGCGAGGGCGACCAGCATGAGCAGCCACGGGAGGTGGAGGGCGGCGGCGTCCTCCACCTGGAGCGGACGGGCCAGGGCGCCGGCGCCGAGCGTCATCGTGACGTTGTAGGTGAACGAACCGACGACGCCGGCGACCACGGCCGAGGTGATGCCGCGGCGAGCGGCCGACCAGGCGAGGACGACGAGCTCGAAGCCAGTGGCGAAGCCGACGACCACGAGACCCAGGCCACGCTGGGTCGACTCGACGTCGCTGATCCGGCGGATGCCCTCGACGAGGGCGATGGCACCGACGGCCATGGCGGCCACGCCGGCGAGCACGAGCAGCAGCTCGCGGCCGACCCGACCGGGCGCGTGGTCCTCGTCGAGCTCGCCCACCTCGCCGAGGGCCGGGGGCCGGCGCTCGAGGGCCCAGATCCCGCCGATGAAGGCGAGGTAGGCGGCGACGAGCAGGAGTCCCTCGGGTCGGGAGACCTCGCCGTCCCAGGCCACCCACGCGGCGAGGGCGCCGGCGGGCAGCCCGGCGAGGGCGTAGCGGCGGACCCGCCGGTCGAAGGGGAGGGGCGCGACGAGCGCGCCGACGCCGAGGGCGACCAGGGCGACGACGACGTTGGCGCCGATCACGTCGCCGAGGGCGATGGCCGGGGCCTGCCGCAACGACGCGGTGACGGCGGTGGCCAGCTCCTCGGGCTCGGCGCCGGCGAGGAGCACGGCCAGGGCGAACGCGCTCACGCCGAGCCGGGTCGATGCCGCGGCCAGGTGCTCGGCGAACGTCTCCGCCCCCCACACGATGGCGGCCACGCCGAGGGCGGCGAGCACGAGCCAGGCGACGGTCACCCCGGCATTCTGGTCACGCCCACGTCGGCATGCCGACGTGGGCGTGACGAGAAGCGTCAGTCCTCGGAGAAGGGCTTGGGGCCGGCGTGGGGGAAGCGGGCGTTGCTGCCGCCGTCCACGATGAGGTTCTGCCCGGTGATGAACGCGGCGAGGTCGGAGAGCAGGAACACGAGCGGGCCGGCGATGTCCTGGGGTCGGCCCCAGTGGGCGAGGAGCGCCTCCTCGGCCACGATGGGGTCCATGTCCGTGACGCCCCGCTCCTCGAACCCGGCCACCACGCGCGGCGTGGCGATGATGTCGGGCGCGACCGAGTTCACCCGGATGCCGTGGGGCGCCCACTCGTTGGCCATCGACCGGGCCAGGTTGGTCGCCCCCGCCTTGGCCGCGCCGTAGGCCGAGTGGTTGGGCGCGCCGTAGATCCCACTGATCGAGGTGACCAGGGCGAGGGTGCCCGCCGCGCCGTCGTCGATCATGTGGCGGGCCGCGGCCCGACCGACGAACAGGTGCTGGGTGAGGTTGATCCGGAGGTCGTGCTCCCACGTCGCGAGGTCCATGCTCATGAGATCGGACCACGACGCGAGGCCGACGATGTTGGCCACGGCGTGGATGCCGCCCAGGGCGGCGTGGGCCTCGTCGACGACGCGCTGGGCGTCGTCGGGGTCGGTGACATCACCGGCGATCGCCGTGCCGTCGACCTCGGAGGCGACCGCCTTGGCCCGGTCGCCGTCGAGGTCGGCCACGGCGACCCGTGCGCCGACCTCGGCGAGGAGCAGCGCCGTGGCCCGGCCGATGCCGGAGCCACCGCCGACGACGAGCGCCGGCTTCCCCTCGAGTCCGAACATGTGGCTGGTCATGTCATGTACACCCCTCCGTTGGGCCGGAGCACCTGTCCGGTCATGAACTTCGACGCATCGGCCGCCAGGTAGAGCATCGCGTAGGCGATGTCCTCCGGGTCGCCGGTGGTGCTGAGCGGTGACTGGGCACCGCGGAGGCCGAGCACCTCGGCCCGCTTGGCCTCGTCGACGCTGCCGTCGGCGCCGGTCCAGACCCGCTTGGTCATCGGCGTCTCGATGAAGCCGGGGGCGACGGCGTTGGCCCGGATGCCGTTCGGCCCCATCTCGGCCGCGGCGGTGCGGGTGAGTTGGATCACGCCGGCCTTGGTCATGCCGTAGACCGAGAGGGTCGGCGCCGGCATCTCGCCGCCGGCCGATGCGACGTTCACGATCGAGCCCCGCTTCGACGCCGCCATGACCCGGCCGGCCGCCGCCGTGCCCCAGTAGACGCCCTTGAGGTTGACGGCGACGATGGCGTCGAGGTCCTCCTCGGTGGTGTCGACGATGAGGCTGTTGCGGATGATGCCGGCCACGTTGGCCCACACGTCGACCCGGCCGGTCGCCTTCACGGCGGCACGCGCGAGATCGTCGACGAGTGACTTCACCGACACGTCGGTGGGGACGACGACGGCCTTGGCGCCGACCGCCTCGATCGCCGCGGCCGTCTCGGCCAGGCCGGCCTCGGACCGGTCGCCCAGCACGACGGTCGCGCCGGCCTGGGCGTAGGTGATCGCCGTCTGCCGACCGATGCCCATGGCTGCGCCGGTCACGACGGCGGTGCGCCCGTCGAGGGAGAAGGCGGCGGCCAGCTCGTCGTGCAGCGGCTTGGTGGTCTTGGCTGCGGCGTCGCGCAGCCCGGAGATCATGTCCATGTCAGGCCTTGACCGTGGCGCCGACGCGGTGGCCGCGGTCCTCCAGCCTCGGGATGACGTCCTTGGCCAGGATCTCGAGGTTGCGCATCACCTTGTCGTGCGGCACGTCGCCGAACTGCACGTAGCAGAGCAGCTCGTCGACGCCGACCGACTCGTAGCGCAGGATCTTCTCGAGGCACTCGTCCGCGGTCCCGATGATGATCATGTCCTCGTCCTGGTAGTGCTGGACGGGGACCTCGCCCTTGATGACCGGCTCGAGCAGCGGGAAGACGGCCTTCTGCTCCTCCTCGCTGAGCATGGGCAGCTCCCACTTCAGCGTGAACTCGGCGAGGTGCTTGTACCACCAGTTCACCGACTCCCAGAGGCCGTAGGCCGTGGCCTCGTCGGCGTCGTCGTAGGCGTGGACGAGCGTGTAGACGCCGACCCGGTCGTTGCGGACGCGGGTGAGCATGTCCTCGGGCCGGGCGATCGACTGGGCCGTGCGGTAGGCGCGGATGTGGTCGGCCATCTTCTCGACCGGCTGGAGGAGGGCGAACGAGAGCAGGCCGAGGCCGAGCTCGCCGGCGCTGACCGCGCTCTTCTCGGTGGCCGCCGCCTGCCACACCGGCGGGTGCGGGTCCTGGAACGGCTTCGGGGTCTGCATGCGCTCGGGGAACGAGAGGTTCTCGCTCTCCCACGAGAACGTCTCGTTCTCCCACATGCCGACGACGATCTCGATCGCCTCCTTCCAGTGCTCGCGCGACAGGTCGTTGGTGGGCACGCCGAACGCGGCCTGCTCCATCGGCGTCGAGCGACCGGTGCCCCACTCGACCCGGCCGTGCGACAGCACGTCGACGGTGGCGACCTTCTCGGCCACGCGGGCCGGGTGGATGAAGCCGAAGGGCATGAGGGTCACGCCGAAGCCGAGCTTGATCTGCTCGGTGCTGAGGGCGAGGCCGCCGAGGATGGCCTCGGAGCAGGGGGAGGCGGAGCGACCGTCGCGGAAGTGGTGCTCGACGCACCAGACCGTGTTGAACCCGAGCTTGTCGGCGTACTGGATCTCGGCGATGGCCTCGTCGTAGGCGCGCTGCTCGGCCTCTCGCTGCCCGTAGGGGTGGGGCTTGTCCCACGGCTTGATCTTGGGCTGGAACTCGTACAGCAGGTCGAGCTTCACGCATCCCCCTCTTTTGCCATGTCGAAAAGATCTTTGTACTGTCGAGCCACCGTATGTCGCGCCCCGCCCTCGCCGCCACCCGTGCGATCAGCGTCCTCAACTTCCTGGCCGCCCACCCGGCCGACGAGTTCACGCTGTCGGACCTGGCCGCCCGGCTCGACATCAACGTGGCCTCGGCCCACGCCCTGCTCGGCGTGCTGACCGACGCCGGCTACCTCGTGCGCCACCCCCGGCTCCGCACCTACACGCTCGGGCCCTCGGTCGTGGCCCTGGGCAGCGCGGCGATGGAGCGACACGCCGCCATCGACCTGGCCCGCGACGCGGCCCGCGGCCTGGCCGGGGAGCTCGACCTCGAGGTCGCGGTCACCGCCCCGGCCGGCGACGACATCGTCTTCCTCGCTCGGGCCGGCGAGCACCAGGCACGGGGCATCGCCGTGCACGTGGGCCAGCGGGTGCCGCTGGCGCCGCCGCTCGGGGCCGTCTTCATGGCGTGGGGTGACGCCGGGCCGTGGCTGGCGCGGGCCGAGGACCCGGCCCGGATGCAGGCCGTCCTCGACGGCGTGCGGGCGCGGGGCTACTCGATCGCCCTCGAGGCCGACGCCCGCCGGGGGCTGGGCGACGCCCTCGACCACCTGGCCGACGCACCTGCCGACGCCGCACTCCGGGGCTCGGTCGACGAGCTCGTCGTCGAGCTGGGTCACGGCGAGTACCAGGTCCAGGAGCTCGACCGGGCCCGGACCTACGACGTGTCGATGGTGGCGGCACCGGTGTTCGGCGCCGACGGCGAGGTCGTCCTCGCCCTCACGCTGGTCGGCTTCGCCGCCGGCCTGCCGGCCGAGCGCATCGCCGCCTACGGCGAGCAGGTCCGCGACGTCGGCCTCGTGGTCACCAAGCGCTCCCTCGGACGGGTGCCCGGCTAGAACGCGGTGGCCTCGACGTCGGCGAAGCGCTCGGCGATGCGCCAGCGGCCGTCGACCTTCTGCCACCGGTCGCGGTAGCGGCCGAACGCCGTCGTGATCTAGGTCCCGGAGAGCAGGAGGCGGGCGGCGCGGTCGAGGCGCGCTTGCGCGGTGGCGATCGTGATGCGGCCGCTCACCCACTCGACGAGGCAGTGGTACCAGACCGAGCCGATCGCCTGGAGCACGCCGTCGCGGACGTCGGGCTCGACGTCGGGGATGGATCGGGCCAGCGTGCCGCGGATCACGGTGCCGAGCTGGAGGTAGGTCTCGCTGGCGAAGGGATCGCGGGACTGGCTGACGTAGATCATCGCCCGGGCGAAGTTGGGCTGGTGCTGGAACGGCCGGAGGCCCCGGTGCAGCACGGCGACGAAGCGATCGGCCGGTGTGGCCGAGTCGGTGAGCGCCGGGACCACGCGGTCGTCGATCGTGCGGGCCCACGCCATGAAGGCGGCGGCCACGAGCTGGTCCTTCGACGGGAAGTAGCGGTAGAGCGTGGCCAGCGCCGCGCCGGACCGCTCGGAGACGTCGCGCATCTGGAGGTCGTCCGGCCCGTGCCGGCCGACGAGCTCGACCGCGGCCTCGACGATGGCGTCGCGACGCTCCCGCTGGCGCGAGGTCAGGGCGTCCGGCACCGGCGGGGGCCCGACCGTGCGTCGGGGAGCACGGGTGGGGGCGGCCATGGGGCAACTCTAGGCCAGAATCACGTTCTCGTCAGGTACCAAATGGTCATTGCCAGCCTGGGCTCACGCGGGTAGAACCCTGTTCTAGAAGCTGGACCAAACGGGGGGAATGGACATGGGGAAGCGGCTGCGGTCGTTCGTCGCGCTGGCGGCGGTGCTCGGTGCGGTGGTCGGTGTGGTGGAGGCGTCTCCGGCGCCGGCGAAGGTGGTGGCGGCCCAGGCGGTCAGCCCGTTCGACAGCCCGGACGTGTTCTGCACGAAGTCCACACCGCCGTCCGGCACCCGGAACTCGTCGTCGCCCGGTGTGACGCCGAGCTCGATCACGATCACCGACATGTCGATCGACACCGAGGCCCTCAAGCGCCTCGGCGTCGACCAGCTGAACTTCCACGAGACGTTCGTGACGTTCTTCAACGAGATCAACAAGTGCGGTGGCATCAACGGCCGCAAGATCAACCTGAAGACGGCGCTCTACAACCCGGTGGCACCCGACCTGTCGGGTCACCTCCAGGCCATCTGCCTGAAGGCGACCGAGGATCACAAGGCGTTCTTCGTGGTGGAGATCGGCGCCCCGCAGAACACCTCGATCGGGCGCTGCGTGTCGGTCAACCACAAGACGATCATGAACGGCCCGGTGGCGATGCTGGCCGACGACTTCGCCGACGCCAAGGGACGGCTGGTCAGCATCTACCCGGCCGGTGACCGCATGGCATCCGGCTTCATCGCCGACGCCGCCGCCCAGGGCGAGTTCAAGGGGCGCACGATCGGCGTGATCGGCACCGCCAACACGGCCACGTCGGCCGGGGAGCAGCAGGACCAGTACGTCGACGGGCTCAAGAAGAAGGGCTACGACGTCGCCTCGTTCGAGGTCCTGCCGTGCCAGGGGACGGTTTGCTCCCAGGGCATCAGCTCGGCCGTCTCGCGGATGAAGGCCAAGGGCGTGAACCTCCTGATCATGACCCACTACGTCTCGATCACGTCCGTGGGCCAGATCTTCCGCGAGCTGCGCAACCAGGGCCTGAAGGCCCCGGTCATGGGTCCGTCCACGGCGGCGCTGCACGCCGACTCGGTCATGCCGAACTACCTCCGGTCGGCTGGCACCGATGGCGCTGCCTCGGCCGCCGCCAACGGCTGGTTCGCCTACAACTTCGTCGAGATCCAGAACGCCTGGCGGACGGGTCAGGCCAAGCAGACGCCGGTCTCGAAGATGTGCACCGCGACGCTGGCCAAGGCGCTCAACCAGCGTGAGTACCAGTTCAACGAGACCGACATCTCCAACGGCCGCTGGCTCAGCACCAACAACATCTGCATCCAGGTCCGCGACATCGCCCGAGCCATCTGGAGCCTGGGCAGCAACGTGACGACCGATCGCATGGTCACTGCCCTCCGGGCCCAGAAGGAGACCGACAAGTCGATGGTCTCGCCCGACTTCCGGGACAAGAAGTGGTTCATGGACAAGGACGTGGCCCCGGCCTCGGTGTCGGTCGGGAGGTTCGCCTTCCCGTGCCCGCTGCCGAAGCTCATCAGCGGCAACGCCTGCTTCCTGCCCGTCGACCGCCCGGCCCGGGTGCGCCGCATCAAGTACTGACCGACCTACCGTCGGAGCCGTGAGGAAGCGGCTCCGACGGTTGCCGGTCGCCATCGCCGTCGGGGCGCTGTGGGCGGTGCTGTCCCCGGCCGAGGGCGATCACTGGGTCGCCGCCGTGCTCGGCGCGCTGGTGGTGCTCTTCATCCCCGAGGTGCAGCCGTGGGTGGTCGCCCACCTCAAGCGGCCGGGGGAGCTGACCTGCCTCTACCGCCGGCCGACGGGGGCGTGGTCGCCCGGCACGCTGAAGCTGCTCGACGACGGCGTTCGCTGGCGGGCCACCGACGACGACGTCGAGCCGCGCGAGCTGGTGCTCACCGCCGACCGCTTCGCGTTCGCCGGGTTCACCGGCGAGCGGCCGGCGGCCGAGCTGGAGGCGCTCGAGCTGCGCACGGCCGACGGCGGGACGATCGAGCTGGCCGTGCCGGTCGACCGCTCCGACCAGGTCTCGTCCCGGTTCCGCATCGCCCGTGACTAGCGTCGCGGGCGTGAGCGACTGCCTCTTCTGCAAGATCGTGGCGGGGGAGATCCCGGCCACCAAGGTGCTCGAGTCCGACCGGTCCTTCGCCTTCCGCGACCTGCACCCGCAGGCGCCCACCCACGTGCTGGTCATCCCGAAGGAGCACGTCACCCACGCCGGCGAGCTCGTGTCGGGCCACGGCGACCTGCTCGGTGACCTGTTCGAGACGGCGGCCAGGGTGGCCGAGGCCGAAGGGGTGGCCGAGCCCGGCTACCGCCTGGTCTTCAACGTCGGCGACGACGCCGGCAACTCGGTGCCCCACCTGCACCTGCACGTGCTCGGCGGTCGAAAGCTGGGCTGGCCGCCGGGGTGACGCCGGTACCCTGATCGCCACCGTGCCTGCCACCGACGTCAAGATCCTCGTACCCGGGAACCACCTCATGGTGGGGCTGCTGGGCCACCACGACGAGCTGCTCCGGCTCGTCGAGAAGGCGTTCCCCGGCACGGAGATCCACGTGCGGGGCAACGAGATCAGCGTCACGGGCGAGGAAGCCGAGCTGGCCGGCAAGCTCTTCGAGGAGCTCGTGCTGCTGCTCGAGCGGGGCGGGGCGATCGACCCGGCCAGCATCGGCCGCACGATCGACATGGTGCGGGCCGACGAGCGGCCGTCGGAGGTGCTCACCTCCGAGGTGCTCCGGGCGTCGAAGGGTCGCAGCGTGCGGCCCAAGACGAGTGGCCAGAAGCGCTACGTCGACGCCATCCGCGACAACGTCATCACGTTCGGCATCGGCCCGGCCGGCACCGGCAAGTCGTGGCTCGCGGTGGCCATGGCCGTGCAGGCGCTCCAGGCCAAGCAGGTCAACCGGATCATCCTCACCCGGCC
>JAODBP010000057.1 GCA_025464025.1 Actinomycetes bacterium | reverse complement strand
CCCAACTACCCGCCGTCGACCTGGCTCGACAAGGAGGGGTGGACGGCGCCGGTCCTGGCCGACAGCGCAGAGGGCACCGCGGCCACGGCCTACGGCCTCCCCGGCTTCCCCTACCTGGTGGCGCTGGACAAGGACGGCAAGGTCGTCGGCCGGATCACCGGCGAGTTCCCCGTCGAGACGTTCGACCAGCTGGCGAAGGCTGCCGCGGGCTGATCGAGCACGAACAGCCCGGCTCGTGCGGCGACGGGAACTGGCAGCTCGACCTGACAACCCTCGGCGGCTGATCGCACGAGCGCGCGAGGCTGGGGCGCCATGCGGCGGCCCAGCCTCGTCATCGCGTTCGCCCTTGCAGTCGCGCTCCTGGCGTCGTGCTCGTCGGGACCCGGCGGCGTGGCCAGGACCGGCCTCGTCACCGTCCCGCTCAGCGACGACATCGTCGGCAGCTACGGCGACGTCGACCGGGCCACGGATCCGCTCGAGGCACCGTCGCTGTGGGAGGGAGAGCTTGCCGTCCTCGGTGCGGGGCTGCCGCCCGCCGAGCGAGTCGTCGTCCGGCTCGAGGCACCCGGCGCCGCGCTGGCCCCGTGGGAGCGCTCCTTCGAGCCGGCGTTCGCCCTGCCCGACGGCCGCCCGGCTCGCTACGGGCTCGCCCCCACGCCGATCACGTGCTCGTCCCAGCAGCTCTCGGTGCAGCTGGCCGGCGGTGCCCGCCTCCTCGTGAGCGGCGTGGGACCGGTGGCGCGCCAGACGCTCCAGGAGGTCGCCACACACGTCGGTGTCCGGGACCTCGGCCTCGACCTGCGCGGCCTCCCGTCCCGGTTCCGGCCGGTCGGCACCCTCCCGCGGCGGTGGGTCCACGGCGGCGACGGGACCCGGGTCGTCGACGGCCTCGGCACCCGCCTCGTCCGACGCGTGAGCGATGCCGATCGCCCGGTCCTCCTCGCCCTGCGCTGCGCCGATCCCGTGCGCTCGATCTCACCACCGCCGAGCCAGACCCCGGACGTGCTGCAGGGACGGGAACCGACGACGCGCACGGTGCAAGGACAGCGCTACCAGGTCGGCCTGCTCGGCGTCGGGGCCATCGCCGTCGGCGACGACGTCGTCCTCCTGTGGGAGCCGCCGTGCTGTGGCGTGCCGCCCCGGCCCGGCGCCATCGCTGCGGCCGTCGCCGGCGTGGAGGTCGTATCGGCCGACGAGCTGCGACGGACGGATGGCCGACTGCGAGCCAACCGGGTCCGCGTGGCCGCGAGCCCGCGGCATCCGCTCGCGTCCGGGCGGGACGGCGACGTCGCCTGGCAGCTGCGCCGGCTCGCCGGGAGCGTGTGCCTCGACGCGAACTTCGTCGGCAGGTACCCCGCCTTCGAGTCCACCAGCACGTGCATCCCGGACGAGCCCGCCGGTTCGGCCATCGTCCTGCCGGCGACCAGCGGCGCCGGGGTGAGCGTCCTCCTGGGTGCCGTCGGCCCTGGGGTGGATCGGGTCGAGGTCCACCACGGCGCCGATCCGGTGCACGTCGTCCCGGTGCACGACGTCCCGGGCACGAGGCTCGGGCACGCGTTCGTGGCCGTGCTGGCGCCGAGCGTCCAGGGCTTCGGCCCGCTCGACTCGCCCCTGCCCCAGGCCGAGGTCCAGCTCTGGGGCGGTCCGCTCGTCGTGCGGGCGATCGGCAGGGACGGTGGCGTGGTCGCCACGGCCACCTACGGCCGAGCCTGACCTACTCGACCAGGCGCATGCCGGTCGGGGCGATCGACGGCTCCGACCGGGGCAGGTCGACCACGAACTCGGTGCGATGGGCGGGGAACACGTGCTCGGACAGGAGCACCGGCTCGCCGGTCGTCGAGTGGGTGACCCGCCGGCACACCAGCACCGGCGAGCCGGCCGGGATGGCGAGCACCTCGGCGTCGTCGGCCGAGGCGGCGGCCGCGCCGATGGTCTGGGTCGCCCCGCCCAGCTCGATGGGCAGCAGCTCGTAGAACGGCGAACGCTCGACCTCGTCGCGCGAGAGCGACGAGCCCAGCTTCTCCGGGCACCAGACGGTGACCCGGGCGAACGGCTCGCCGTCGGCCAGGTTGAGGCGGCGCACCTCGAGCACCGAGCCGGCGCCGAGCTCCTTGGCCACCCACGCCGGCGGGGCGACGAAGCGGAAGTCGAGCACGCGCCGCTCGGGGGCCAGGCCCGACTCGGCGAGCTGGCCCTCGATGGTGCCGAGGCGACCGAGCGACTGGCGCAGCGGGTCGGCCGACACGAACCAGCCGAACCCCTGCCGGGCGTCGACCAGGCCCTCCTCGCGGAGCGCCTCGAGCGCCTTGCGGACCGTCACCCGGCTGGCGTCGTACGCTGCGGACAGCTCGGACTCGCTCGGCAGCAGCCGGCCGGCGGCGAACTCGCCCCGCGCCACCCGCTCCCGCAGGTCGTCGGCGATGGTGAGGTAGCGGACCGGGCGCACTTGTCTTAGACTTGTCTACAAGTCGCCGAGCACGCAAGAGGAGTCCCCATGGCCGTCACCGCGTCCACGCCCATCGAGCTGATCAACGAGGTCTACGGGCGCCTCGCCGAGCGGGTGGCCACCGGCCGGAAGCGCGAGGGCCGGGCCCTCACGCTCACCGAGAAGATCCTCTGGAACCACCTCGACGACCCGCAGACGGCCGGCACCGAGCGGGCCCGCAGCTACACCGACTTCCGCCCCGACCGCGTCGCCATGCAGGACGCCACGGCCCAGATGGCGCTCCTCCAGTTCATGACCGCCGGACTCCCCCAGGTGGCCGTGCCCTCGACGGTGCACTGCGACCACCTGATCCAGGCCAAGGTCGGCGCCGACACCGACCTCAAGTGGGCCGAGGACATCAACAGCGAGGTCTACGAGTTCCTCCGCACGGTGTCGGCCAAGTACGGCATCGGCTTCTGGAAGCCGGGGAGCGGCATCATCCACCAGGTCGTGCTCGAGAACTACGCCTTCCCCGGCGGCATGATGATCGGCACCGACAGCCACACCCCGAACGCCGGCGGCCTCGGCATGGTCGCCATCGGCGTGGGCGGCGCCGACGCCGTCGACGTCATGACCGGCTTCCCGTTCAACGTCCGCTACCCGAAGCTCATCGGCGTGCACCTCACCGGCGAGCTGTCGGGCTGGAGCTCGGCCAAGGACGTCATCCTCGAGGTGGCCCGCATCCTCACCGTCGCCGGCGGCACCGGCGCCATCGTCGAGTACATCGGCCCCGGCGCAAACTCGATCAGCGCCACCGGCAAGGCCACCATCTGCAACATGGGCGCCGAGATCGGCGCCACCACCTCGGTGTTCGCCTACGACGACGCCATGGCCCGCTACCTCAAGTCGACCGGGCGCGAGGCCATCGCCGACGCCGCCAACGCCGTGGCCCACGACCTGCGGGCCGACGACGAGGTCTTCGCCGACCCGTCCCGGTTCTTCGACCGGGTCATCGAGATCGACCTCGACACGCTGCTCCCCCACGTCAACGGCCCCCACACCCCCGATCTGGCCCATCCGGTCGCCGAGCTCGGCCAGCACGCCGTCGAGAACGGTTGGCCGCTCGAGCTGTCGAGCGCCCTCATCGGCTCCTGCACCAACTCCTCCTACGAGGACATCACCCGGGTGGCGAGCATCGCCCGCCAGGCCGCCGCCCTCGGCCTGCGCTCGAAGACCCAGCTGCTCGTCACCCCCGGCTCCGAGCAGGTCCGGGCCACGATCGAGCGGGACGGCCTGCTCGCCGACCTCGAGGCCATCGGTGCCACCGTGCTCGCCAACGCCTGCGGCCCCTGCATCGGTCAGTGGGACCGGCCCGACATGGACCCGTCCACGCCGAA
>JAODBP010000018.1 GCA_025464025.1 Actinomycetes bacterium | reverse complement strand
GGCCACTTCTCCTGACCCCACTTGCCCCCGACGACGTGGGCGACGACGAACGTCTCGCCGCTGGTGGCACCGACGAGCTCGAGCGTCCCCTTCGGCGACGTCGAGGGCACGTCGAGCTTCGGGACCTTGCCCATGTGGAAGTTCACGAGGAGGCGGTGGTCGTCGGACTTCGCCCACCCCTTGAACGGGTTCGACGCGACCATCGCCTCCAGCTCGTCGACGGTCCGCAGGGCGACCGGGACCTCGAAGCCGAGGTGGTCCTCCATCGCCGCCTCGAGGGCGTCGATGATCTTGGCCTTCGATCGCGACGGCGAGTCGAAGAAGAGGTTGCCCGACGCGATGTAGGTGGCGACGTGCTCGAAGCCGGCGTCCTCGACCGCTTTCCGCAGCTTCGCCATCTCGACCTTCCGGCCGCCCACGTTGACGGCCCGCAGGAAGGCGATGTAGCGCATGCTCAGCCGAAGTCGACGGCGGAGTACTCGCTCAGCTTGTGCAGGCGGTGGCGGGCGTCGATCAGGCGCACGGTGCCCGACTTCGAGCGCATGACCAGGGACTGGGTCGTGGCGCCCTGGGCGTCGTAGTGCACGCCCTTCAGGACCTCGCCGTCGGTGATGCCCGTGACGGCGAAGAAGCAGTTGTCACCCCGAACCAGGTCGTTGGTGGTGAGCACCCGGTCGAGGTCGTAGCCAGCCGCGATCGCCGCGGCCCGCTCGTCGTCGCCCTGGGGCCAGAGCCGGCCCTGGATCTCCCCGCCCATGCACTTCAAGGCGGCGGCGGCGATGACGCCCTCGGGCGTGCCGCCGATGCCGAAGAGGATGTCGGCGCCGCTGCCGGCCCACGCGGTGGACACGGCCCCGATCACGTCGCCGGCGGAGATGAGCCGGATGCGGGCGCCGGCCTCCCGGACCTCGGCGATCAGCTCGGCGTGCCGGGGCCGATCGAGGATGACCGCCGTGAGGTCGCGCACGGACTCACCCTTGGCCTTGGCCACGGCCTCGAGGTTGGCGGTGGGTGAGGCGGTGATGTCGATGACGCCGACGCAGTCGGGCCCGACGGCGATCTTCTCCATGTAGAACACCGGCCCGGGGTCGAACATGGTGCCCCGCTCGGACACGGCGATCACCGAGATGGCGTTGCCGAGGCCGAGGGCGGTGAGGGACGTGCCTTCCACCGGGTCGACGGCGATGTCGGTCTCGGGCGGGCTGCCGTCGCCGATGTGCTCGCCGTTGTAGAGCATCGGCGCTTCGTCCTTCTCGCCCTCGCCGATGACGACGAGGCCGTCCATCGGCACGCTCTCGAGGATGACCCGCATGGCGTCGACGGCGGCGCCGTCGGCACCTTCCTTGTCGCCCCGGCCCACCCAGCGGGAGGCGGCCAGGGCGGCGGCCTCCGTCACCCGGACGAGCTCCATGGCGAGGTTGCGGTCGGGTACCTGCTTGGCCGCGGTCACGGCCGGACCTTAGCCATGGCCGGCGCGAGCCGGCACGTCCTGCTCAGTCGTGGTCGGGCTGCGTGGTCGAGGTGGTCGACGGTGCCGTGGTCGTCGAGCCGGCTGGCGTGGAGCCCTCGCCGGTGGTGGGCGGGGCGGTGGGCTCCGTGGTGGAGGTCGTGGTGGACGACGTCGTGGTGGTGGTCGCCTCGCCATCGTCGTCGTCGCTCCGATGGCGGCGCTGGCGGTGCTCGTCGGTGTCGTCGCGCTCGGTCGTCGTCGTGCGCTCCGACGTGGGCGTGGCGTTCTCGTCGTGGTGCCGTCGCCGGTGGCGGTGGCCGTCGTCGTCGGGCTGGTCGACGACGACGGTGGTGGGCGGGATGGGCACCACCGTGGTCGGGTGGCTCGACCGGCGGGCCGGGCCCGGGTGCGCGGCGGTCGTGGGCAGCGAGGAGGGTGGCGCCGGAGCGGTGGTGGTGGTCGTGGTGCCGGGGACGTGGTCAGCCACGACCTGGGCCGGTGGGAGCTGCTGGACGGCCTCGTTGCCGAGCAGGACGACGGCCGCGACCAGCCCGGCGGCGAACGCCAGCGCCCCCGAGTGCCGCCAGCTCGAGGTCGACTGGGTCTGGCGGCGGAGGTAGGACTCGACCTCGTCGATGAGGCCGCCCGAGCGGGCGGCGCCCCGCAACATGCGCCCGGCGACGAGGGCGAGCGGGAGGGAGGCGGCGATCCACAGCCCCAGGGCGATCAGGAGGCGCATCGGCCCGCTTCCTCCCACATGAGGCAATTGTTCCACAAATGTCACATTTCTCACCCGCATCGGGCGGGGGCGCGGACGCGCAAGGATGGGCGGATGCCCCGCGTGACCGCCGCCATGGTCGCCGGCGGGCGGACGGTGGCCGAGCCCCGCCTCTCGCCGGACGGCACCCGGGTGGCCTTCGTGGCCACCGAGAACGGGGCCAGCCGGCTGGTCGTGCTCGGCCTCGCCGGGGGGCCGGAGGTGGTCGTCACCACCGATCCGGCGCCGTTCCCGTCACGTTCGACGGGTGGCGGCGCGTTCGACTGGGCGCCCGACGGCACCGCCCTGGTCTACGCCGGTCGGGCGGGCGGGTTGTGGTGGCAGCCGGTCGAGGGCGGCCCGGCCCGCGCCCTCCTGGAGGGCGACGAGCTGGCGGCCCCGGCGATGTCGCCCGACGGCATGCGAGTCGCCTACGAGGTCGACGCCCACCACGTCCTGGTGGCCGGCCTCGACGGCTCGGCGCCGGTGCAGGTGTCGGGCGACGTCGACTTCGTCGCCGACCCGGTGTGGTCGCCCGACGGGCGGTCGGTCGTGTGGGCGGAGTGGGACGTCCCGGCCATGCCCTGGGACGCCAGCCGCATCGTCGTCTGGGACGGCGCCAGCCGCCGGACCATCGCCGGTGGTGACGGCGTGCAGGTGCAGCAGCCCCGCTTCTCGCCCGACGGCCGCTCACTGGCCTACCTGTCCGACGAGGGGGGCTGGCTCAACCTCACCGTGCTCGACCTCGGCACCGGCACCACGCAGGTGCTGGCCGAGGAGCTCGAGCACGGCGGCCCGACCTGGGGCCCGGGTCAGCGGTCCTACGCCTGGGCGCCCGACAGCGCCTCCCTGGTCCTCGTCCGCAACGAAGGCGGCTTCGGTGCCCTCGTGCGCTGGACGCCGGGTCGCGGGGTCGTCCAGCTCGGGCGGGCCGTGCACGCCGGCCTCTCGTGGGTGGGTGACCGCATCGTCGCCGTCCGCACCGGCGGCCGCACGCCGACCCAGGTGGTGCTCTACGAGGGCGACGACCGGCGCACGCTCGCCGTCGGACCGGTGGCCTTCGGCGACGCCCCGCAGCCCGAGCCCGACCTCGTGACCTGGCCGGGCGACGACGGCGTCGAGATCCCGGGCCGGCTGTTCCGTCCCGAAGGCGTCGACCGCCCGCCGCTCATCTGCTGGGTCCACGGCGGCCCGACCGACCAGTGGGGGGTCGAGTGGCGGCCCCGCTTCTCCTACTGGCTCGACCGGGGCTGGGCCATCCTCGTGCCCGACCACCGGGGCTCGACCGGGCACGGCCGGGCCTTCACCCAGGCCATGGCCGGGCGGTGGGGCGAGCTCGACGTGGCCGACGTGGCCGCCGGGATCCGGGCCGCCGGCGAGCGCTGGGCCGACCCCGAGCGGATCGTCCTCATGGGCGGCTCGGCCGGCGGCTTCACCGTGCTCAACCTGCTCGCCGCCCACCCCGGGCTGTGCGCCGCCGGCATCGACCTCTACGGGGTGGCCGACCTGTTCGCCCTGGCCGAGGTCGACTACCGCTACGAGGCCCACTACCTCCACACGCTCGTGGGCCCGCTGCCCGAGCACGCCGACGCCTACCGCGAGCGGTCGCCGGTCGAGCGGGCCGGATCGATCGTCGACCCGCTCCTGATCCTCCAGGGCACCGACGACGAGGTGGTGCCGCCGGCCCAGAGCCAGGCCATCGCGGACCGGCTGACGGCGCTGGGGCGTAGCGTCGAGCTCCACTTCTACGACGGCGAGGGCCACGGCTGGGGCCGCGCCGCCACCGTGACCGACGAGCTGGCGCGCACCGAGGCCTTCCTCGACCGCCATGTTCCGAGCGTGAGCGAAGCGAATGCTGCCGACCGCGCGAGCGCCAGCGAGCCGGGCGGCGATGGGTCTGGGGCGCAGCCCCACGTGAACTAGGAGAGATGGATGAGCGAGGTCCTGACCTGCCCGGCCTGCGAGGCCCAGTACGTGGGCGCGCGCCTGGCGTGCATCGACTGCGGGATACCGCTCGTCGACGGCCCCCGGCTCGAGCCCGGCGACGACGAGGTGGGCTACGACCTCGCCGACTGGGGCGACGGCGAGCGCCACCAGCTCGCCACCTCCCTCGCCGGCGAGGCCATCGCCGCCCGGTGGGAGGAGCTGGAGCTGGTCGTGAAGGAGGTTGACGCCGACCGGGTCGAGGAGCTGATCGATGAGATCGACAACCCCGACGCCCTCGAGTCCGAGGACGACGAGGAGGACGACGCCGACGGCGGTGCCGAGGTGCTGTCCGCCCTCTACGTCGCGGCGGACGTGCTCCAGCACGACGCCGGCTCGGCCGTGGCCATCGTCGAGCTGCTGGAGGCCTCGGAGCGGGCGTCCGAGCTCGGCCCGCCCTACGGCCTCGACGGCGACGTGTGGCGCGAGGTGCAGCGCCGGAGCGACACCCTGGCCGACCTCCTCGGGGCCGAGGCCGACGAGGACGAGGTCATGGCCGCGGCCAAGGTGCTCCGGGAGGCCGTCCGCCCGCTCGTGTGAAGGCCGGGGCGGTCGGTAGCTTCGACGGATGCTCCTCGCCGAGCTGGAGATCTGGCACAGCCGGCCCATCGCACCGACCCGTCGGGTGGCGTTGGGCCGCGCCGTGCTGCCGGTCGAGCCGGCGCCCGGCTTCGGCGGGCTGCTGCTCGGCGGCATCGTCGCCGCCCACATCGGCGAGCTCGAGGACGACCTCTCCGAGGAGCTCGGTCGCCTGCTGAACGACCTCGAGGCCGGCCGGCGCATCCCGCAACCCCGCCTCCACCACCGCTTCCAGCTCGATCGGCACGGCCTGGCCCACAGCCGCCATCGCCTGCTCGGCCATGGCGACGCCCTCCAGTTCGAGTTCGAGAGCGAAGGGAGCCCGGCCTCGCAGGTGCTGGGCGCGGCCTACGCCGCCGGCCAGCTCGACGAGGTCGAGCGTCGCGTGGTGCTGGCCGTCGTGCGGCGGGGCGCTCGCTGGCACGGCACCGTCGGCCCCGAGCTGGTGCGCTACCTCAGCGGGGTCCGGGGCGGCACACGGTCGGCCCGGGCGTTCGCCGACCCGGGGCTGTGGGCCCTCGACGTCCTCGGCTTCGCCTCGGGCGCGTCGCCCGGCCGCAGCGAGGTGCAGCGCCGCTTCCGCTCGCTCCTGCGGGCGGCCCACCCCGACCACGGTGGCGCCCACGACGGCGCGGCCGACCGCATCGCCGACCTCGCCGAAGCCCGGCGCATCCTGTTGCACGCATGAGGCCGGGTGGGCTGTTCCTGACCCCGGGAGCGGGGAGCAACCGCGACAACCCGTCGCTGGTCCTGCTCGAGCGCGAGCTGGCGCCGCTGCCGGTCGAGCGGCACGACTTCCCGCGGCGACGGGCGGGCAAGGCCGGGGTCGACCGGGCGCCGGTGGCCATCGCCGACGTCGTCGAGGCCGCCGCCGCCGTCGCCCGGAAGTGGAAGGTCGACCCGGCGTCGCTGGTGCTCGGCGGCCGGTCGTTCGGCGGTCGCATGTGCTCGATGGCCGTGGCCGACGGCCTGCCCGCCGCCGGCCTCGTGCTCATCAGCTATCCGCTCCACCCGCCGGGCAAGCCGGAGAACCTGCGCATCGAGCACCTGCCCCGGCTGGACCTGCCCGTGCTGTTCGTGTCCGGCACCCGCGACCCGTTCGGCACGCCGGCCGAGCTCGAGCACCACGCCGCGGTGATCCCGGGGCCGGTCACGCACATCTGGCTCGAGGGCAAGGGCCACGACCTCAAGAGCGCCGAGCAGGCCATCGTCGATGCCGTCAGGCCGTGGCTCACATCGCTGTCGGCCGGTCCTCCGGGTTGAGGTCCTCGAGCTCGAGCCGGGCCGTCTCGGGGTAGCGGGCCACCACCAGCACGGCGAGCAGGGCCGGCCCGATGGCGAGGACGGCGAGGGCCCGACCGAGCGAGCCGAGCGAGTCGGACAGGGCGCCGGCAGCGAGCAGGCCGGCGCTGCTGCCGAGCACGCCGGCCACCACCAGCACCCCGTTGGCCTTGGCCCGGACGCCGGTGGGGAACAGCTCGGGCCCGTAGACGCCGAGGGCGGGCAGGCTGGCCCCGCCGATGATCGACGCCCCCAGCGACCACGCCCACATGGCCGGGCCGTGGGTCAGGAACATCAGCACGGTGCCGCCGACCCCGCCGATCACGCCGATGGCGCCCACGATGCGACGACCGTGGAGGTCGGCCAGCTTGCCGCCGGCGACCACGCCGATCCCGGCTGGCGTCGACGTGCAGATCGTGAACAGCGAGATGCCGAAGGCGGTGTAGCTCCGCTCGTCGCGGAGGAACTCGTTCTGGAGCTGCGAGGCCGGGGCGGTGAAGACCTGGAGCAGGAACGCGGACGCGGCCAGCAGCGCGAGCCGGCTGCCGTGCCCGGCGATGCGGGCGACGGCGTGGGCGGCGGTGAACCGCTGGCTCTCGGGCAGGCGGCGGGCGAGGTCGCGCAGGAGCGGCAGGGCGAGGAGGGGTACGAGGAACAGCAACCGCCACCCGCCCTCGTTCACGTCGGCCAGCGGCAGGGCCAGCACGCACAGGCCGGCCCCGAGGGCCGCGCTCATGCCGAGCACGCTCACGCCCCAGGCTCGGGCGCCGGCCGGCATCTCCTCGGCCGCCACCACGGCGATGAGCACGGCGAGGGCGGTCGAGAAGCCGCGGGCCACGGTCTGGCTCGCGGTGAACCACGGGAGCGACGGTGCCAGCGCCGTGGTCGCCGCGAACAGGCAGGCGCCGACGGCCGACAGCAGCAGCAGCTTCCGCCGGCCCCGGTGGTCGGCGAGCGTCACCAGCCCGATGGAGAGGAACACGGCGAGCCGGGTCACGGCGAGGGCCACGGTCTGGGGTCGGTCGCCGTGGAGCCCGAAGTCGTCGGAGGCGAACGTGATGGTCTGGGTGATCGACGTGCCCAGGTAGCCGGCCACGACGGAGGCGAAGCAGAGGACGCCGAGGGCGTTCGAGGCCCGGGCATCGAGCCGGTCGGCCGGGCCCCACCAGGGGAGGGCGGCACCCGGCTTGCGCAGGGCGTTCCGCACCGGCAGGGCGAGGAGCCAGTTGAAGTAGGGGATGGCCAGGCGGAACTCGGCGGTGGAGGTGACCTCGTGCCGGCCGTCGGCGGTGGGGGCGACCTCGACCGTGCGGCGGTACGACCGGAACGGCCCGGACGCGGCGACGAAGGCCGTACCGTCGAGGACATGGCCGTCGAGCACATCGCCGTCGACGGCCTCGTGCACGAGGCCGTCCCACGGCTCGACCCACCGGGCCAGCCCGGCGTCGTCGACGGTCGCCCGCCCGACGGCCCGCAAGCGCTACTCGTCCGGCTTGTCGGCGGACTCGCGCTCGGCCCGCTTCTGGGCCCGCAGGAGCAGCCAGCCGAACAGCACCAGGGGGACGAGGACGAAGAGCGCCTCGTCCCAACCACCCTGGTGCGCAAACGTCACGGCGAGAGCCTGACACGTCGGGGAATCGATGTTGGAACGGGCGGGTTGGACCTCAGGCGACCATGAGGGAGACTGCACCGGTGCTCAAGGACAAGCTGCTCGAGACGATCGAGGTCATCCGCCCGGCCCTCCAGGCCGACGGCGGCGACATGATCCTCCGATCCGTCGACGAGGAGACCGGTCGCGTCGAGGTCGAGCTGGTCGGCGCCTGTGGCACCTGCCCGGCGTCCACGGTCACCATGAAGGCCGGGATCGAGCGGATCCTGAAGGACCGGGTCGAAGGCGTCACCGAGGTCGTCGCGGTCTAAGTAAGTTCAGCGGCCTCATGGCCCGGCTGAAGGACCCCCAGGAGATCATCGACCTCGTTCGCCAGGGCGACCGTGGCGCGCTGGCCCGGGCCCTCTCTCTCGTCGAGCAGGGTGGCCGGCCGGCCCGCGACATCGGGCGGCTCGCCTATCCGTTCGGCGGGAACACCTACACCGTCGGCCTGACCGGGGCGCCCGGAGCCGGCAAGTCGACGCTGACCAGCGCCTTGATCGCCGACATCCGGAGCCGGGGCGAGACCGTGTCGGTCCTCGCCATCGACCCGTCGTCGCCGTTCACCGGCGGCGCCATCCTCGGCGACCGGGTCCGGATGCAGGACCACGCCCTCGACGACGGGGTGTTCATCCGCTCGATGGCGACCCGCGGCCACCTCGGCGGGCTCGCCCTCGCCACCCCGCAGGCCATCCGGGTGCTCGACGCCGCCGGTGCGCCGTGGGTGCTGCTCGAGACGGTCGGCGTGGGCCAGGTCGAGGTCGAGGTGGCCGGCGCGGCCGACACGACGGTCGTGGTCGTGAACCCGGGCTGGGGCGACGCTGTGCAGGCCAACAAGGCCGGGCTCATGGAGATCGCCGACGTGTTCGTGATCAACAAGGCCGACCGGGCCGGCGTCAACGACACCCGACGCGACCTCGAGACCATGCTCGAGATGACCGACCTGCGGGCCGAGGACTGGCGCCCCCCGATCGTGCCCACCGTGGCGGCCCGGTCCGAGGGCATCGGCGATCTGTGGGAGGCGGTGGGCGCCCACCGCGAGCACCTCGAGTCGGCCGGTGGCCTGGTGAAGCGGCGCTCCGACCGACTCCTCGACGAGCTGCGCACGATCGTCGCCCGCTCGCTCGAGCGTCGGGCCTACGAGCTCACCTCCCGCGAGGACGTCGCCGCCTTGCACGAGCGCGTGGTGGCCCGCGAGCTCGACCCCTACGCCGCAGCCGACGAGATCCTCGGCGACCTCGCGTAACGTCGAGGGCATGGCTGACGAGCAGTTCGTATCCGTCGAGCGGCGTGACGACGGGGTCGCCGTGCTCCGCCTCGACCGGCCCAAGGTGAACGCGCTGTCGAAGGCGCTGCTGGCCCAGCTGCGCGACGCCGCCGACGAGCTGACGGCCAACCCGCCCGGCGCGGTGGTCGTCACCGGCGGCGACCGATTCTCGGCCGGCGCCGAGATCTCGGAGTTCGGGGGCCCGACCGAGGCCCGCGAGATCGGTGGCCTGTTCCGCGACGCGCTCGGCGCGGTGGCGGCCATCCCGCGGTTCACGATCGCCGCCGTGTCGCGCGTGGCCCTCGGCGGCGGGTGCGAGCTGGCCCTGTGCTGCGACTGGCGCATCGCCGGTGACAACGCCGTGCTGGGCCAGCCCGAGGTGCTCCTCGGCATCATCCCCGGCGGTGGTGGCACCCAGCGCCTGCCCCGCCTGGTCGGGATGGCCAAGGCCAAGGAGATCATGGTCACCGGCCGCCAGGTGAAGGCCGACGAGGCCCTGCGCATCGGCCTGGTCGACGAGGTCGTGCCGGCCGACGAGGTGCTCGACCGGGCCCTGGCCAAGGCGGCCGAGGTGGCCCGAGGCGCGGTCGTCGCCCACGGCTACATCAAGGCCGCCGTCGACGAGGGCACCGAGACCACCCTGGCCTGGGGCATCGACCGCGAGCAGCTCTACTTCGTCGACGTGTTCGAGACCGACGATGCCCGGATCGGGGTCAAGAGCTTCCTCGAGAGCGGGCCGGGCAAGGCCGGCTTCACCGGCAAGTAGCCGTCACCCCGTCGACGGACCTCAGGCCGAGGCGACCAGGCCCAGCTCGACCGGGGTGACCAGGTCGGGGTGGTTGGGCACCACGCGCACGGCGAAGCCGTAGCGACCCGGCCGCTCGCAGGTGAACGAGCCGCGGAAGCGGAGGTGGCCGTCGGCGGCCTCGCCGGCGACCTCCATCGGCACGATCTCGGAAGCGGTGATCTCGTCGTTCTGGCCGACCGGCCCGTGGACGAGCTGGACCGAGACCTCACCCGGCGTGAGGTGGCCGATCGACACCTGGGCCGTCACCTGCCGGGGCTCGCCCAGCTCGGTGCTGCTCGTGTCGGACTCGACGCCGTCGACGTGCACGGCCCGCCAGCCGTCGATGGCGCGGGCCTTCCACGCCGCCAGCGCCTTGGCCCGCTCGTGGCCGCCGCTCACCAGCTGGTCGGCCCGGCCGGCGGTCGGCTCGTAGAGCTGCTCGACGTAGTCCTTGACCATGCGGCTGGCCGAGACCTGCCAGCCGAGCGACGCCAGGTTGTGCTTCACCCGGCGGACCCAGCGCCGCGGCACCGGCCCCTGGGTCCGCTCGTAGAAGCTCGGGACGATCTCGTCCTCGAGGATGGCGAACAGGCTGTCGGCCTCGAGCTGGTCGCGCTTGGCCAGGTCCTCGATGCCCTCGGCCGAGCTGATGGCCCAGCCGTTCTCGCCGTCGTACATCTCGTCCCACCAGCCGTCCATGATCGAGCAGTTGAGGCCGCCGTTGAGGGCCGCCTTCTCGCCCGACGTGCCGCACGCCTCCATGGGTCGGCGGGGGTTGTTCAGCCAGACGTCGGCGCCCTGGTAGAGCTGCCGGGCCACGGCGATGTCGTAGTCGTCGACGAACACGAACCGGTGGCGCACGTCGGGTTGGCTGGCGAAGGCGTAGATCTGGCGGATCAGGTCCTTGCCCAGCTCGTCGGCCGGGTGGGCCTTGCCGGCGAACACGAACTGCACGGGCCGGTCGGTCGACAGCAGCAGCTTCCGCAGCCGCTCGGGCTGGGACAGCAGGAGCGTCGCCCGCTTGTAGGTGGCGAAGCGCCGGGCGAACCCGACGGTGAGGGCACGGGGGTCCAGCAGCTCGCTCGTCCACCCGGCGTCCGACTCGGCGCCCCGCGCCGTGACCGAGGCGCGCACGTGGCTACGCACGAAGGTCACCAGGCGCTCGCGGCTCTGCTCCCGGACCCGCCAGACCTCGTCGTCGCCGACCTCCTCCATGCGGGCCCACCGCTCGGCGCCGGCCTCGGGCCACTCGGGCAGCACGTGCCGGGAGAGGAGGTCCTGCATCTCCGACGACACCCACGTGTTGGCGTGCACCCCGTTGGTGACCGAGCCGATCGGCACCTCGTCGACCGGGACGCCGGGCCACAGCGACGAGAACATCTCCCGGCTCACGGCGCCGTGGAGCTTGGACACGCCGTTCGAGCGGCTGGCCAGCTTCAGGCCCATCACCGCCATGTTGAACGGGTCGTCGGGCTCCTCGTCGGGCTCGTGGCCGAGCATCATGAGCTGGTCGAGCGAGATGTCGACCTCGGCGGCCCAGGCCGAGAAGTACTTCTCGATCAGCGGGCGGGGGAAGCGGTCGATGCCGGCCGGCACGGGTGTGTGGGTCGTGAAGATGGAGCCGGCCTTGACCGACTCGAGGGCCTGGTCGAACTCGAGGCCCTCCTTGACCAGGGTGCGGATGCGCTCGAAGCCGAGGAAGCCGGCGTGACCCTCGTTGGTGTGGAAGACCTGGGCCTCGACGCCGAGCGCCTCCAGGGCGCGCACGCCGCCGATGCCGAGGAGCATCTCCTGGCGCAGGCGGTGCTCGGTGTCGCCGCCGTAGAGGCGGTCGGTGACGAGCCGCCCGGCCGCGTCGTTCTCCTCGATGTCGGTGTCGAGCATGAACAGCCGGATCCGACCGACGTCGGCCCGCCAGATGCGCGCGTGCAGCGGCGAGCCGGCGAGGTCGACCGTGATGCGCACGTCGTCGACCGGGCGCAGGGCCATGCCGAACGGGTCGAGCTCGGGGTAGCGCTCCTGCTGCCAGCCGTCGCTGTTGAGCGACTGGCGGAAGTAGCCGTGGCGGTAGAAGAGGCCGACGCCGACGAGCGGGACGCCGAGGTCGCTGGCCGCCTTGAGGTGGTCGCCGGCGAGCACGCCGAGACCGCCCGAGTACTGGGGGAGCGCCTCGGCGATGCCGAACTCGGGGGAGAAGTAGGCGACCGAGCGGAGGTCGCTCTCGCCCTTGCCCTGGAACCACCGGGGCCGCTCGAGGTACCGCGCCAGGTTGTCGCTGCACTCGGTCAGGTAGGTGCGGAAGGCCGGGTCGGCCTCGAGCTCGGCGAGCCGCTCGTTGCTCACGGTGCCGAGCAGGCGCACCGGGTCGTGGCGGGTCTCCTCCCACGCGTCGGGATCGACCCAGCGGAAGAGGTCGCGGGTGCCCTCGTCCCACGCCCACCGGAGGTTCATGGCGAGGTCGACGAGCGGGGCCAGCGCCTCGGGGAGGCGGGGGCGGACGGTGAAGCTGCGGAGGGCCTTCATCGCGCGTCGAGGCTAGGGCACCGGTCGCGAGGCGCTCACAGCCGCCGTGTGAACATCTGTCGCTCGCACGGGCCGAACAAGGTGTGTTAGGCATGCTTTCCATGACCTCGCCCACGCTTCGCCGCCTCTGCCTGGCCGCGACCGTCACGCACTTCCTCCCGGGGGCACATGCCGTGCTGCGCTGGCCCGACGGGAGCCAGCGCGACGTCGGCTCCCACCCGTGCTGCGACACGTCGGCCTGCACCTGGCGCGACGCCGTGATCCAGTCGGCGGCCACCGCGTCGCTCCTGCCCCACGAGCTGCTGTTCGGCCTGGCCGGCGCCCCGATGGTGGAGGTTGCGCCCGGGTGCGGCCAGCGCGACCTGGGCGGCGGGGTCTATCGGTGCGACGGGGTCGACGTGTTCGCCACCACGCTCGTCGCCCCGCAGATCCACGACGCCATCGACACCTGCGACGCGCCCGGCCACGCCCGCATCGGCGTGCGACGTGACGAGCTGACCGGCGTCACGATCGTCGCCGTCGGCCACCTGGCCCAGCCCGACGACGCCCGTCTGGCCTGGGCGCTCAGCATGGCCTGCGCCATCCGGGAGGTCAGCCTCACGGGGGCGTGACCCGGCGTCGGGAGCGCCAGCGAGCAGCCGGCGTCGAACGGAGCTCGCGGAGTGAGACCGTCAGCACAGGGTTTCCGCCCGCCTCCACGTCTGGAAGGGTTGGGGGGTGCTGGGACGCATCGTGATCGACGACGTGCACCCCCGGACGCCCGGTGGGTTCCCCGCCAAGGCGGCCGAGGGCGAGGCCGTCGTCGTCTCCGCCGACGTGTTCAAGGACGGCCACGACGTCCTTGCCGGCCGGGTCCGGGTGGGCGACGACGTGTGGCCGCTGGCCGACGTCGGCAACGACCGGTGGGAAGCGACGATCGCCGTCGAGGGCGTCGGCGCCCACGAGATCTACGTCGAGGCGTGGGTCGATCGCTTCGCCACCTGGCGCCACGACGTGCAGGCCAAGGCCGGCGCCGGGCAGGACCTCACGACCGAGCTCCAGGAGGGCGTGCTGCACTTCGAGGCGCTGCTCCCGCACGTGCCCGAGCTGCGCCGCCCGCTGGTCGAGGAGGCCGCCGCCTCGCTCGCCCGCGAGTCGTGCACCGTCGACGTGCGGCTCAACGCCGGGCTCGACGACGCCGTGGCCGCGGCGCTGGCCGGCGTGGCCATCCCGGCGGAGATCACCGAGAGCGGCCCGTACCCGCTGTGGGTCGACCGGGAGCGGGCGCTGTTCTCGGCCTGGTACGAGCTGTTCCCGCGGTCGGAGGGCGGCTTCGCCGGGGCGACCAAGCGCCTGCCGGCCATCGCCGAGATGGGCTTCGACGTCGTCTACCTCCCGCCCATCCACCCCATCGGCCTGTCGCACCGCAAGGGCCGCAACAACACGCTCACCCCCGGGCCCGACGATGTCGGCAGCCCGTGGGCCATCGGCGGTGCCGACGGCGGGCACACCGCCATCGAGCGGTCGCTCGGCACGCTCGACGACTTCCGCGCCCTGGTGGCCGAGGCGCGCGAGCAGGGCATGGAGGTCGCCCTCGACTACGCCCTCCAGTGCTCGCCCGACCACCCCTGGGTCACGGAGCACCCCGAGTGGTTCCACCACCGGCCCGACGGCTCGATCAAGTACGCCGAGAACCCGCCCAAGAAGTACCAGGACATCTACCCCATCAACTTCTGGCCGCCGAAGGAGAAGGACCGCAAGGCGCTGTGGCAGGCGTGCGAGGGGATCCTGTCCTACTGGATCGACCAGGGCGTGCGGATCTTCCGCGTCGACAACCCGCACACCAAGCCGATGGCGTTCTGGGCGTGGGTGATCCCCGAGATCCAGTCGAGCCACCCCGAGGTGCTGTTCCTGGCCGAGGCGTTCACGCGGCCCAAGGTGATGGCCAAGCTGGCCGAGGTCGGGTTCAGCCAGAGCTACACGTACTTCACCTGGCGGGACACGAAGCAGGAGCTGACCGAGTACGGCGAGGAGGTCAGCGAGGGGCCGACGGCCGAGTACATGCGGCCCAACTTCTGGCCCAACACGCCCGACATCCTCGCCGGCCCGCTGCGGGGCGGCGGCGTGGAGGCCTTCCGCCTGCGGGCCGTGCTGGCCGCGCTGCTGGTGCCGTCGTGGGGCGTCTACTCCGGCTTCGAGCTGCTCGAGAACGAGCCGGCCAGCGAGACGAACGAGGAGTACCTGCACTCCGAGAAGTACGAGCTGAAGGACCGCGACTGGGACCGACCCGACTCGCTGGCCCCGTTCCTCACCACGCTCAACGAGATCCGGCGGGCCCACCCGGCCTTCCAGCGGCTGCGAGGCCTGCGCTTCCACCACAGCGACACCGACGGGATCCTGGCGTTCTCGCGCGCGAGCGCCGACGGGTCGGACACGATGTTGGTCGTGGTGAACCTCGACCCCTCCGCCGTCCGCGAGGACACGCTCCGGCTCGACCTCGACCTCCCGGCCCCGTACGAGGTCCACGACGAGCTCAACGACCTGACGTACACGTGGACGGGCAACGACCCCTACGTGCGGATCGACCCGACCGAGTTCCCGGCCCACGTCTTCTCGGTCAGGGCCAAGTAGTGCCCCGCAGGAGGAAGCCCAAGCCGAGCGCCCTCGCGCCCGACGACCGGTGGTACCAGAAGGCCGTCTTCTACGAGCTGTCCGTGCGCGGCTTCCACGACGGCAACGACGACGGCTTCGGTGACTTCACCGGCCTCATCGACAAGCTCGACTACCTCGAGTGGCTCGGCGTCGACTGCCTCTGGCTGTTGCCCTTCTACCAATCGCCCCTGCGTGACGGCGGCTACGACGTCAGCGACTTCTTCAGCATCCTCCCCGAGTACGGGAGCATCGGCGATGCCGCCCTGTTCCTCGAGGAGGCGCACGCCCGCGGCATCCGGGTCATCGCCGACCTGGTGGTCAACCACACGAGCGACCAGCACCCGTGGTTCCAGGAGAGCCGGTCGTCGAAGGACAACCCGAAGGCCGACTGGTACGTGTGGGGCGACGACCCCAACCGCTGGTCCGAGGCGCGGGTGATCTTCCTCGACACCGAGCCGTCGAACTGGACGTGGGACCCGGTGCGCGAGCAGTACTACTGGCACCGCTTCTTCGCCCACCAGCCCGACCTGAACTTCGACAACCCCGAGGTCCAGGAGGCGATCCTCGAGGTCATGCGGTTCTGGCTCGACCTCGGGCTCGACGGGTTCCGCCTCGACGCCGTGCCGTACCTGTTCGAGCGCGACGGCACCAACGGCGAGAACCTGCCCGAGACCCACGAGTACCTGAAGCGCATCCGCAAGGAGGTCGACGACAAGTTCCCGGGCGCCGTCCTCCTGGCCGAGGCCAACCAGTGGCCGGCCGACGTCGTCGACTACTACGGCGACGGCGACGAGTTCCACATGTGCTTCCACTTCCCGGTGATGCCGCGCATGTACATGGCCGTGCGGCGCGAGCAGCGGTACCCGCTCACCGAGATCCTGGCCCAGACCCCGGCGATCCCCGACGGCTGCCAGTGGGGCATCTTCCTCCGCAACCACGACGAGCTCACGCTCGAGATGGTCACCGACGAGGACCGCGACTACATGTGGTCGGAGTACGCCGGCGACCCGCGCATGAAGCTCAACCTCGGCATCCGGCGTCGCCTGTTCCCGCTCATCGACAACGACCTGCGCAAGGCCGAGCTGCTGCACGCGATGTTGTTCAGCCTCCCGGGGTCGCCGGTCATGTACTACGGCGACGAGATCGGGATGGGCGACAACATCTACCTCGGCGACCGCGACGGCGTGCGCACGCCGATGCAGTGGACGCCCGACCGCAACGGCGGCTTCAGCAAGGCCGACTTCGCCCGCCTCTACCTGCCGCCGGTCCTCGACCCGGTCTACGGCTTCCAGGCCGTCAACGTCGAGGCCCAGCTGCGCGACCCGTCGTCGATGCTCCAGTGGGTCAAGCGCATGCTCGAGGTGCGGCGCCAGCACCCGGTGTTCGGCCAGGGCAGCTTCGAGGTGCAGGGGGCCGAGAACCCGTCCGTGTTCGCCTTCACCCGCGAGCTCACCGATCCGGAGACGGGCGCGCGCGACATCGCCCTGTGCGTGTACAACTTGTCCCGGTTCGCGCAGCCCTGCGAGCTGCACCTGGCCAAGTACGAGGGCTACAACCCCCACGAGCTGCTGGGCCGGGTGCCGTTCCCGCGGGTCGGCGAGCTGCCGTACTTCGTCACCCTGGCGCCGTATGGCTACTTCTGGTTCCAGCTGACGGAGGACAGCGCGTGATCGAGCCCGTCGCCCTCGTCGGCGCCCTCGTCGACTACCTGCCCAAGCAGCGGTGGTTCGGCGGCGACGAGCAGGCGGCGGCCCAGGTCGAGGTGGTGGCCGATGAGGTCCTGCGTGACGAGTGGCCGGCCCTGCTCCACCTCCTGGTGGAGGTGCCCGACCACGGGGCCCGCTCGACGTACCAGGTCGTGCTCGGCCTGCGGCCGGCCGACACCTACGAGGCCTTCCTCGAGGGCAAGGGCGACGCCGTCCTGGGCGACATCGACACCGCCCTCGGCCGGGCCGTGGCCTACGACGCCGCCGTCGACCCGCAGCTGGCGCTGTGCCTGCTGGAGAAGGCGGCGCCCGGCGAGGAGGCCGAGCGGGCCCGGCTGCTCGGGGCCGACCAGTCGAACACGTCGGTGGTGTACGACGAGCGCCTCATCCTCAAGCTGTTCCGGCGGATCGACCACGGGCCCAACCCCGACGTCGAGGTGACCCGGGCGCTGGCCGCCACCGGGTTCACCGCCGTCCCGAGCCCGGTCGGGGTGTGGGAGGGCGGGGGCGGGCACCTGGCCGTGGTCACCGAGTTCCTGGCCGGCGGGGTGGATGGGTTCCAGCTGGCGCTCACGTCGCTGCGCGACCTCTACGACGCCCGGGTGGCGCCCGAGGAGGCCGGCGGCGACTTCGGTCCCGAGGCGTGCCGGCTGGGCGGCATCACGGGCGAGATGCACGTGGCCCTGGCCCAGGCCTTCGGCATCACGGCGGCCGACACCAAGGGGTGGGCCGACGACATGCTCACCCAGCTGGCCCGCACGCCCGAGGTGGCCAAGAACCCGGTGGCGGCCGTCTACGACACGCTGCGCAACGCCGAGGCCGGGCCCGCCATCCGGGTCCACGGCGACCTCCACCTGGGGCAGGTCATGCGCACCGACGCCGGGTGGTACGTGCTCGACTTCGAGGGCGAGCCGGCCCGGCCGCTGGAGGAGCGGCGCCGGCCGTCGTCGGCCCTGAAGGACGTGGCCGGCATGCTCCGGTCGTTCCACTACGCGGCCGAGGTCGGGCTGCGGGAGCACGGCGACGACCCCGACCTGCACGCCCTGGGCCAGGCGTGGGAGCAGCACAACCGCGACCGGTTCCTCGAGGGCTACCTGGCCGCCGACGGCGTTGAGGCGGTGCTGCCGGCGAGCGAGCGGGACCGGGCGCTGGTGCTGGCCGCCTTCGAGCTCGACAAGGCCGTCTACGAGGTGGCCTACGAGGCGTCCCATCGACCCGACTGGGTAGGGATCCCGCTGTCCGCCGTCCAGCGCATCCTGGAGGAGTCGGCTCGTGAGCAACGCACCGCGCAAGGCTGAGGTGGCCGACCCGGGGATCGAACAGCTGGTACGGCTGGAGCACGGCAACCCCCACGGGGTGCTGGGCATCCACCCCGACGGCGACGGGCGGTGGATCATCCGGGCCTGGCGGCCGGCGGCCACCGACGTGGTGGCGGTGCTGGGCGACGGCACCGAGGTGCCGATGGCGAAGGCCCACCCGGGCGGGGTGTTCGCCGGCTCGGTGACGTCGGCCGAGGTGCCCGAGTACCGGTTCAAGGTGACGTACGGCGACGGGCAGGTGTTCGAGGTCGGCGATCCGTACCGCTTCTGGCCCACCATCGGCGACCTCGACATCTACCTGTTCAACGAGGGTCGGCACCACCAGCTGTGGCGCATGCTCGGGGCCCATCACCGCCAGCACCAGGGCACGTGGGGGACGTCGTTCGCGGTGTGGGCGCCGTCGGCCCGGAGCGTGCGGGTGGTGGGCGACTTCAACTCGTGGGACGGACGGCTCCACCCCATGCGGTCGATGGGGTCGAGCGGGGTGTGGGAGATCTTCCTGCCCGACGTCGAGCCCGGGGCCAAGTACAAGTTCGAGATCCTCACCCAGCAGCGGTACCTGCGGCTGAAGGCCGATCCCATGGCGTTCGCCACCGAGGCCCCCCCCGGGACCAACAGCATCGTGGCCGAGTCGCGGCACGAGTGGCAGGACGAGGCGTGGATCGAGCAGCGGCGGGCGACCGACCCGCTGCACGCCCCCATGTCGGTGTACGAGGTGCACCTGGGCTCGTGGCGCACGGTGCCGGAGGAGGGCGACCGTCCGCTCACCTACCGCGAGCTGGCCGTGCAGCTGGTCGACCACGTGGTCGAGCTCGGGTTCACCCACGTCGAGCTCATGCCGGTGAGCGAGCACCCGTACACACCGTCGTGGGGCTACCAGGTGTCGTCGTACTACGCCCCGACGGCCCGGTTCGGGTCGCCCGACGACTTCCGGTTCATGGTCGACGCCTTCCACGCTGCGGGCATCGGCGTGATCGTCGACTGGGTGCCGGCCCACTTCCCCAAGGACGACTGG
>JAODBP010000013.1 GCA_025464025.1 Actinomycetes bacterium | reverse complement strand
CGTCCTCGGACGGGAGCTCGGAGCCGTCGTGGAGCTGGCCCCCGACCTGGACCCGGATCTTGTTGTCGATCTCGAACATCAGCTCGGGGTTCTCGGAGAGGAAGTTCTTCGAGTTCTCCTTGCCCTGGCCGAGCTGCTCGCCGTCGTAGGTGTACCAAGCACCCGACTTGTTGACGATGCCCAGGTCGACGCCGATGTCGAGCAGCGAGCCCTCGCGGCTGATGCCCTTGCCGTACATGATGTCGAACTCGGCCTGCCGGAACGGCGGGGCCACCTTGTTCTTCACGACCTTGACCCGGGTGCGGTTGCCCACGACCTCGACGCCGTCCTTGATCGACTCGATGCGGCGGATGTCGAGCCGGACCGAGGAGTAGAACTTCAGCGCCCGGCCGCCCGGCGTGGTCTCGGGCGAGCCGAACATCACGCCGATCTTCTCCCGCAGCTGGTTGATGAAGATGCAGATCGTGTTCGACTTGTTGAGGTTGGCCGTGAGCTTGCGCAGGGCCTGGGACATGAGCCGGGCCTGGAGGCCGACGTGGCTGTCGCCCATGTCGCCCTCGATCTCGGCCCGGGGCGTGAGGGCGGCCACCGAGTCGATGACCACCACGTCGAGCGCACCGGAGCGGATGAGCATGTCGCAGATCTCGAGCGCCTGCTCCCCCGTGTCGGGCTGGGAGATGAGCAGCTCGTCGATGTCGACGCCGATGGCGGCGGCGTAGGCCGGGTCCATGGCGTGCTCGGCGTCGATGTAGGCGCAGATGCCGCCGTTGCGCTGGGCCTCGGCCACGACGTGCATGGCCATGGTGGACTTGCCCGAGGACTCCGGGCCGAAGATCTCGACCACGCGGCCGCGGGGCAGGCCGCCCACACCCAGCGCCAGGTCGAGGGCCAGGGCACCGGTGGAGATCGTCTCCACCCGCATGCTGCCCTTCTCGCCCATCTTCATGATGGAGCCCTTGCCGAAGGTCTTGTCGATGTTGCCGAGGGCCATGTCGAGGGCCTTGGCCCGGTCGTTGGTGCTCTTGAGATCTCGCTCCACTGCCACCTGCTGCTCCTGTCGGTCGTGCGGATCGTGAGGACCGTGCGGTCCGATGGGATGACCCTACGAAGGGGGTGTGACAGTGAGACTTGGCACTCCAGGACGCACGAAGGACGCACGAAGGCCGCTCGAATCACACCGATGTGATGCGGCACACCGTACGCCCGAACAGGCGTTCGTTCAAGCACCCTCCAGCGGCACGGTCCCGAGCTCCTCGTAGACCGCTCCCGTCGGTGCCAGCGTCGAGTGCACGAGCGACACCGACGTCGCCGTCCACGAGGCCGCCACCGGCTGGCCGAGGAGCTCGTCGGGGATGTGCTTGCGGCGGGAGCGGGCGAGGGTGAGGTGGCCGATGAACTCCCGATCGGGCGTCAGCTCGGCACCGAGGTCGTCCGCGCCCGTCACCGGCGCCACGAGGATCGCCCGCCCCAACCGCTGGGTGTCGGGGCCGATGGCGACCTCACGCCCGGGGAACCCGGCGAGTGACTGCAGCAGCACCTGCCCCTCGGCGAGCTCGACGTCGCCGAGGAAGCGCAGGGTCACGTGCCACTGGTCGCGCGTGGTCCACCGCACCCCTGCGGCCTCGGGCCGAGCGAGGCCGTCGAGCACGTCGAGCACGTCGGGCGGCGGGCACAGGGCGATGAAGAGTCTCACGGCCCTAGCCTGGACCCCATGACCGAGAAGGTGACCATCGACGACGCCGAGCTGCGCGAGCGCCTCACCCCGGAGCAGTACGTCGTCGCCCGCCAGAACGGCACCGAACGGGCCTTCACCGGGTGCTTCTGGGACGACCACGAGCCCGGCACCTACCACTGCATCGTGTGCGACGCCCCGCTGTTCGAGAGCGGCGAGAAGTTCGAGTCGGGCTCGGGCTGGCCGTCGTTCTGGCAGCCCGTCGACGGCGCCCCGATCGACGAGATCAGCGACCGCTCCCACGGCATGGTCCGCACCGAGGTGCGCTGCGCCCGGTGCGACTCGCACCTCGGCCACCTGTTCAATGACGGCCCGCCGCCCACCGGCCTCCGCTACTGCATCAACTCGGCGTCGCTCCGCAAGGAGCCGGCCGGGAGCTGAACCCGGCGGCCGACCTACACCAGCGGGCGCAGTCGGCGATGCGCCCGCCGGACGACGACAGCACCACCGCCCCCGCCTACCGTTCGACGGTGGGTTGCGCGCGCCGGAGGGTCCTGGGCATGGCGGTCGCCATCGGCGCCTTCCAGCTCGTCGGCTCGTTCGGCGCGGCCGGCAACCAGCCCGACCGCAAGGGCATGGACGCCGTCGCCGTCGCCCTCGTGCTCCTGGGCCCGCTGGCCCTGGCCGTCCGCGACCGCTGGCCGGTCGTCGCCGTCGCCGTCGCCATGGGAGCGGCCGACGTCTTCATCGGCCTCGGCTACCCGTTCGGGCCGATCTTCGTCAGCATCGTCGTCGCCATCGTCGGCGCCGTCATGGCCGGGCGGGCCCGTGCCACCTGGCTCACTGCTGTCGTCGGCTACGCCGGCTTCGTCGTGGCCGAGGTGGTCGACCCGAAGCACGTCGGGGACATCGCCTGGCTCCACCTCCTCGTGGTCGCCGGCTTCCTCGCCGCCGTCCCGGCCATCGCCGAGCTGGTGCGGACCCGTCGTGAGCAGCTCGCCGAGCGGCAACGGACCGCCGAGGAGGACCAGCGGCGCCGGGCCGGGGAGCAGCGCCTCCGCATCGCCCAGGAGCTCCACGACGTCCTCGCGCACGACATCTCGCTCATCAACGTGCAGGCCGGCGTGGCCCTCCACCTCGTCGACGAGCAGCCCGAGCAGGCCCGGACCGCGCTGGCCAACATCAAGGAGGCCAGCCGCGACGCCCTCCACGAGCTGCGCTCGGCCCTCGACCTCCTCCGCGCCGGCGACGACGCGCCCCGGGCCCCGACGCCGCGGCTCGACGACCTCGACGCCCTGGTCGCCGCCGTCCGCGGCGGCGGGCTCGACATCCGCCTCGACCGAGCCGAGCTGCCCCCGCTCCCGACCGCGGTCGAGCTGGCCGCCTTCCGCATCGTCCAGGAGGCGCTCACCAACGTGACCCGGCACGCCCACGCCCGCACGGCCACGGTCCGCCTCGGCCTCGACGACGACGCCCTCGTCGTCGAGGTGGCCGACGACGGGCTCGGCGGCACCGCCGTCCCCGGCAACGGCATCACCGGCATGCGGGAGCGGGCCACCGCCCTGGGCGGGACGCTCGAGGCCGGCCCCCGACCCGGCGGCTTCGCCGTGACCGCCCGGATCCCCATCTCATGATCACCGTGGTGCTGGCCGACGACCAGGCGCTCGTGCGGGCCGGGTTCCGCGCCCTCCTCGACGCCCAGGCCGACATCACGGTCGTGGGCGAGGCCGCCGACGGCGACGAGGCCGTGCGCCTCGCCGTCGAGCACCGGCCCGACGTGGTGCTCATGGACATCCGCATGCCCGGCGTCGACGGCCTCACCGCCACCCGCCGCATCGCCGAGGACGAGCGCCTCACCGGCGTCCGCGTCGTCGTGCTCACCACGTTCGACCTCGACGAGTACGTCTTCGAGGCCATCCGCAGCGGGGCCAACGGCTTCCTCGTGAAGGACACCGAGCCGGCCGAGCTGCTGCGCGCCATCCGCGCCGTGGTCGCCGGCGACGCCCTCCTCTCGCCCGGCGTGACCCGTCGGCTCATCGAGGAGTTCGCGGCCCGGGCCAAGGACCCGGGCGCGGTGCCCGGCCTCGACGCCCTCACCGACCGCGAGCGCGAGGTCATGGCCCTCGTCGGCCAGGGCCTCACCAACGACGAGATCGCCGCCCGCCTCATCATGAGCGGCGCCACGGCCAAGACCCACGTGAGCCGGGCCATGGTCAAGCTCGGCGCCCGCGACCGGGCCCAGCTCGTGGTCTACGCCTACGAGGCCGGCCTCGTGCGCCCCGGCTGGGCCCAGTAGTACGCCCACGGGCGCAGCCGGGGAGCCCTCCCCCGGCCGACGACGGCGGGCCGGCCCACCCCCACGATGGGCCCATGACCTCCATCGCCCTCGCCACCTCGGGGCTGACCAAGCGCTACGGCCACCGCACCGCCGTCGACGGGCTCGATCTCGAGCTCCCGACCGGTGTGGTCGCCGGCTTCGTCGGCCCCAACGGTGCCGGCAAGACCACGACCATGGCCATGCTCCTCGGCCTGGTCCGGCCCACGTCCGGCACCGCCACCGTCCTCGGCCGGCCCATCGACCGGCCGGCCGCCTACCTCCACGACGTCGGCGCCCTCATCGAGAGCCCGGCCTTCTACCCCGCCCTCACCGGCGTCGAGAACCTCCGGGTGCTCGCCACCGTCGGCGGTCACGACGCCGACCGCATCCCGGCCCTGCTCGAGCTCGTCGGCCTCGGCGGCCGGGGCGACGACCGGTACCGCGGCTACTCGCTCGGCATGAAGCAGCGCCTCGGCATCGCCGCCGCCATGCTCGGCGACCCGAAGCTGCTGATCCTCGACGAGCCGTCGAACGGGCTCGACCCCCAGGGCATGCGCGAGATGCGCGAGCTCATCGTCCGCCTGTCCCGCGCCGACCGCACCGTGCTCGTCTCGTCGCACGTGCTCAGCGAGCTCGAGCAGGTCTGCGACTGGCTCGTGCTCATCGACACCGGCCGCACGCTCTTCCAGGGCCCGGCCCGTGAGTTCCTCGCCGGGAGCGACGGCCTCGCCATCGCCCCCGAACGCATCGACGACCTGCCTCGGCTGGCCGAGCTGCTCACCGGCGGCGGCCACCGGGTCGTCCGGCGCGACGACCACCTCGTCGCCACCGTCGACGGCGACCCGGCCCGCACCGCCGCCGCCGTCAACCGAGCTGCCCACGACGCCGGCATCGTGCTCGTCGAGCTGCACGCCGAGCGCTCCACCCTCGAGGAGCGCTACCTCACGATGGTCCAGGGAGGTGCCCGATGATCCCCGTCGTCAAGGCCGAGCTCCAGCGCCTCGGCCGGCGCAAGCCGCTGCTGCTGGCCGCCCTCGGGGCGGTCGTGTTCTCCGTCGTCGCCACCCTCGCCGTGTTCTCCGGGGCACCGGCCAGCGGCCCGGTCGGCCCCCAGGGCGGCACCACCCTCGAGCGCCTCGCCGCCCACGGCGGCGGCACCGAGGCGTTCGCCGTCGGCGCCTCGTTCGTGGGCTTCCTCGTGTTCGTCACGTTCATCGCCCTCATGGCCAACGAGTTCTCCAGCGGCACCTACCGGTCCCTCCTCCTCCGCAACCCGCACCGGCTCCAGGTGATCCTCGGCAAGCTCATCGGCGTCCTGCTCGTCGCCGCCGGCGTCGTGCTGCTCGCCGAGGTCGCGACGTTCGTGGTGTCGCTCCTGGCCGCGCCGGGCCAGGACGTCGCCACATCGGCGTGGTTCTCGGTGGCGAGCATCGGCGACGCCCTCCGCGACTACGGGACCGTGCTCGCCGGCGTGGCCGGCTGGGCCGTGTTCGGCACGACGCTCGCCGTCATCTTCCGCTCGGCGCCCCTCGCCCTCGGCGTCGGCTTCGCCTGGGCCGGCCCGTTCGAGAACATCACGGTCGACTCGTGGAGCACCGGCTACCGCGTGTACCCGGGCCAGGTGCTCCGGGCCGTCATCAACGGCGGCACCGGCGAGCTCGGCCTGGGTCGGGCGCTCCTCACCGCGGCCGTCTACGCCACTGTGGCGGCCGGGGTCGCCATGGTGCTGCTCACCCGGCGGGACGTCACCGCCTAGCCGTTGATCCCAAGGACGTTCGTCAGTGCGACGTCGCGCCATGGACATCGGGCGTTCGCGTCAGGGGGAAAGGCAAAGGACGCAACAAACGGGGCGACCCGGTGCCACCTGACGAACGTGGATGGGATCTCCACCTAGCCGAGGGCGAGGAGCCGCTTCCTCGCCTGGTCCATGAGCGAGATGGTGGCGAACTGGCGGATCTGCTGGCGACCGCCGGGGAGGCGCATCTGCGTCGCCTCGGCGGTCTCGCCGATGGCGAAGCCGAGCCACACGGTGCCGACGGGCTGGCCCTCCTGCTCGGCCGGACCGGCAACACCGGTGACGGCCAGGCCGACGTCGGCACCGAGCCGGCGGCGGACCCCCTCGGCCATCTGGATCGCCGCCTCCTCGGACACGACCGGACCGCGCCGCACGTCGAGCAGGTCGAACTTGATCTCGCTGTCGTAGGCGACGACCCCGCCCTTGAACCACTTCGACGAGCCGGGCACGTCGACCAGGCGAGATGCCACCAGGCCGCCGGTCATCGACTCGGCCACGGCGAGCGTCATCCCCCGGTCCTCGAGCAGCACGCCGACGGCCGACTCCATGGTGTCGTCGTCGACGCCGAACACCAGCGGGCCGAGGAGGGCCCGCAGCTCGGCATCCTCGGCCTCGATGAGGGCGAACGCCTCGGCCTCGGTGGGCGCCTTGGCCGTGAGGCGGACCTTGATCCCCTCGATGCCGCTGGCCAGGAAGGCGATGGTGGGGTTGCCGGTGGCGTCGAGTGCCTCGAGCCGGGGGCCGACGACCTCGGCCAGCGTCGACTCGGCCAGGCCCCACGTGCGCAGCACCCGGCTGACGATGGCGGCCCGCTCCCCCATCCGCTCCTGGAGGTCGGGCACCACCTCGGCGGCGACCACCTCCTTCATCTCCGACGGCACGCCCGGCACGGCGTAGAGCACCTTGTCGCCGATCGGGCAGACCAGGCCCGGCGCGGTGCCCGGCTGGGTCGCCAGGGCCCGGGCGCCGACCGGCACGTCGGCCTGGAGGAGGTTGTTGGCCGCCATCTCCCGCCCGCGCGAACCGAACATGGCCCGGATGCGCTCGACGATCGCCTCGTCGCGCACCAGCTCGACGCCCATCACCTGGGCGATGGCCTGACGGGTGATGTCGTCCTGGGTCGGGCCGAGGCCGCCGCACACGATGACGGCGTCGCTCCGCTCGAGGGCGAGCCGCATCGAGGCCACGATGCGCTCGAGGTTGTCGCCGACCTTGGTCTGGAAGTGGCTGTCGATCCCGGCCAGGGCCAGCTGCTCACCGATCCACGACGAGTTGGTGTCGACGATCTGCCCGAGCAGCAGCTCGGTCCCCACCGCCACGACCTCGCACCTCACGTGACAGCCCTCCTCCTCGTCGCGTCGCGCAGGTACTCGGCGCCGGTGTAGAGCGTCAGCGCCACGGCGACCCAGAGCACGGCCCGGGCCGCGCCGGGGTGGTCGTCGCCGACGCCCGGCACCAAGGCGAGGCCGACGGCGAGGTCCTGCACGACCGTCTTCCACTTCGCCGTCCGCCGGGCCGGGATCGACACGCCCTTGGTGCCGACCACCGACCGGTAGACGCTCATCGCCACCTCGCGGCAGGCGATGAGGGCGACCGGCACCCAGCCGAACACGTCGATGTCGACCAGGCACACCATGGCGCCGAGCACGAGGAACTTGTCGGCCAGCGGGTCGAGGAACGCGCCGGAGCGGGTCGAGCCGTGGCGGCGGGCGAGGAAGCCGTCGATCCCGTCGGTGAGCGACAGGGCGATCCACAGCGCCTCGGCCGGCCACGACGCGCCCGAGTCGACGATCCAGGCGAGCAGCAGCGGTGTGGCCAGGACGCGGACGAGGGTGACCCCGTTGGCGGGCGTGGCGATGGCCGAGGGCCCGTAGGTGCCGGTGCGGATGGCCACGTCAGCCGACGTCGGCGGTGGCGAGGACGGCATCGAGGTCGGGTCCGAGGGCGGCGACCACCTCCACGGTGGCGAACGAGCCGACGGCCAGGTCGTCGGGCACGTGGACCACGCCGTCGATCTCCGGGGCCTCCCGGTGGGTCCGCCCGACGCCCGGGGCATCGACGAGGACCTCGACCGTGCGACCGACGAGGTCGTCGCGGCGTGAGGCCGTGATGCGGTCCTGCAGCTCGGTGAGCTCGACGAGCCGCTCGGCCACGAGCCCGTCGGGCACGGTGCCGTCGAGGCCGGCGGCATGGGTGCCGTCCTCGGACGAGTAGGCGAAGAACCCGCACCAGTCGAGCTGCACCTCCTCGACGAAGGCCAGCAGCCGGTCGTGGTCGACCTCGGTCTCGCCGGGGTAGCCAACGATGAAGTTGGAGCGGAACGCGGCGTCGGGCTCCTCGGCGCGGATGCCCTGGATCCGGTCGAGGAACCGGTCGCCGTCGCCCCACCGGCGCATGCGCCGCAGCAGCGGGCGCGACACGTGCTGGAGCGACAGGTCGAAGTACGGCACGCCGGTGGCACAGATGGCCTCGACCAGCTCGTCGGTGAGGTCCGACGGGTAGAGGTAGAGCAACCGGGTGCGCTCGACCCGCTCGGCCACGGCCCGCACCAGGGGCACGATCGAGCGCACGCCCTGGCCCTGGTCGCGGCCGAACGAGGCCAGGTCCTGGGCGACCAGCACGATCTCCTTGACGCCGGGGACACCCCGAACCCCGGGCGCGGCCAACTGGTCGACCTCGGCCAGGATCGACTCGACGGTCCGGCTCCGCTGCGGGCCCCGGAACGTCGGGATGGCGCAGAACCCGCACGCCCGGTCGCAGCCCTCGGCGACCTTCACGTAGGCCCACGGCGACGAGCTCGCCGGCCGGGGAAGGTTCAGCAGGTCGAGCGAGGGCGGCGCGGGCTTGGTGCCGAGCGTGACCGGCACGCCGAAGCCGCGCACGGCGTCGACCTCGGGCAGGGCGGCCGCCAGCTCCTCGCCGTAGCGCTCGGCCATGCACCCGGTGACGATGAGCTCGGCGCCGGCCTTGCGGGCGTCGGACAGGCCGAGGATGACCTCGACCGACTCCTGGCGGGCCGACTCGACGAAGGCACAGGTGTTCACCACGACCAGGTCGGCCTCGTCGGGCCCGGCCGCCGGGACCATGCCGTCGGCCGTGAGCGTCCCGACGAGCTTGTCGGAGTCCACCTGGTTCTTGGGGCAGCCCAAGGTCTCGACCCAGTACTGCCGCGCCATGGCGGGCAAGGCTACTTGCCGAGGTCGCTCAGGCCCTGCTTGGCCTTTTCGTTCCCCGGTTCGATGGCGAG
>JAODBP010000351.1 GCA_025464025.1 Actinomycetes bacterium | reverse complement strand
AGACGGGGCGATACCGGCAGCCACCCTGACGAACGTGGATGGGATCTACAGCTAGTCGGCGGCGAGGACGTCGGTGAGGCGGGGCAGGATCTCGTCGCGCCAGCCCTGGCCCATGTTGTCGAAGGCGAAGCGGTCCTGAGGGTCGTCGAGGTCGAAGCCAGAGTGCTCGAGGAGCAGGCGGGTGCCGGTGCCCTCGGGGACCAGCGTCCACGTCAGCTGCCACCGCTCGGTGAAGGAGTAGACGAGGCGCTCGGGCTCGACGACCTCGAGCACCTCGCACGGCTGGTGACCCCAGGCGCCCATGTCGACGGTGAACGCGTGGCCGACCACGGGCTTGATGTCGCGGGCGGCGGCCCACCACGTCGCCACGGCGTCGGGCTCGGTGAGGAACCGCCACACCTTGGCCGGCGGGTGGGGCAGGAACTGGTCGACCTCGAAGGCGGTCATGAGGGGTCCTCTTCCATGGCGTCAGCGAGCGAGCGCAGCCGGTCACGCCAGTAGCGCTCGAACGGGTGGAGCCACTCGTCCACCGCAGCCAGGGGCCCGGCGGTCAGGTGGTAGTGGCGCTCACGACCCGACGGCTCCTCGCGCACGAGCCCGGCCTTGCGGAGGACCGCGAGGTGCTCCGACACCGCCGGGCGGCTGAGCTCGAACGGCGCGGCGAGGGCCCCCGCGGTGCGGGGGCCCTCGGTCAGCACTTCCAGGAGCTGGCGGCGCACCGGATTGGCCAGTGCGCTGAACACGAGGTCGCTTGCCACGCCCTCATGATGTGTCGGGAATCCCCGACATGTCAACTTCTTCCGACGCGTTCCGACTGGATGTGGACGCTGGTGCACCGCACAGGTGCGCCAGCGTCCCAGAACCCAGGGCTAGGCGGGGCGGCGCTCGTTCAGGAACGAGACGTTGTCGAGCAGGATCTGCTTGCGCTGCTCGTCGGTGAACACCTTGAGCTCGGCCAGGTAGTCGAGCGGGCGCTCCATGCCCTCGATGTGGGGCCAGTCCGAGCCGAAGACGACCCGGTCGGCGCCCATGAGGTCGACGGTCTCGCGGACGTCGTCCTCCCAGAACGGGTTGATCCACACGTTCTCGCGGAACAGCTCGACCGGATCGGTCTTGAACAGGCCGGGGGCCTTGGCCGACGCCCCTCGCAGCTTCTTGAACATGTCGCCGAGGAAGCCGGAACCGTTCTCGACCGAAGCCATGCGGATGTTCGGGAACCGCTCGAAGAGGCGGTCGACCATGACCGAGCCGAGGAAGTCGTAGATGGCCCGCTCGATCCCGATGTGCAGGATGCCGAGGTTCGGGCGGAAGCTGCCGCCGCCGAACGACGCCGAGAAGCCCTTCTCCGGGGCGTAGCCCTGCAGCGAGTAGCCGGTGTCGCCGGCGTGGACGACGGCCGTGATGCCGGACTCGTTGACCAGGCCCCAGAACTTGTCGAAGTGCGGGTCGGCGGGCGGGAGCGGGCCGTTGGCCGTCCACACCGGTGCCGGGCGCATGACGAAGGTGCGGGCGTCGTTCTCGAGCGCCCACTCCAGCTCCTCGACGGCCCAGTCGACGTCGGCCAGCGAGATGTAGGGGCCGGCGAAGATGCGGTCCTGGTACGCGAAGCCCCAGTCCTCGAGCATCCAGCGGTTGAAGGCCCGGAACAGGTGGCCCACCGCCTCGACGTCGTGCTTGAGGGGCTCCTCGTAGATCATGCCGAGGGTCGGGAACAGCCAGATCTTCTCGAGGCCGTGGTCGTCCATCGTCTGCAGGCGAGCGTCGCGGTCGCGGTAGGCGGGACGGATGGGCTCGGGCCGACCGAGGTACTCCATCGGGAGCTTGCCCGAGGGGTTGCCGCGGAAGTACTCGGCCATGGCGCCGGCCGGCGACACCGGGTCGAAGGTCGGGTTGGTCACGGCGTGGCTGACCTTGCCGCCGATGACGTGGTACTTGCGCTTGCCGATCTGGCACCACTGGATGACGCGCTCACCCAGCTTCGGGTCGAGGTGCCGGGTGAAGGCGTCCTCGGCCTCGTAGTAGTGGTTGTCGCCATCGAACGGCCGGTACCCGAGCTCGGCCACGGCCTGCTGCTCGGCGGTCTGGTCTGCCACGTCACCCTCCTGCGGGATAGATGCATGTATCGCTGCAAACATCTTACCCCAGTCAGTTCGAGATGGGAACCCAGGTCCCCTCTGCGTCGGCCCGGCGAATCGCGTCCATGACCTTCATGCCGGCCACGCCGTCGGCGAAGGTGGCGGGCGGCGGGTCCTGGGCCACGACCCGACCCTCGATGCGGTGGCGGAACACGGAGAACAGCCGGGCGTACGGGTGGCGGTCGATGCCGGTGGAGTGCATCCAGTCGTAGGCCGTGACCATGAGGTCCATCGGCGGAGGCACCGGGCCGTCCAGCTTCAGGTCCCCGGGCACGTCGACCGGGCCGGTGCCGGCCGCCGTGGCCAGGTGCACCTCCTCCCCCTGCACCCACGCGGTGCCCTTCGTGCCGGTGACGCGCTGGTCCATGAGCATCGGGCCCCGCGACGCGGCGGTCGAGTGCAGCACGCCCTCGACCCCGGACGCCGTGCGGAAGTGCACCGTGTAGGTGTCCTCGGCCGACATGGGGCGACCGGAGACCACCGGCAGCGACGCGCTCACGCCGGCGATGGGCCCGAGCATCGACTGCACCTGGTCGATCCAGTGCGAGCCGTGGGCGCCGAACCAGCCCCCGCCCTCGCCCCGGTCCTCCCACCACTCGGGCACCTCGGCCCCGTGGTCGGCGATCAGCGGCATCTCGAGCAGGAACAGCACGAGCTTGGGATCACCGATGTCGCCCCGCTGCACCACCCGGCGGAGCAGCGCCTGCCCGGTGCCGAAGCGGAACTCGGTGCCGAGGAGGTGCACCACGCCGGCGGCCTCGGCGGCGTCGAGCATGCGCTGGGCCTCGGCGGCGTCGGTGGCGAACGGCTTCTCGCACACGACGTGCTTGCCGGCCTCGACCGCGGCGACCACCAGGTCGTGGTGGGTGTGGGGCGGCGTCACCACCGACACGGCGTCGACGCCGTCGAGAGCGAGCGCCTCCTCCATCGACGTGAGCCCGAGCGGCACCTCGAACCGCTCGGCCCGTGCCTTCGTCTTCTCCGGGTCGCGGCCGACGAGGGCCTTCACCTCGAACCCGGCGTCCCGCAGCGCCGGCACGTGCGTGAGGCACCCGAACCCGGTGCCCACCACGACGACCCCGAGTGACCTATCCGGTGACGAGCTCATGGAGCGCACCGTAGGCGGCGCGGGCGGCGACGGCCGGGGTGCCGGGGAGGCCGAACACCTCGATCTCGACCGGCACGTCGGGGAGCTGGTCGAGGATCGCCTTCGACACCGGGCCGGGGAGCCAGCGGTCGGCCATGCACTCGTCGCGCAGGTTGGGCCCGGGCACCGGCGCCGGGTCGCTGACCTGCACGGCGACGACGGAGTGGAGCGCGGCGGGGTCGAGCCGGCCGGCGTCGGGGCCGCGGACCAGGTGCCAGGTGTCGAGGAGGATCCCGGCGTTGCTGTGGCCGGAGCGGGCCACGATCTCGTGGGCCAGGGCGAGGGTGGCGACGCCCGACCAGGCGAACGGCTCGACGTGCACGCCGAGGCCGAGGGGCACGGCTCGCTCGCACAGCTCGCCGAGCGCGTCGGCGGCCAGGCCGGGCTCGGGCCGCTCCCCCGTCGCCTCCAGGACCGTCACCGACCGGGCCCCGAGCTCGGCGGCCAGGTCGAGGACCCGGGCCGGCTCCGGGCCAGGCTGGCCGGCCAGCCACGCCATGGCGCCGTCGACCTCGGCCACGGCCAGGCCGAGGTCGTCGAGCAGGGCGCGGAGGCCGGGCACCACCTCGTGGTGGTAGATGGAGATGCCCGTGAAGCCGGCCGTCGCCGCGGCCCGGGCCTTGTCCGCGAACGGGACCCGACCGAGGGTCCCGCTGCAGAGGATCAACCGCCGGCCAGTGCCTCGGCGACCGCGGCCATCTCGTCGCGCGACAGGCGCCAGTCGGAGGCCGCGCAGTTCGCCGTCACCTGCTCGGCCTTCGTCGCGCCGGTGAGCACCGAGGACACGCCGTCCTGCGAGAGCAGCCAGCACACGGCCAGCTCGAGGATGGTGTGGCCGCCGGCCTCGGCGACCGCGGTGAGGCGCTCGATGCGGTCCCAGTTCTCGTCGGTGGCCGCCGCCGCGAAGTAGGCGTTCGACATGCGCGAGTCCTCGGCGAAGGGGACCCCGCGCTGGTGCTTGCCGGTGAGCAGGCCGGAGGCGAGCGGGAAGTACGGGACGATCCCGAGCTCGAACTTCCGGCAGGCCGGCACGATCTCGGCCTCGACGGCCCGGTTGAGCAGGCTCCACTCGATCTGGCACCCGGTGAAGCGCTGGAAGCCCTGCTGCGAGGCGATGTGGTCGGCATCGGCGACCATCCAGCCGGTGACGTTCGACGAGGCCACGTAGCGGACCTTGCCCTGGCCGACGAGGTCGGTGAGGGCCTCGAGCGTCTCGTCGATCGGCGTCAGCGGGTCGGGGTAGTGCTGGTAGTAGAGGTCGATGTAGTCGGTGCCGAGCCGGCGCAGGCTGTCCTCGCAGGCCCGGATGGCGTCGCGGCGGGAGCCCGGCGCCTGGTCCTTGCCCGGGCCCTTGGGACCACCGAACTTGGTGGCGATGACCACCTCGTCGCGCCGGCTGCCGAGAGCGGCGCCGAGGAACTCCTCCGACTTGCCGCCGCCGTACATCTCGGCCGTGTCGAAGAACGTGATGCCCTCGTCGAGCGACTGGTGCACGACCTTGGCCGTGGCGTCGGCGTCGATGCGCATGCCGAAGTTGTTGCAGCCGAGGCCCACCGCCGAGACGGTCAGGCCACTGCGTCCGAGCTGTCGGTACTCCATGGGGCGAACCTAGTGCCGAGGCGTCGCGACGTGAGGAGTCGTGCCTAAGGTCGCCCAATGACCGTGTCTTCGTGGGACGACTTTCCCGTCCACCAGGCGTCGGAGTGGATCGCCCACCCGGCCACCAGCGACCGCAACTTCTACGACCGCTACTACTTCAACGCCCTCGACACCGGCGGTGAGTGGATGGCGATCATGGGCCTCGGCCAGTACCCGAACCTCGGGGTGACCGATGCGTTCATCACCGTGCGCCTGGGCGACGAGCAGCACGTGGTGCGGGCGTCCCGCCCCCTCGGCGATCGGGCCGACATCTCGGTCGGGCCGCTGCGGGTCGAGGTGCTCGAGCCGCTGAAGAAGCTGCGCTTCGTCACCGAGGCCAACGAGCACACCGTGCAGTGCGACCTCACGTGGGAGGGCTTCGGCCCGGCCATCCCCGAGCCCAACCAGTTCATCCGCCACGGCAGCCGGGTCATGTTCGACACCCAGCGCCTGGCCCAGATGGGCTCGTGGAGCGGGACCCTCTCGGTCAACGGCAAGGAGCTGAAGGTCAGCCCCGAGACGACGTGGGGCTCGCGCGACCGCTCGTGGGGCGTGCGGCCCGTCGGTGAGAAGGAGCCGGACGGCATCCGCCAGGGCCAGAACGTCATGGGCGGCGGCATGTGGAGCTACTTCCCGATGCGCTTCGAGGACCACTGCCTCTACTACATCTGCTCCGAGAAGGCCGACGGCACCCGCACGCTCGAGCAGGCCCAGCGGGTCTGGCTCGACGGCCGGGTCGAAGAGCTGGGCCGCACCGAGCACGACCACACGTTCGAGCCCGGCATCCGCCTGCTCACCGGCTCGACGATCTCGTTCCCCGACGCCGGCATCGAGATCACGTGCACCCCGCTGCTGGCCAACTTCCTCGCCGTCGGCACCGGCTACGGCCTCGAGGCCGACTGGCGCCACGGCATGTGGCAGGGGCCCGACCTCGTGGTGCAGGGCGTCGTCTACCAGGTGCCGGAGATCCGGGTGCTCGGCGCGTACGCCGTGGTCGACCACGCCGCCCGCTTCGAGTACGACGGCCACGTGGGCTACGGCCTCTACGAGCACTCGTTCTCCGGCGCCATGCCGAAGTACGGACTCGAATGAGCAACGCCTTGGAATAGTTGTATCTGCAACTAGGTTGGAGGGGACATGCCGATCCAGCGCCTGAACCACGCCGTGCTCTACGTCCGCGACGCGCTCGCCAGCGCGGCCTGGTACGAGGAGGTGCTCGGCTTCCGGCGCATCCCGATCGGGCCCGAGGGCTGGAACGGTGCCGTGTTCCTCCAGGCGCCGGGGTCGACCAACGACCACGACCTCGGCCTGTTCACCGTCGGCGATGCGGCCGCCCCCTCGGGGGCCGGCCGCACCTCGGTGGGGCTCTACCACCTGGCCTGGGAGGTCGACACGCTCGACGAGCTCGAGCGGCTGGCCGGCGTGCTGACGGCGAAGGGCGCACTCGTCGGCGCCTCCGACCACGGCACGACCAAGAGCCTCTACGCCCACGATCCCGACGGCATCGAGTTCGAGGTCGCGTGGATCATCCCGGCCGACCTGCTCGACGAGGTCGCCCTCGAGGGCCGCAAGGGCATCGAGCACCTCGACATCGCCAAGGAGAAGGCCAAGTTCGGCGCCGACACCCGCGGCGGCGTCGGCATCTCCACCCCCGCCTGACCGAACCCGCGCCGACCGGTGGACAGATGTGTCCACCATCCGTCGCGGGTTCGCTTAGGTGGTGAGCACCCCGGCCGTCGGGACCTTGACGTCACGGCCGACCCACTCGGTGACGACCATGTCGGCCGCCGTGTCGCGGTCGTCGGTGAGGGCGACGGTGCGGACGTCGCCGACCTGCACGACGGCCACGCCGGTGGCCGGCTCACCGTCCTCGTAGAGCACGGTGAGCCCGACGACCGTGCCGGCCCCGGTGACGTCGCCGTCGACCTCGACCTTGGCCGTCGCCGCCGTGGCCTCCTCGGTGACGTCGGCCCAGGCGAACGGGCGGTCACCCGGATCGGTCGACCACAGGGCGATCGCCGGCTTGGTGAGGAGCCCGCTCACCGATGTGGTGAGGCCCACGGCACCCGACTCTGCACGGAGGCGCTGGGCCATGGCCACCACCGACTGGAACGTGTAGTTGTTGAGCGGGCCGCCGCCGAACGTCATGCCGCCGAGGACGGTGAGCGGGCGGTCGAAGCCGACGCCGAGCTCGTTGGCGAACGTCTCGACCGCAGCCGGGAAGCAGCTGTAGAGGTCGATCGGGCCGACGTCGCCGATCGATCGACCGGTCAGCTCGAACACCTTGGCCGCGGCCAGCTCGAACGCCGGCCACCGGTGGATGTCACGCCGCACGGGCATCGGCACCATCAGGTTCGACTCGGCGAAGGCGAGCGGGTGCACCCACCGGTCGGTGGCCACGCCGGCCGCCTCGGCGGCCCGGGCCGACATGAAGACCATGGCGCCGGCCATGTCGACCGTCCATTGCGACACGAGGAGCTTCGTGTACGGCGCCGCCATCATCCGGTTCCTCGGGCTCGGCGTGGCGATCTCGTCGGCCGACGGGTTCGAGCGGTCCCAGGCGTCGGGGTGGTTCGCCGCCACCTCGGCGAACGAGTGCCACAGCCGGCCGAGGTGCTCGACGTGCTCGGCCGGCGTGCGGCCGGCGGCGGCCCGCAGGGTGGACTCGATGACGGCGTACTGGTGGGCGGGCACCGTGAGCTTCCGCTCGATCTCGGGTCGGGTCATGAACTCGTCGTGGGGCTTCAGGACCTCGTCGGCCGGCGCCCCGGTCGTGGGCAGGGGCGGCAGCTCGACCCCGGCCCGCCGAGCCACGCCCTGCCGGTGGCGGTGCTCGGCACCCACCACGAGGGCGACGTCGACCACGCCGTCGACGATCAGCTCGCAGGCCCGGCGCATGATCGAGAGCTGCGGGATGCCCAGCTCGGCCATGGTCGTCCGGGCCTCGGGCGCGCCGAGCCGCTGGGCCACCACCCGCTCGGGGTCACCGGCGCCCCACGAGCCGCGGGGGACGAGCACGGCGCCGGTCAGGCTGCTGTCGATGCCGGCGTCGGCGAAGGCCCGCTCGGCGGCGGCGACCATCAGCCCGACCGGGTCGAGCCCGGGCAGCTCCTCGTCGCGCCGCACCTCGGCAGCGACACCGACCAGGACAGGGCTTCGCGGATCCATGCGCGCACAGTACGTTCCCGCTTGATGCTCACCGACGAGAAGATCCTCATCACCGGACCCGCCGGCCAGATCGCCGAGCCCCTGACGCGGTACCTGGCCAAGGACAACGAGGTGTGGGGCATCGCACGCTTCGGCGACCCCGAGACCAAGACCCGGGTCGAGGGCTACGGCGTCACCACCCGAGCCATCAACCTGGGCGACGGCGAGTTCGGCGACCTGCCTGACGACTTCACCTACGTGCTGCACCTGGCCGCCGACCAGAGCGGCGGGTTGGACTACGACAGCGCCATCCGCAACAACGCCGAGGGCACCGGCCTGCTGCTCCAGCACTGCCGGAAGGCCAAGGCCGCCCTGGTGATGTCGACGTTCTCGACCTACCGGCCCAAGGACGACCCGACCCTCCCCTACGTCGAGACCGATCCGCTGGGCGACGCCAACTCGATGCACGCCCCGGCGTACTCGGTGTCGAAGATCGGCCAGGAGGCGGTGGCCCGCTACTGCGCCCGGTCGCTCGGCCTGCCGGTGATCATCGCCCGCATGAACGCCTCGTACGGCGACAACGGCGGCCTGCCCGGCAACCACCTGGCCGCCGCCCTCGAGGGCAAGCCGGTGGTCACCCGCTGGGACCCGTGCGTCTACAGCCCGATCCACGAGGACGACATCTGCGAGCAGACCGAGGCGCTGCTCCACGCCGCCACCGTGCCGGCCACGATCGTGAACTGGGCCGGTGACGAGCCGGTGAGCGCCCAGCAGTGGTGCGCCCTCATCGGCGAGGAGCTCGGCCGACCGGTGGAGGTGCAGGTCGGCGACTTCCCCGGCACCCAGCGCAGCGCCATCTCCGACAACACCAAGCGCCTGGCCATCACCGGCCCGTGCAAGGTGCCGTGGCAGGACGGCATCCGCCGCATGGTGAAGGCCCGCTCGTAGTGCACCGGTCGTAGTTCAACAGTCTGTCAACCCGCCGAAACGGGCGGGAAACAGGGGTGTCCGAGACTGGGCCCATGCTCGTCTCGGACACCGCGGCCTTCCGGCGCTTCTGGTATCCCCTCGGCTTCGTCGACCGCCTGGCCGGGCGGCCCCACCACCGCCGCCTGCTCGGCTCCGATCTCGTCGTGTGGATCGACCCGGATGGCGAGGCATCCGTGGCCGCCGACCGCTGCCCGCACCGCGATGCCCGACTGTCGGCCGGCTGGCAGTGCGACGACGGCGCCATCGTCTGCCCGTACCACGGCTGGGAGTACGGCAGCGATGGCAAGGTCCGAGCCATCCCGGCCCTCGAACCGGGCAGCACGCTGCCGCCGAAGGCCCAGCTCGACCTGGTGACCTCGACGGTCCGCTACGGCATCGTCTGGGCGTCGCTCGACCCCGATCCGATCGGCGGCATCCCCGAGCTGCCGGAGTACGACGACGACGGTTGGTGGAACCTCCACGAGTTCGACGACGAGTGGGCCTGCAGCGCGCCGCACCTCCTCGACAACAACATGGACGGCGCCCACCTCTCGTTCGTGCACAGCGGGACGTTCGGCAGCGACGACACGCGCGTGCCGTCGCCCCGGCTCGTGGAGCGCACGGCCGAGGGCATTCGCATGGCCACCGTCCTGCCGATCAAGGCCAAGCCGGGCGACGTGGGCGAGAGCGAGCGCAACCTGACCATCGATGTCGTCGGCCCCTTCCTCGGCGTGTTCCGCATCGAGTACCCCGACGGCCTCGTGCACATCATGGTGAAGGGATGCGTGCCCGTCGACGACAGCACGAGCCGGCTCGTGCAGCTCGTCATGCGCAACGACGCCGGCGACCCGCTCGCCGTCGAGGAGATCGTCCGCTTCGACACCAAGGTGCAGGAGGAGGACCGCCACATCCTCGACGCCCTGCCGCCGGCCTATGCCACCGACCTCACCGCCAACGTGCACCTCAAGTGCGACCGCGGCTCGGTCGAGCTGCGCCGCATGTACGCCGACATGGCCGCCGGCGACCTGCCGCCCTACGCCTGACGTGGCCCGCTCCCCGATCACCCTCCGCGCCCTCGCCGCCGCCCGGGGCGACGAGCCCGCCGACCTGCTGCTCACCGGCGGCCGGGTCTTCAGCCCGGCCACCCGCGAGTGGATCCCGACCGACCTGGCGATCGCCGACGGGCGGGTCGTGGCGTGGGGCCGCCGCGACGCGCTCGAGGTGATCGACGTCGACGGGGCCTCGGTGACCCCGGCGTTCGTCGACGCCCACATGCACCTCGAGTCCACCAAGCTCTGGGTCGACGAGTTCGTGCGTGCCGTGCTGCCGCACGGCACCACCGCCGTGGCCGCCGACCCGCACGAGGTCGGCAACGTCTTCGGCATCGAGGGCATCGTGGCCCTGGCCCAGGCAGCCGAAGGGCTGCCGTTCACCTTTGGCGTCTGCGCGTCGGCCTCGGTGCCGGTGTCGCACTGGGAGTCGGCTGGCGCGGTGATCGACAGCGCAGGCGTCAGCGCCCTGCTGGGCGAGCACGGCGCCGTCGGCGTGGCCGAGATCGGCGACTGGCGCGGCGCCGCGGCCGGCGACCCCGAGGTCCTGGCCAAGATCGCCGCCGCCGGGCACCGGCGGGTCGACGGGCACGCGCCGGGCCTGACCGGCGCCGCCCTCGACGCCTTCCTCACCGCCGGCGTCGAGTCCGACCACGAGTGCGTGCACTACGAGGAGGCGCTCGAGAAGCGCCGCAAGGGCATGTGGGTGTTCGCACGCGAGGGCTCGGCCAGCCGGAACGTGCGGGAGCTGTCGCCCCTGCTGACCCGGTTCGGCACCGACCTGGTCGCCCTGTGCACCGACGACCGCGAGCCGCACCTGCTGCGCACCGCCGGCCACGTCAACGACTGCGCCCGCATCGCCGTGGCCTCCGGCGTGCGGATGGAGGACGCGCTGGTCGCGGCGTGCACCAACGGCGCGCTCTACCACGGCTTCCGCGACCTCGGGCACCTCGGGCCCGGCTTCCAGGCCGACGTGCTGGTGTTCGACGACCTCTCGACGTGGGAGCCCTCCCTCGTCCTCCAGAAGGGCCAGGTCGTCGCCCGCGACGGCCGACTCGTCGACGGTGCCGTGCCCGACGCGCCGCCGCCGGCGTGGATGCGCCACTCGGTGCGGCTCGGCGCACGACCGGCACCCGAGGCGTTCGCCACACCCGAACCGGATGGCATCACGAAGGTGATCGGCCTGGTTCCTGGCACCATCCTCACCACCCAGGAGGAGGTCGACCTGGCGACGGCCGGCCCCGAGGTCGCCCTGGTCGCCGTGGTCGAGCGCCACCGCGGGACCGGCCGCATCGGCACCGGCTACGTCACCGGCTTCGGCCCGCTCGAGGGCGCCCTGGCGTCGACGGTGGCCCACGATGCCCACAACGTCGTCGTGGTCGGACCCCGCACCGAGGCGGGCCGGCGGGACATGGCCCGGGCCGTGGCCCGGCTGGCCGAGCTCGGCGGCGGCCAGGTGGCGGTGCACGACGGCGAGGTGATCGGTGAGATCGCGTTGCCGATCGCCGGGCTCATGAGCGACCGGCCGTTCGACGAGGTGGCCGACGTGCTGGAAGCGGTGAGCGCGGCCGCCGTCGGCATCGGGGCCACAATCGACGCCCCGTTCATGCAGCTCAGCTTCCTGGCCCTCACCGCCATCCCGAAGCTGCGCATCACCGACCGCGGCGTGCTCGACGTCGACACCTTCGACCTGGCCGACCTCGCCGTCACCTGAGCGCGACGGTGGGGGCGAGGTTGCTGCCGTCGACGACGACCCTCCTGCCCCTAGGACGGGAGCACGACCGGCGAGCGGTGGTCGTCGAGTGGGAGGTCGCCGTCGATCACGGCGGTGACCTCGGTGGACAGCAGCTCGGCGCTCCCGGCCAGCGTCATGGCGAAGGCGGTGTCGGCGGCGTCGCGCCCGGTGGCGATCCGCACGAGCGAGTGGCGGGGCGCCAGCCGGGTGGCGTCGACGACGTGCCACTGCTCGCCGTCGTGCACCTCGGCCACGGCGTGGAAGTCCATCGGCGACAGGCCGGGGGCGTACACCGACACCAGGCGGGCCGGCACGCCCGTCGCCCGGCACAGGGCGATCGTGAGGTGGGCGAAGTCGCGGCACACGCCCCGGCCGGCGAGCAGCGTGTCGATCGCCGTGTCGAGCGGACCGCTGGCCCCGACCACGTAGGCCAAGCGCTCGAAGACCCAGTCGGCCACGTCGTCGACCCCGGCCAGCTCCGTGGGGGCGAACCCCTCGAGGGCGTCGGACGGGCAGTAGCGGCTGGGCCGGAGGGCGTCGATCACGTCGGTGTCGAGCGGCACGGACGGGCCCGGCTCCCCCGGCGGGACGGTGGCCGAGTACGTCACGTCGAGCCGGCCGGCCGGCGCGGTGATGACGTGGAGGCGCGCCCCGTGAGCGCCCGGCAGCTCGCGCACCTCGCCGATGCTGAGCGTCAGCTCCTCGCTGGCCACCACCGTCGGGGCGATCTGGAGCAGCAGCTCGGTCCCGGCATCGACGTCGAACGAGAGCGCGCATCCGACGTGGGTGTCCATGCACCATGATGCCGGGCGTGACGGCCTCCCCCGCACGCCGGCCCGTGTCCGTCGCCGGGTGGCTGGTCCTGGCACCGCTCGCGGGCTTCGCCGCCCTGCGGATCGTCGGCCTGCTCGACCGGTTGGGCCGCCCGTTCGCCCTCGAGTCGCTCACCCTCTGGCTGCTGCTGCCGGCTTGGCTGGTGCTCGCCGGCGCCACCATCACCCGTCGACGGCTGATGGTCGGCGTCGCCGCCGTCGTCGTCCTCTGCCACCTCGTCTGGGTCGGGCCCGACGTCCGCTGGTGGCCGCGGGAGCACCGCACCGGCCGCGGCCCGACGATCCGGGTCGTCTCGGCGAACACCTACCACGGGAACCCCGATCCGGCCCGGGCGGCTGCACGGCTGGCGTCGCTGCACCCGGACGTGCTCGTGGTGCTCGAGCTGTCCCCCGACATGGCGCGCGCCCTGGAGCGGATCACGGCGCTCGACGACCTGCAGTACCGGATGACCGATGCTCGGGGCGGCGCCACCGCCTTCGGCGCGCTGATCTGGAGCCGCTACCCGCTCACCGACCAGCGCCAGCGCGACCTGGTCGGCTACCCGCTCCTCACGGCCGAGGTGGCCCTCCCGTCCGGTCCGGCGACGGTCTTCGCCGTGCACACGCTCCAACCCCTGGCCGGCCTCGGCATCCTGCGCCAGCAGCTGGCCGAGCTCGACTACGAGGCCGAGCGCACCAAGGGCACGCTGGTGCTGGCCGGGGACTTCAACGCCACCCGCCAGCACCACGGCTTCCGGGCGCTCCTCCAGCACGGCCTGCTCGACGCCCACCTGGAGCGGGGCCGGGGCCTGGCCACGACCTGGCCGACGAACAAGCCGGGCCCGCCGTTCGCGCTGCTCGACCACGTCCTCGTGTCGAAGGACGTCGTCGTCCGCGACGTCGACGAGGCCACCATCCCGGGCAGCGACCACCGGGCCGTCGTCACCCAACTGCGCTTCAGCGACCGGTGAGCCTCGACCGGAGCTCGCCCTCGGGCACGAACACCGGCAGGTTGTCGGCGTCCATGTAGCCGGGACGGGCCGTGGCGCCGCCGTCGGCGGTGAGCACCGAGCCGGTGACGAATCCGGCCAGGTCGGAGAGCAGGAACAGCACCGGCCCGGCGATGTCCTCGGGCGTGCCCCGGCGGCCCAGCGGGAGGACGGCCTTGGTCTCGGGCGTGTCCAGCGCCGGCGCCCGGGTCTTGTTCTGCGGCACGCGGATGGTGCCCACGGCGACGGCGTTCACCCGGATCCCGTGGGGCCCGAGCTCGACCGCGGCGGTCCGGGTGAAGTTGATGAGCGCCGCCTTCGACGCCGCGTAGGGCGCGCCGTAGGGCATGGACTCCAGCCCGACGATGGAGGCGATGTTCACGATCGAGCCGGGACGGCCGGCGGCCAGGAGCTTCCGCGCGACCACCCGGGTCGAGACGGTCGCCGTGATCACGTTGCGGGTGAGGACCTCGAGCCACGCCTCGGTGGGGGCGTCGACGACCTTGTCCCACCGGGCCGTGGGCAACCCGCCCACCACGTGGACCAGGCCGTCGAGCTCGTCGACGTCGGCGAGGGCGGCGGTGACCGATGCCTCGTCGGCCGCGTCCGCCGTTCGGTAGCCCTGCTCGGGGTCGACGTCGATGCCGATGGGCTCGGCCCCGGCCTCTTCGAGCATCTTCACGATGCCGGTGCCGATCCCGCCGCCGCCGGCGCCGACGACGACGATGCGCTTGCCCTCGAGGCCCAATCGCTCTTCGATCACCGGCTCTCCCTACCATGCCGCCCATGCTCCTCAGCGGCCGAACCCTCCACGTCAGTGGCGACGACGGAACCCTCACCGACGCCCTCGCCGCCCACGGCGCCGAGCTGGTCGGTCCCGAGGGTCCCGTCGACGTCGTCGTCCACGTCGTCACCGGCGACCTCGACGAGGTCTCGCTCGCCGACCTGACGGCCGAGGACTGGGACCGCCGGTGCGACCTCCCGATCCGCGACGCCATCGACGCGGCCCACGCCGCCCATGCCCGGATGGCCGGGACCGGCGGCAACATCGTGTTCGTCACGCCGAGCTTCGGCCTCACCGGCGCCGCCGGCCTGGTGCCGCTGGCCACGGCGGCCGAGGGCGTGCGCTCGCTCACCAAGACGGCGGCCCGCCAGTGGGGCGCCGACGGCATCCGCGTCTCGTGCGTGGCCCGCCGGGTCGGCGGCCCCGAGGTCGCCATCCCGACGTTCGGTCCTCCGACCGTCGAGGACGTCGCCGGGGCCGTGGCCCTCCTGGCGTCCAAGGAGTCGAGCGGCGTCACCGGCGCCACGCTCGTCGTCGACGGCGGAACGGTCCTGGTCCCGTGACCATCGACCTGAGCGGCAAGACCATCCTCGTCACCGGCGGTGGCGCCGGGTTGGGCAAGGCCCTGTGCATCGGCGCGGCCCGCGCCGGGGCCAAGGTGATCGTCACCTCCCACGGCGACAACGGGAAGGCCACGGCCGACGAGGCCGGCAACGGCGCCGTCTGGATCAAGTGCGACGTGACCGAGCGGGAGGACGTCGAAGCTGCGTTCGACTCGTTCGACATCATCCACGGCGTGGTGCACAACGCCACCAGCCGGCTCTCGAGCATGCCGGCCAGGCTCATCGAGGTCACCCGGGAGGAGTGGCGCGACCACGCCGACGTGTCCCTCACGGGTGCCTTCCACGTGGCCCAGTGCGCCCTGCCGAAGCTGCCCGAGCGGGACGGCCGGCTCGTCCTCATGACCTCGCCGGCCGGCATGGAGGGCAGCCCGATGAACCCGCTCTACGGCGTGGTGAAGGGCGGCCTCCGCGGGTTCACCAAGAGCCTGGCCCGGGAGTGGGCCCACCGGGGCCACACCGTCAACGCCGTGTCGCCGCTGTCGGCCACCGAGGCGCTGACCGCGGCGTTCGCCAACGACCCGTCGCTCCAGCCCCGCCTGGCCACCAAGGTGCCGTTGGGCTGGCTGGGCGATCCGCTGGTCGACAACACGCCGCCCGTGCTGTTCCTGCTGTCGGAGGAGGCCCGTTACGTGACGGGCCAGACCCTCGTCGTCGACGGCGGACGTTTCATGAACCTCTAGCAGGTCTGCCGACAGATCCACCCGCCGCGAGCGTCCGAAAGAACCACTGTGCTGATGCGGAGCTCGCAAGCTCGCACCTGGGCCAGGTAGCTTTGCAGAAAGCTATTTGCGGAGGACCCCATGACGACGCCTGCCGAGCACGACCTGCCCCTCATCATCTCGGTCGACGACCACATCCTCGAGCCGCGGGAGCTGTGGCAGGAGGAGCTCCCGGCCGACCTGCGGGAGCGGGGCCCGAAGGTGTCGCGCGAGAAGGTCAGCCTCCACTTCGAGGGTGGCCACTACGGCTTCACCCGCGACGACCCCGACGGCCGGTGGTGCGACCTGTGGCTGTTCGACGACCTGGTCATGCCGACCGGCCTCCTCCACGCCGCCGCCGGCTACGCCCCCGAGGACCAGGTCAACGTGCCGGCCATCTACGAGGACTTCCGCGAGGGCGTCTACGACAAGAAGGCCCGCTTGATCGACATGGACACCAACCACGTCGAGGTGGCCATCAACTACCCCAACACGTTCCCCCGCTTCGCCGGCCAGGGCTTCGCCGAGCGGGCCGACAAGGTCCTGGCCCAGGCCTGCCTCGAGATCTACAACGACTGGATGATCGACGAGTGGTGCGGCGGCGACGCCAAGGGCCGCTTGATCCCGCTGACGCTCGTGCCCCTGTGGGACCCGCAGCTCGCGGCCGACGAGGTCCGCCGCTGCACGGCGAAGGGCAGCCACGCCATCGCCTTCTCCGAGAACCCGTCGAAGCTCGGGTTCCCGTCGCTCTACTCGGGCGAGTGGGACGTGCTCTGTCAGGCGTGCGAGGAGACGGCGACAACAGTGTCGATGCACATCGGCTCGTCGTCGTAGATGCCCACCACCTCGCCCGACGCGCCGCTCGCCACCACCATGGCGCTGTCGTCGCACAACGCGGCCGGGTCGCTGTGCGACTGGGTGTTCAGCGGCTCGCTCTCACGGTTCCCCACCCTGAAGATCGCCTTCGCCGAGAGCCAGATCGGGTGGATGCCGTACCAGCTCGAGCGGATGGACATCGTGGCCGCCGGGTCGGACGCCGGAGGCGTGAAGCTCGATCGCCCGCCGAGCGAGATCGTGCACGGTCGGGTGTGGGGCTGCGTGTTCGACGACATGCACGGCCTCAAGAGCCGCGACGCCGTCGGCCTCCAGCACATCCTCTTCGAGACCGACTACCCCCACACCGACGGCACCTGGCCCGACTCCCGCGCCGTGGCCCATCGCCTGTGCCACGAGGCCGGCATGGACGCCGAGGAGTGCCGCATGTTCCTGCGCCAGAACGCCATCGACTGCTACGGCCTCGAGCGCTTCGGCATCTCGAGGTGACGGCCACGACGTCCTGGGACGACGGCGGCCTGCTCGGCGCCATCGTCCGCCTCAACCTCGCCGTGACCCAGGTGCTCGACGGCATCACCGGTGCGCACGGGATCGCGCTGGCCGACTACCTCGTGCTCGGCGTGATCCGCGCCGCGCCCGGCGGTCGATCCGCACCGACGGCGATCTGCGACGTCCTCGGCCGCACCACGGGCGGCATGTCGCTCACCCTCGACCGGCTCACCACCGCCGGCTGGGTCGTCCGCACGCCCGACCCGGCCGACCGCCGGCGGGTCGTGGTCGAGCTCACGCCGGTCGGCGCCGAGCTGGCCACCCGGGTCAACCGGGAGCTCCACGAGTGGGAGGCGTCGCTCGCCCTGCCGGGCGACGTCGTCCCCGTCCTCGACGACCTCACCGACGCGGTGGCGCGGCGAGTGAAGGCGTAGCCGCGAGCGGCAGGCGGACGGTGAAGGTGGCGCCCTCGCCGGGCACGCTCGACACCGCCACGGTGCCGTCGTGGGCGGCGGCGATGGCGGCGACGATGGCGAGCCCCAGCCCCGAGCCGCCGGTGTCGCGCTGCCTCGCCGGGTCCCCCCGGTAGAAGGCGTCGAACACCCGCTCCTCGTCACCGGGCGCCAGCCCGTCACCCGTGTCGGCCACCTCGAGCACGGCCCACCCGCCGTCGACCGCGGTCCGGACCGACACCGACGCATCGGCGGGCGTGTGCCGGACGGCGTTGCCGATCAGGTTCACCAGCACCTGGCGGACCCGAGCCGAGTCGGCCTCGACCGGCACCGCGCCGTCGACCACCAGGTCGATGGTGCGGTCGGGGCTGGCCGCTCGGGCGTCGTCGACGGCGTCGGACGCCAGCGGCGCGAGGTCGACCGGCTGGCGGTCGAGCGGACGGCCCTGGTCGAAGTGGGCCAGCAGCAGGAGCTCCTCGACCATGACACCCATGCGGGCCGCCTCGTCCTCGATGCGGCGCATGGCCTTGGCCAGGTCGTCGGGTCGGCGGTCGGCGCCCCGCCGGAACAGCTCGGCGTAGCCCCGGATCGACGTGAGCGGCGTCCGCAGCTCGTGGGAGGCGTCGGCGAGGAAGCGGCGCAACCGGTCCTCGGACGCCTGGCGCTGGGCGAACGCCTCCTCGATGCGGCCGAGCATGACGTTGAGCGAGCGCCCCAGCCGGCCGACCTCGGTTCGGGGGTCGTCGTCGCCGACCCGGCGGGCGAGGTCGCCGTCGGCGATGGCCTCGGCCGTCTCCTCCATGTGGGCGAGGGGTCGGAGGCCGAGCTTCACCACCCACCAGGCGAGCACGGTGAGGCCGACCAGCACGGCTGCGGTCACGGCCGCCTCGAGCCGGAGGAGGCGGCGCAAGGTCGCGTGCACGTCGGCCACCGGCACGGCCACGACGAGCGTCTGGTCGCCGGGGATGGCCTCGGACCGCACCCGGTAGCCGCTGATCTCGAAGTCGTGCGGGGGCAGGACGGCCGGCAGCAGCACGAGGCCCACCGACGTGGACGCGACGATCTCGCCCGCCGCGTTGCGTCGCTCGCCGTAGGTGCCGGGCGGGGCGTCGGGCCGGGTGACCTGTGGCGGCCCGGCCGGCTGGGTGCCGTCGGGCCGGGTGGGCGGCGCGGCCGGCTGGTTCGCCGGCTGGAGCGACCGGGAGATCGGGTCCCGCGCCGCGTCGAGCTGCTTCTCGACCCGGTCGTCGAGGAACGACCGCAGCGACGTGTAGGTCACCCCCTCGACGACCACGATGCCCACGGCGGCCAGCAGCACCAGACCCACCAGCAACCGCGCGCGGAGCGAGAACCGCACGCCTTACTCCTTGGCCGAACGGAGGCTGTAGCCGACGCCGCGGATGGTCTGGATCAGCGGCGGGCCGAGCGGGTCGAGCTTCTTGCGGAGGTAGCTGACGTACGTCTCGACCACGTTGGCGTCGCCCCCGAAGTCGTACTCCCAGACGTGGTCGAGGATCTGGGCCTTCGACAGCGCCCGGCGGGCGTTGGCCAGGAGGTAGCGCAGCAGCTTGTACTCGGTGGCCGTCAGCTCGACCGACCTGCCGCCCCGCCACACCTCGTGGGTGTCGTCGTCCATCTCCAGGTCGGCGAACGAGAGCCGGGCCGACTGCTGCTCGCCCCCCGCCCGCCGCAGCACCGACCGGACCCGGGCGATGAGCTCCTCGAGGCTGAACGGCTTGGTGACGTAGTCGTCGCCGCCGAGGGTGAGGCCCCGCACCTTGTCCTCGGTGGCGTCGCGAGCGGTGAGGAAGAGCGTCGGCACCCGGCGGCCGTCGGCTGTGAGCCGCCGGCTCACCTCGAAGCCGTCGAGGTCGGGGAGCATCACGTCGAGCACGATGAGGTCGGGCCGGAACGTGGCCACCGCGTCGATGGCCGCCCGCCCGGCGTGAGCCAGCGCGACCTCGAACCCCTCGTAGCGGAGCGCGGTGCCGACGAGATCGGTGATGTTGGTGTCGTCGTCCACGACGAGCACGCGTGCCTCGGCCATGGGCGGCATCGTCGCACGGGTTCCTGTGGATCTGCTGTGCCTGGGAGACCTCTACGAAGACGCGCAGGGTCGCCTCAGCCCGTTCACAGGGACGGGGCAGAGCGTGCCGGCCATGACCAACGCACCGCTCTCCCGCCGTGCCATCCTCCGGGCCGGCGGGCTCGGCGCCGCCCTGGGCACGCTCGGCCCGTTCCTCCCGGTGGGGGGCACGACGGCGGCAGCCGCCGACCCCGATCCGACCATCGAGCTCGCCGACATCCAGGGCAACGTCCTCGCCGGGTTCAACAAGGACCACCAGCGGCTGCTGTTCCTCCGCTTCGGCGAGACGGCTGCGGCCCGTCGCTGGCTGGCCGCCGTCGTCGAGCAGGTGGCCACGGCGGACGAGGTCCTGCGGTTCAACCAGCTCTTCGCCGACGCCCGCTCGCGCCGTGGCAGCGAGGCCAACGTGCCCACCTCCCAGTGGCTCAACGTGGCCCTCACCGCCACGGGCCTCGGGCGGCTCGGCGCCGGCACGGCCGGCTTCCCCGACGCGTTCCGGCAGGGCATGGCCGCTCGGGCCGGCCGCCTCGGCGATGACGACGCCAGCGCCCCGGCCCGCTGGGTCGGGCCCTTCGCCGGCGGCGTCGACGGCCTCCTGCTGCTGGCCGCCGACAGCGCCGGCGCGCTGGCCCGGCTGGTCGCCGACCAGGTGCTGGCCCTCCAGCAAGCCGGCATCGCGGTCGCCTTCGACCAGGCCGGCGACACCCGGGCCGACCAGCCCGGCCACGAGCACTTCGGCTTCCGCGACGGCATCTCGCAGCCCGGCATCCGCGGCGTGACGGCCCGGCAGAACCCGGCCGACCCCGACCAGGGGCTCCCCGGGCAGGACCTGCTGTGGCCGGGCGAGTTCGTCGTCGGCTACCCGACCCAGATCGCCCGCCCCGAGCCGGGCCAGGACACCAACGACCAGCCCGGCCCCCTCTCGCGGTCGGGCCCGTCGTGGACCAGGAACGGCTCGTACCTCGTCTTCCGGCGCCTCCGCCAGGACGTCTCCGGCTTCCGCGCCTTCGTCGCCGCCACCGCGGCGGCAGAGGGGATCCCGGCCGACCTCATGGGCGCCAAGCTCGTCGGCCGCTTCCCGAGCGGGGCGCCGCTGGAGTCGGGCGGTGACGACCCCGCCCACCTCGACCCGTCGACGATCAACGACTTCGAGTTCGGCGCCGACCCCGACGGCCGGGTCGTGCCCCGGGCCGCCCACATCCGCAAGGTGTACCCCCGCGACTCGCGGACGAGGGACGGCGGCGAGTCGGAGACGCAGACCCACCGCCTCCTCCGCCGGGGCATCCCGTACGGACCGTCGTACGACGGCACGCCGGCCAGCGCCGCCGTCGACCGGGGCTTGCTGTTCCTCTGCTACCAGAGCTCGATCGAGCGCCAGTTCGAGTTCGTGCAGTCGCGGTGGGTCAACGACGACGACTTCCCCCGGCGGGGCGACGGCGTCGACCCGGTGATCTCCCAGGCCCGGGGCAACCGGAGCTTCACCCTCCCGGGCGGCCGGCCCGACCACATCGCGCTCCTGCAGCGGTTCGTCACCACGACGGGCGGCGCCTACCTGTTCCAGCCGTCGATCTCGGCCCTGCGCCAGCTCGCCGCCGGCACCACGGTCGACGATGCCGGCCCGCCGCGGAACGGCCAGGGACAAGGCCAGGGCCAAGGCCCGCCACCG
>JAODBP010000051.1 GCA_025464025.1 Actinomycetes bacterium | reverse complement strand
CTGATCCGCGTCCTCGGCGACATCGACCTCGCCGAGGACGCGGTCGCGGAGGCGTTCGCCATCGCGGCGCAGCAGTGGCCGGAGAAGGGCGTGCCGCCGAACCCGGGCGGCTGGATCACCACGACGGCCCGCAACCGCGCCATCGACCGCCTCCGGCGGGAGTCGACGCGGGACGACCGCCACCTCGCAGCGCACCGACTCCAGGGCGACGACGACATGGACGAACCCAACCCCGACCTCGACGAGCTCGACGGCTTCGTCGACGTGGTGGCCGACGATCAGCTCCGGCTGATGTTCCTCTGCTGCCACCCGGCCCTCGCCGGCGACGCCCAGGTCGCCCTCACCCTGCGACTGCTCGGCGGCCTCGACACCCCCGAGATCGCCCGGGCCTTCCTGGTCCCGGAGGCCACGCTGGCCCAGCGCATCGTGCGGGCCAAGCGGAAGCTGCGCGACAACCACGCCCCCTACCGGGTGCCCCGGCCGGCCGAGCTGCCCGATCGGCTCCACGCCGTGCTGGCCACCGTCTACCTGATCTACACCGAGGGCCACACCGCCACGTCGGGCGAGTCGCTCGGCCGGGTCGACCTGGCCCAGGAGGCCATCCGCCTCGGCCGGGTGCTCACCGAGCTGATGCCCGACGAGCCCGAGGCCGTCGGCCTCCTCGCCCTGATGCTGTTGACCGAGGCCCGGCGCCCGGCCCGCACGGCGACCGACGGCTCCTTCGTCCGGCTCGCCGACCAGGACCGCTCCCTGTGGGACCGCATGATGATCGCCGAGGGCCACGCCCTCGTGCGGGCCTGCCTGCGCCGCAACCAGCCCGGGCCGTTCCAGTTCCAGGCCGCCATCGCCGCGGTGCACGCCGACGCGCCGGAGGCCGAGACCACCGACTGGTCGCAGATCGTCGCCCTGTACGACCAGTTCCTCGTCGTGCGGCCGACGCCGGTCGTCGCCCTCAACCGGGCCGTGGCCGTGGCCGAGCTGAGCGGCGTCGACGCCGGGCTGGCTGCGCTCGAGTCCCTCGATGCCGCGGCGCTCGACGAGTACCAGCCGTTCCACGCCGCCCGGGCCGACCTCCTCGCCCGCCTCGGTCGGGGCGACGAGGCGCGGGCCGCCTACGACCGGGCCCTCGAGCTGACCACCAACGCCACCGAGCGCCGCTTCCTCGAAGGCCGCCGAGCCGCGCTCGCGACACTGCCCCGCCACCCACCGCCCTCGACAGGTCCGTCGCCGACCGCGGGATGGCGGCGTCCGGGGGTCTAGGCGCTCGATGCTCCGGCGAGCGTGGCGAACCAGCGCTCCATTCCCTTCACGGCCCCGGCGCGCCAGCTCTCGGCCAGCGGCGCCGAGGCGGGGTCGGGGAAGATGTCCTCCTCGTCGGCTTCCACCCCGTCGAAGATGGCCTCCGCCACCGAGCACGGCGAGGCCTTGGGTACGTCGAAGTGCCGGATCAGGTCGGTGTCCACCGGCCCGGTCAGGACGGCATGGACCGTGATGCCCGTTCCACCGAGGAGCGCCCGCAGCGATTGGGTGTAGGAGAAGGCGGCCGCCTTCGAGATCGAGTAGGCGGGGATCATCGGCAAGGCGGCCCACGAGTTCACGGACAGGTTGTTGACCACCCGTCCCCCAGGACGGGCCAATGACGGCAAGAAGGCCTGCGTCACGTCGATCGTGCCGAAGAGGTTGACGGCCAGGTGCTGCTCGATCACGCCGCGGTCGCTCAGGTCGTCGTACGAGAGCACACCGGCGTTGTTCACGAGCACATCGAGCGGCCCGACGATGTCGACGGCCTCGCGCACCTGCACCGGGTTCGTCACATCCAAGGCCACGGCCGTGACGCGGTCGTCCGGATGGGCCCAGTCCTGGCGGGTGCCCGCGAACACCCGCGTCGCCCCCCGCTTCAGGGCCTCCTCGACCAGGGCGTGCCCGATCCCTCGGTTGGCCCCGGTCACGAGGACGGTCTTGCCTGCGATGGTCGCCACGGTTTCCCTTCCGCTCCTGCGAGCCTGGTTTCTAGATCGAACGATCCATATTCTTCGAGCAAGACGCGGGACCCGTCAAGTAGATTTTGATCGATCAACAAAGATCTCTTCGAGAGGAGGGGAGGACATGGGTGCACGCGGCCGGCCGCGCTCGTTCGACCGAGAGGTCGCGCTCGGCAAGGCGCTGGAGCTGTTCTGGGAGAACGGCTACGAAGGGACCTCCCTGAGCGACCTCACCGCCGCCATGGGGATCGCGTCGGCGAGCCTGTACGCCTGCTTCGGCAGCAAGGAGGAGCTGTTCCGCGAGGCCCTCGTGCTCTACGGCCGGACCGTCGGACAGCCGCCCAAGCAGGCGTTGCTCGACCACCCCGACACCCGCGATGCGTTCGAGGCCATGCTCGGTGCCACCGCCGACGCCATCACGATCGATGGCGCGCCGCACGGCTGCATGCTCGTCCTCGCCGCCCCCACCGGCGCGATCGAGAACAGCCGGGTGCGATCCATGCTCGCCGACCTTCGGCGCACGGTCGTGTTCGACGGCATCCACGACCGTCTCCGGCAGGGGGTCGTCGACGGCGACGTCGTCGCCTCGCCGGCCAGGATCGAGGCCATCGCCCGCTACTTCACGACCGTGGTCGAGGGGATGTCCGTGCAAGCCCGCGACGGCGCGACCCGCACCGACCTCGAGGAGGTCGTCACCTGTGCGATGGCCGCGTGGGACGCCCTGACGGGAGCGAAGCCGAAGCGACGCCGCGCCGGACCCCGAGCTCTCCTACCGTCGTAGCAGACCTCGTCCGTGCCTCGTCGCGCGAGCAAGTCGATGCCCGAAGCAAGCACCTGAGCTGACCGCCACCGCCACGGTCCCTCGCTCTGCATCGCCTCCGGCTCACGCGCCGATCAGCGGTACTCCACGAGGAAGACGGTGGTGTCGTCGCTGAGGTAGCCGTGGTGGTCGAGGACGGTGTGGGTGAGCCTTCGCACCGTCTCCATCGTGTCGAGACCGACGGCCACCTGGGAGAGGAACGACTGGAGGCGTTCCTCGCCGAAGTCCTCGCCGCCCGGGCGGTGGGCGTCGACCACGCCGTCGGTGATGCAGCACAGCCGGTCGCCGGGCTCCAGCACCTCGTGGGCGACCTCGACCGCGTCGCCCACGCCGAGCCCGGCCGGCAACGCCGGCGGGCAGTGCAGGGTCCGTACGACCTTGCCGCCGCGCACGAGGATCGGCAACGGGTGGCCGACGTTGATCCACTGCAGCTCCCCGGTGTCGACGTGGAGTCGGCCGAGGACGCAGGTGACGAACTCCTCGCCGAGCCCTCGCTCGGCGACGGCGCCGTCCAGGGCCTCGTACGTGGCCTTCAGGTCGAGTCCGGTCCGTCGGCTGTGCCGGTAGCTGGTCACCGCGAGATGGGCGAGCTGGCTGGAGGCGATGCCGTGGCCCATGGCGTCGAAGACGGCGAACTCGAGCGTGTCGCCGTTCACGGCGTAGTTCGAAGGCGTCGCCACCGACCTCGTAGGCCGGTTGGATCAACCCGGCTACGGAGATCCGTCCGCTGTCGAGGCTCAACGGCGGGAGCAGGTCCCATTGCATCTCCGCCGCCAGGGAGAGCTTCTGGCTGCGGCGAAGCACCGTGTAGGCGTCGGTGCACTGCCCTCGGGTCACCAACAGCGCGGCAACGACACCAGCCAGGCTGTTGGCCAGAGAGCGGGCTTCGTCGTCGATCTCGGAGAAGACGACGGAGAACACGCCCAGGCGAGCGGCGCCGTCGACCACCACGCTCCACGTGCGCGTGCCGTCGGCGACGGGCTCGTCGAGCTGGCTGGCCGTGGTGTACGCCCGACCGCCGGTCGAATCGTCGATCACGATGGGCTCCGAGTCGCTCGACCCCGGGATCGGCACCAGGTGGCGTTGTTCGAAGTCGCTCACGTAGATCGAGAGCTCCCGCATGTCGAAGCGGCCGGCTCGGGCCGCGAGGAAGGCCCCGACCTGGTCCGGCGCCGCCGTGCGCGACTCGTGCAGGAGCGCGGCGACCTGCGCGTAGGCGCCCGAAGCTCCTGAGCCGAGGGTTGGGCGCGGCACCGTCCTTCGAGCCGCCTCCTCGGCCCACGGCCATGGGTCGACCCCCCTGCCGGGCTCGTGATCCATGGCGTTCCTCCTCCGGTGCGACGGCATGGCGAGTCCCATGCGTCACCGGGGTCCGGAGCAACGCTGCACGTCTCGGCCCTCACCCGTGGGCGGGGAGCGCCGTCTCCGAACAGGGTATGCCCCAGAAGCCGACATTTCACCGGCCTCGTCCGAGACGTCGGTGTGCCGTGGCTGCGCGCGGAACCAGCAGGCCAGGTACGACTACGTGTCCGGTTCCACCAGCAAGACGATCACGGTCGTGTCGTCGACACCCAGCGCCGCCAGCGTCGCCCGCACGCGCTTGATCAGGTAGCGGACCGCGAGGTCGTTGCTCGAGGCGGTCACGACGCACGACAGGTGAAGCGTCCCGTCCTTGCTCCCTGCGATGTCAGGGTGCAAGAGGTGCAGCTCCGCTGCCGCGGCCTCGATGGCAGCTCCGGTGATCGCCGACGACTGGAACTCGGCCACGACCCGGATCGACGACATCGCGGACATCGACACCCGGTCCCTCACGCCCGATCACCGACCTGGATCACAGGTTGCCTTGCGTCGCGAGTCGCCGCGCCTCGTGCAGGTGCAGCTGCACAGGGACCAACTCGGCGTGCAGGGCAGCGTGGCCGTCTCGCTGGCTCAGTCGGACGAGCTCGTCGCTGGCGATCATCGCGACGTACAGGAGCTCCAGCACCTCGGACCTCCCGCCGACCGGCATCTCCCTCACCGGCACGCCGCTGCGGTGGGGCAGAACGGATCGCCGGACCCGGCCACCGACGCCGGCACCAGGACGCACGCCACGAGAACGGCCACGGTGGCGGTGAGCACGCGGACCGTGCGGAGGACCTGATCTCGGACGCTCGGCGACACGCGTGCCGAGTGGTTCACGGCGAACTTGGGCACTCGTCGAGCGTATGAACCACCCCGATCCAGCCACATCGGTAGGAAGCCGCAGAGATCGGTTCGGATCTTCCGCAACGACAGGCGACGAGCTTCGCGGGCTGGCCTTCACGGCAGCACGAGAACCGATGGTCCTCATCGACGAGCGAGGCCACGTGCTCGAGGCGAACCGGGCCGCGCTCAGTGCGCTCGACGTCGCACCCGAGGACCTGGTCGGACGGCCGCTCGACCAGGCGCTGCAGGCGCCGCCGCGCCGCGCGCGCGTCGACACCGCCGAGACCCTCGGACGTGGCGATCATGCGCCCGTCCCGCTCGAAGCCGTTGCCATCGAGTCGCTGGGCCCTGGTGCCCGGCTCGTCTGCCTCGGGCGGCCCGAAGGTGAGCGGGGAGGCCACCGGCGTGACCGCGAGGAGATCCTCGACGAGCTCGCACGCCGCGGCGATCGCCTCGCGATGCTGCTCTCGCAGATGCCGACCATCCTGTGGTCGGCGGACACAGATCTCTGCCTGACGTTCGTCGCCGGCTCCGGCCTTGCCCGCCTGGGACTCGAGCCGGAACAGCTCGACGGGGTCGACCTGCGCGACTTCTACATGGAAGAGCCCAGCGGCAGGCTGTGGCTCGACGCCCATGAGACCGTGCTCCGATCCGGAGAGCAGTTGGCGTTCGAGATCCCGTTCCGGGGCTACACCTGGAACGCCCGCATCAAGCCGCTCCACGGCCCGGACGGCGAAGTGAACGGCGTGCTCTCCGTCGCCGAGGACGTCAGTGACCTCGTTGCCGCGCGGATCGAGGCCCAGGAACGGCTCGCGGCGCTGGAACGGATCGACGAGGAACGTCGCCGACTCCTGGAGCAGATGACACGAGTGCGCCGGGAGGAACGACACCGTCTCGCGAGAGACATCCACGACGACCTCGGTCAGCTCCTGACCTCGGCCTCCTTGTACTCGGCGACGCTCGCAGCACAGGCTCCGCAGGTCGACGACGCGAGCCTCACAAGCCTGCGCTCGGTCATCAACGACGCCATGCGGTCCGCTCGCCGAACCGTTGCCTCGCTCCGCGAGACTGGTGTGGGCGGCGACCTCGCGGTCGCGATCGAACGTCTCGTACAGGATGCGGGCGCCACTGACGTCCGCATCGACCTGCAGGACGCGGGCTCAGACCGTCCGCTTCCGGGCGATGTCGCGGCTGCCGCCTACCGGATCGTCCAGGAGGCCCTCACGAACGCCGTCAAGCACGCGAAGGCCAACACGATCTCGATCGTGATCGACCAGCGCGCCGACTGCCTCACGGTCGTCATCGAGGACGACGGCGTTGGGTTCGACGACTCGCCGGGCCGCCTGGCAGGCCGGGGGGGCTACGGGCTCGTCGGCATGGGTGAGCGCGCCCAAGGAGTGAGGGGGACGCTCGCCATCGCCTCCGCCGTCGGACGGGGCACCGCTGTCCGCCTCGAGGTGCCGCTGGAAGGAGGGGACGACCGATGAGGATCCTGTTGATCGACGACCATGCGGTCGTCCGTGCCGGCCTCCGGACCCTCCTCGGACACAGCGACGCCGAGATCGAGTTCGAGGAGGCGGAGTCGCTGGAGGCGGCGCTCGCCATCCGACAGGCGCCGGACGTGATCGTCGCCGACCTCGTGCTCGGCGATGCCCAAGGGCCGCAGATCGCCACCGCGCTCCGCGCCAAGTTCCCCGATGCACCGGTGCTGGTCCTCACGCTCATCGACAGCCTCCCCACCGTGGATGCCGTCCTGGCCGCCGGCGCGGCTGGCTACCTCGTGAAGGACACCGCGGCCGACGAGGTCGTCCTGGCGGTGAAGACGATCGCGGCGGGAGGTGAGTACCTGCAGCCGGCGCTCGGTGTCGCGCTCGCGAGGCGGGCCGCCAGCGGCGGGACGCCGGCGCTGTCACCGCGAGAACGAGAGGTGCTGCGCCTCGTCGCGCTCGGCCACACGAACAGCGAGATCGCCGGTCAGCTGCACCTGTCGCGCCGCACGGTCGAAGCCCAACGCGCGTCGGTGGCGATGAAGTTGCACTGCAACACGAGAGCGGAGCTCGTCGATGCCGCGATGAGGCTCGACCTTCTGTGAGTCAGCCGATGGCGAAGTCGAAGTAGGTGTCCGGGAACGGCTCGTCCTCGAGCGTGTAGTGCCACCACTCGCAGTCGTAGGAGCGGAAGCCGCACGACTCCATGATCGAGCGGAGGTGCCGGCGGTTGGCGGCTTCGACCTCGGTGATCCCCGGTGCGCCGTGGTGCGAGATCGGATCCATCAGGTCGTGGTCGCCGCCCATCGGAGCGAGCTCGCCGGTGGCCAGGTCGAAGACGGTCAGGTCGACGGTGCTGCCCCGGCTGTGGGCCGACCTCGCGGCCACGTAGCCCTGGTCGAACATCTCGGCGCGGTCGATGTTCGGGTAGTGGCGGTGCTTCGTCCGGCCGTCCTCCGGCTGCTTCGACCAGCGCACGAAGCACTCGACGGCGCGCTGCGGGCGATAGCCGTCCCAGAGCAGCAGGCCGTAGCCGAGGGATGCGGCCGCTCCTCGTGCTCGCTCCAGGGCGGCGCCGAGTGCCGTCGTGCCGACGATCCGGTTGGCGAGGTACCCGTCCACCGGCTTGCCGGTGAAGTTGTCCCAGGTCGCGTACTTGGCGTCCCAACGGATCCCGGGGACGAGCTCGTCGATGAAGGCGAAGTCATCGCGCACGGTCGCTCCCCGCCAGCGCCAAGGACAGGAGCCGGTCGAGCACCTCGGTCAGCGGCAGCCCGGCGGCGGCCATCATCCCGGGATAGCGGCTGTAGGTGGTCATGCCCGGGAAGGTGTTCACCTCGTTGAGCACGACGCGCCCGTCGTCGGTGAGGAACATGTCGACCCGCGCCAGTCCCCGGCAGCCCAGGGCGCGGTAGATGGCCTTCGCCGTCTCCTGGACGAGCGAGCGCGACGCCGCCGAGATGTCCGCGGGAACGGTGATGGTGGCGTTCTCCGAACCGGTCTCGGGCGCGTCCTCCTGGTGGATCCGGAAGAACCCGTGGGACAGCGAGACCTGATCCGGCTCGCCGGTGAGCAGCGCTCCACCGTTCCCGAGGACCGCACAACCGACCTCGCTGCCGTCCACCGCCGCCTCGATCACCACCTTCGAGTCGTACTGACGGGCCGCTTCCACCGCTGCCGCCAGCTCCGCTGCTCGACCCACCTTGCTGACACCGAACGACGAGCCCGAGCGGGCCGGCTTGACGAAGACGGGGTATGGCAGCCCTGCGGGATCGACGCCGTCGTTCGCCATGACCGTCCAGAAGGTCGGTGTGGCGATCCCCGCGCTCCGAACGACGACGTAGGCCAGCGACTTGTCCATGCACAGCGCCGAGCTCTGCACGTCGCAGCCCACGTAGGGGATGCCGGCGAGCTCCAGCAGGCCCTGGATCGCACCGTCCTCACCGAAGCGGCCGTGCAGGACGGGGACCACCACGTCCAACCGGATCGCCTCGTAGCGACCCTCCTCCAGGACGAGCACCCCGTGCACGTCCCGGTCCGGGGACAGCACGGCGGGGCGGCCGTCCTCCCACCCGGCGTCCGGGCCGTCGCAGAGCTTCCACGCGCCGCCCTTCGTGATCCCGAGGTAGCGCGGCTCGTACGCGTCGAGGTCGAGGTGCCGGGCGACCTCCTGCGCCGACTTGACGGAGATGTCGTGCTCCTCGGAGCACCCGCCGAACACGATCCCGACCTTCGGCCTAGCCATGCTGCTGCCCACCTTCCGACCGCACGCAGCTGCGGATGGAGGCCTCGACCGCGTCGCCCAGCGCGTGGTCGGTGTAGAAGGCGGTGTGCGGGCTGATGAGCACGTTCGCCAGGCGGTGCAGCCGCAGCAGCAGCGGCCGCTCGACGGGCTCGCGCCGGCGATCGGTGTAGAAGACGCCGTCCTCCCCCTCGAGGACGTCCAGCGCCGCACCCCCGAGCCGACCGCGCTCCAACGCCTCGACCAGTGCCTCGGTGTCGACGAGCGCGCCCCGGGCGGTGTTGACCATGTAGGCCCCGGGCTTCATCTGCTCGATGCGGTGGCGATCCACGAGGTGATGCGTCTCCGCATCGAGCGGGATGTGGAGCGTGACGACGTCGCTCCGCTCCAACAGCTCCGCCAGGCACACGTAGTCGGCAGACACGTCAGGGCGACGGTCGAAGGCCAGGATGCGGCAGCCGAAGCCTCGCAGCCGGTCGATCACCGCCTTGCCGATGCGACCGGTCCCGACCACCCCGACCGTCAGGTCGCGGACCTCCCGCCCCGGTGCCTCACCGAGCTGGTAGTCGTGGACCTCGGCCCGCCGGATGGTCGACCTCGCGCTCCGGAGCGCCATGAGCAGCAGCATGAGCGTGTAGTCCGCCACGCTGTCGGGTGAGTAGGCGACGTTCTCGACGGACATGCCGAGGCGCTCCGCCTGGCGCACATCGATGTGGTTGACCCCGATGCTCCGGGTGGAGATGTGCCGGACGCCGGCGTCGTGGAGCGCCTGCAGCACGGACGCCGTGACGTGGGTCTTGTGACCGACGCTGATGCATCGGTTCCCGACGGCGAGCTCGATGGTGTCCTCGGCGACGGCGGCGTCGGTGATCGTCGGCCGCACGCCGAAGCGAGGAGCCATCGCTCGGAAGAGCGCGCCCTCGTCCGGCCCGCAGCCGTAGACGGTGATCCCGATGGTCGGATCGGCTGAGGGGGTCGAGGCCACACCGCCATTCAGGACGGCTCGACGTTGCCGGC
>JAODBP010000317.1 GCA_025464025.1 Actinomycetes bacterium | reverse complement strand
AGCCGGTCGGCTCGACGAAGAACGCCACCATCCCCGGGTACCGCACGTCGAGGGCCAGCTCGACCGGGATGGGGTCGCGGTCGCGGTAGGCCCGCCACCGGTGCCGGTAGACGCCGGTGTTGTAGTGAGTCCGGGCCTGGAAGCCGCGGTCGGCGGCGTACAGGGCGTGGAGCTGGGGCGTGGCCCAGTCGAGCCAGTCGTCGTGGGCGCCGTCGAGGATGTAGTACACGCAGCCGTACGACCCGTCGGTGAGGGCGAACGGCAGCGGCGAGTCGGTCGGGAACCGGGCCGCCTTGTGGTCGCGGGTGGCGACCCACCGCGAGCCGGCCACCGTGTTGGCGCCGATCATGCAGCCGGCGTAGTAGTGGTCGCGCTCGTACCAGCGGTTGTAGGCGTACTCGTGGCCCCGGTGCGGGTCGGTGAAGACCCACAGCATCGAGCCGACGCGGATGGGCTCGTCGGTCGACCGGCGGATGCGGCCGGGCTCGAAGTCGAGCGGTGCGGCGTAGCGCTCCTCGGGGTGCGGCATCACAGGCCCTTCCAGGTCGGCTGGCGCCCGTCGCGGAACGCCTCGAACGCCTCGGTCAGCTCACCGGTGGCCGTGCACATGACCTGGGTGCGGTTCTCGATGTCGAGGGCATGGCGCAGCGAGGGCGAGTCGACCGTCTGCCACATCGTCTCCTTCGTCATCCACGTGGCGAGCGGCGGGTTCGACGTGATCTGCCGGGCCGTCGCGAGCGCCCGACCGACGACGTCGCCGTCGGGCACGACGTCGAGCACGAGCCCCATCTCCCGCGCTTCGGTGGCGTCGAACACCCGGCCGGTGAGCAGCAGCTCGGCCGATCGGGACGCGCCGACCAGGCGAGGCAGGTGGTAGCTCGTGCCCATGTCACACGACGACACGCCCCGCTTGATGAACACGGCGCCGAAGCTGGCCGACTCGCTGGCGAAGCGGATGTCGCAGGCCAGCGCCAAGGCGAAGCCGCCGCCGTGGGCATGGCCGTTCACCGCCGCGATCACCGGTTGGCGCAGGCGGTGGACCTTCTCGAACAGCCCGGCCATGAACTCCTGGGCGGCGAAGGTGCGGACCATGGGCGACCGCACGTTGGCCAGGAGGTCGCCGGTCGGCGTGCCGCCGGTGTCGTCGCTGTCCTCCGGGCCCGCCTTCATGTCCGCGCCGGCGCAGAACGACGGCCCGGCGCCGGTCACGATGACCACCCGCATGGTCGGGTCACCGCCGATGATGTCGAACGTGCGGTGCAGCTCGGCCAACGTGTTGCTGCTGAGGGCGTTGCGCCGCTCGGGTCGGTCGATGGTGACGAGGACGATGCCATCCTCGAGCTCGTCGGTGCGGACGTCGGACATGGCCGCAAGGTAGTCGAGTCTGATAGGTTCAGACTCTAACGCGAGGGGGACGGGTTGACGACGTACGACGCCGAGCTGGTGGAGATCGACGGGGACTACGTCGACTTCCTGGAGGACCGGGGCATGGGCGACGGGCTGCCGGTGGTGGCGCCCACGCCGGAGCGGGTGGAGGAGATGCTCACCCACGCCGCCGGCGACCCCGACGAGGTGCTGTTCACCCTCCAGCCCCGGGCCGGGATCGTGACCCGGCGGGTCGTCGCCATCAACGCCGTGCTGGCCGGCTGCCGGCCCGAGGTCTTCCCGGTGGTGCTCACCGCCCTGCGGGCCCTGGCCCAGCCCGAGGTCAACATCCGCGGCGTCAACGCCACCACCCACATCGTCGCCCCGATGGTCCTCGTGCACGGCGAGATCGCCCGGACCGCGGGCTTCCACGGCGGCGTCGGCTGCTTCGGCCCCGGCAACCGGGCCAACGCCACCGTCGGCCGGGCCGTGCGCCTGGTCATGCTCCACGTGGCCGGGGCCAAGCCCGGGTTCGGCGACGCGTCGACCCACGGCCAGCCGGCCAAGTACACGTTCTGCGCGGCGGAGAACATCGACGAGTCGCCGTGGGAGTCCTACGCCCGCAGCCGGGGCGTCGATGCCCCGAGCGCGGTGACCGTCCACTGCGGTGAGGGCCCCCACAACGTGCACGACGCCGAGGCGGCCGGCGACCCGGCCCTCATCCTCGACAAGATCGCCTCGGCCATGACCTCGCTCGGCATGAACAACGCGCCGATCAGCCAGGCCGAGTTCTTCATCGTCCTCGGCCCCGAGCACGCCGCGTCACTCGCCCAGCGAGCCATGACCCGCAAGGACGTGCAGTCGTACCTGTTCGACCACGCCCGGATGCCGGCCCACGTCTTCCGCCGCCACTTCGAGGAGCTGGCCTGGTCGCAGTGGATGAAGATCGTCGACGACGACCACCTCCTCCCGATGACGGCCGAGCCTGACAACATCCGGGTGGTCGTGGCCGGCGGCCCCGGCAAGCACTCGCTCGTCGTCCCCTCGTGGGGCATGACCCGGAGCGTCACGCTCCCCGTGGAGGGATGACCATGTCGACGAAGGTGTACCTCCCCGACTCGGCCCCCGGGCCGGAGATGTCGACGTTGGCCCCGTCGCCGAAGTCGCTGGCCGGCCTGCGCATCGCCGTGCTCGACAACGGCAAGCCCAACGCCGGCGTGGTGATGAGGCGGGCGGCCGAGACGCTCGCCGCCCGCACCGGTGCCGAGGTGTCGCTGGTGACGAAGAAGGGTCCGCAGGGCCTGTCGGCCAACGCCGCCATCCCGGTCGCGCCCGACATCTTCGACCGCCTCCTCGCCGAGGCCGACGTGGTCATCACCGGCGCGGCCGACTGCGGCTCGTGCACGGCCTACTCGGTGCACGACGCCATCGAGCTCGAGAAGGCCGGCAAGCCGGCCGTCGTGGTCACCACCACGAAGTTCGAGCCCATCGCCGTCACCCTGTCGGCGTCGTTCGGCCTGGCCGACGTGCGCAAGCTCGTCCTCCCCCACCCCATCGGCGGCACCGACGAGCCGACGCTGCACCAGTGGGCCGACGCCGCCGCCGACCGCCTCATCTCGCTCTTCACCACCGGGTCTTGATCGAGATCGACCATTCCGGCCGGGGGGCACTCGTCACCGGTTCGGGTGCGGGCATCGGGCGCGAGATCGCCCGCTGGCTGGCCCGGGCCGGGGCCGAGGTGGTCGTGCACGACATCCGCCAGGACAAGGCCGACGCCGTCGTGGCCGAGATCCGCTCGGAGGGCGGCACGGCCCACGCCGTCATCGCCGACGCCCGCGACGACACCGCCCTCCAGTTCCTCGTCGACGAGTCGGTGCGCCTGCTCGGCCACCTCGACATCGCCGTCAACAACGTCGGCATGCTCCCGCCCGGTCGAGGCACGGCCCTGTTCACCGAGATGGACGGCGCCTACTGGCGCGACGTCGTCGACCAGAACCTGATCATCACCGCCCTGGCCGGCGCGGCCCAGGCCCGGGTGATGACCGAGGGCGGCGTGATCGTCAACGTGTCGTCGGGCGAGACGACCCGGCCGTCGCCCTACAACTCGGCCTACGCCGCGGCCAAGGCCGCCATCAGCCACCTCACCACGTCGATGGCCGTCGAGCTCGGCCCGCGGGGCATCCGGGTCATCGCCATCGCGCCCGGCACGACCATCACCGAGAAGGTGGCCGAGGTGTTCGACGACTCCCACGTCGCCGCCATCGTCGAGTCGACGCCGCTGCGGCGGATGGTCGAGCACGACGAGCTGGCCCGCCTCACCGTGTTCCTCACCAGCGACCTGGCCCGGTGCATCACCGGCCAGCTCATCCTCGCCGACGCCGGTGCGCACCTGTCCCGCACCCGGCCCGCCAACCTGGAGCCCAAGTGACCGTCGACATCTCCCCGGTTCGTGATCTCATCCAGCTCGACGGCGGCGACATCGAGGTGCTGTCCGACGACGGCTCGTCGGTCCACCTCCGGCTCATCCTGGAGGACGCCGAGTGCGCCGAGTGCGTGATGCCCAAGGGCGTGCTCGAGGAGGTCTCGTCGAAGCTGCTGGGCGTCACCGTCCAGATCGACGATCCCCGGGAGTCCTGATGGACCGGGTGTTCGACCCCTACGACCCGGCCCACCTCGTCGACGGCGTGCCGTTCCAGCTGCTGGCCGACCTGCGCTCGCAGTGCCCGGTGTCGAAGACGGCGAACGGCGCCTGGTACCTGTCGAAGCGGGCCGACGCCGAGGCTGCGCTCAAGGACGTCGACGGCTTCCGGGCCGACCTGGGGCCCATCACCGGGTTGCCCGGCTTCGAGGCCATCCCCGACGACCAGCTCTTCCTGTCCGAGCTGATGGAACCCAGGCACGGCCAGGTGCGCCGCATCTACAACGCCTGCTTCGGCCCCCACCGGGTGCGGGAGGCCGAGCCGACGGTGCGGGCCATCTGCGACGAGCTGCTCGAGCCGATGGTCGGCACCGACGCCGACCTGGCGATGTACGCCGCGCCGATCCCCGGCCGGGTGATCGCCCACCTCATGGACCTGCCGGCCGAGACCGCCGACCTCTTCATGCAGTGGTCGGCCGAGGGCACGCTGATGACCCGCCCGGCCACCCCGGGGATCGACGGGCCGCCGATCCACACCTGGTTCGCCGGCCTGGTCCGCCAGCAGCGGGTCGAGCCCACGAACCACATCTTCCGCCTGCTGCTGGAGGCCGAGGTCGAGGGCGCCCCGCTCACCGACACCGAGATCGTCACCCACCTCCACTTCATGGTGATGGCCGGGGTCCACACGACCCGAGGCCTGCTCACCCACGTGGTGCAGCGCGTGGCCATGGAGCCGGCGCTCTTCGCCCAGCTCGGCGACGACCGGTCGCTGGTGCCCACCTACGTCGAGGAGTCGCTGCGCCACGACGCCCCGGTCCAGCGCACGACCCGGCGCGTCATGCGCCCGGCCGAGGTCGGCGGCATCACCATCGAGCCCGGCGAGTGGGTCGAGGTCGGCGTGGCCTCGGCCAACCGCGACGAGGCGCTCTACGACGACCCCGAGTCGTTCCGCCTCGACCGGCCCGAGCCGCGCGACCACCTGGCGTTCGGCGCCGGCTCGCACGTGTGCCCCGGCGCCACGCTGGCCCGGCTGGAGGCGGTCGCCGCCGTCGAGGCCATGCTCGACCGTGTGGCGTCGATCGAGCTGGTCGACGGGGCGGTGTACCCGCCGGTGCCCGGGAACCTCGGGCACGCCCCGATCCCGGTGCGGCTCGTCAGGCGCTGACGTCGGCCTCGATCTGGTGCACGAAGGCGTCGATCATGTGGCCGAGCGACTCCTCCGGATCACCGGGGTAGGTGAAGAGCCCGTCGCGCTGGAGGCTGGCGAAGCCGTGCACGCCGGCGAACACGACCCGGTACCAGTGGACGGCGGCCTCGTCGTCGAGGCCATAGGCCCGGAGCACCTGGTTGAGCGGGCGGGTGACGGCGTTGGTGACCTCGATCATGGCCTCGTCGTCGCCGGGTGGGCGCAGCGAGGCGTCGTAGAGGCCGGGGCGCTCGATGGCGAAGGCGTAGTAGGCCCGCACGATCGCCTCGACGGCGGGCGCGCCCACCTTGCCCTGGGCCGCGGCGGCGAGGTGCTCGGCGAGGGCCTCGTGCGCCCGCAGGGCGAGGGCGTGGCGCAGGCCGGTCGCCCCGTCGACGTGGGCGTAGAGCGACTGGGTGCGCACGCCGAGGCGGGCCGCCACCTCGCGCAGGGCCACGGCGTCGACGCGGCCCTTCTCCTCGAGCACGGCGACGGCCGCGTCGACCACCTGCGCTCGTGAGATGCCCACCGGTGCTGCCACGGCACCAGACTGATCGAGTTCGACCGACCTCGGGGGGATGGAATGGCTGACACGTGCCGGGCTGCGGTGTTCCTGGGCGACGGGCGCTACGAGGTGCGGGACTTCGCGGTGCCGACGCCGCCGCCGGGTGGTGCCGTGCTCCAGGTCGAGGCGGTCGGGCTGTGCGGCAGCGACGTGGCCCAGTTCCACGGGGTCGAGCTGGTGCCGGGCGGATCGGCGTTCCCGATCGTGCCCGGGCACGAGACGGTGGGCCGGGTGGTGGCCCTGGCTTCGGACGCCTCGTTGGGCGTGGCCGAGGGCGACCGGGTGGCGGTCGACGAGATCCTGTCGATCGCCCCGTCGATGCGGATCTACGGCTACTCCGACATGACCGGCGCCGGTGAGGTCGGGCTGTGGGGCGGCTACGGCGAGTACATGGAGCTGTTCGCCGGCACCCGGCTCCATCGGCTGCCGGACGACGTGCCGGCCGCTGAGCTCACCGTGTTCGAGCCGCTGGCCAACGCCGTCAACTGGGTGGCCATCGCCGGGGTGCAGGAGGGCGACACCGTCGTGGTCCAGGGCCCGGGCCACCAGGGGCTCGCCGTGCTCGAGGCGGTGCTGGCCCGCCGGCCGGCGCAGGTGGTGGTGACGGGGACGTCGTCGGATGCGCTGCGGCTGGCCGCCGCACGCGACATCGGCGCCACGCTCACGGTCGACTCCTCGGAGGCGGTGGCCGCCGTGCGCGACCTCACCGGCGGCCGGGGCGCCGACGTGGTGTTCGACATCGCCAGCGCGGTGCAGACGGTCCCGCTGTCCTTGGAGCTGGTCCGGTTCCAGGGCACCGTGCTGCTGGCCGGGCTCAAGCACTTCGCCGAGGTGCCGGGGCTGGTGACCGACAAGATCGTCGTCGGCGGCTTGCGCGTGCTGGGCGGCTCGGGCTTCACGCCGGACTCGATGGCGGAGGCCGTGTCGTTGTTGCGCTCGGGCGCGGTGCGCACCGACGTGATGCGGGGCGAGGTGTTCGGCCTCGACGGCATCGACGAGGCGATGTCGTTGCTGTCGCGTTCCGACCCCTCGCGCGATGCGGTCCGGGTGAGCCTCGCCCACGGCTGACCGTCGTACCCTTTGGGTAGAATCGAACACATGTTCGTAGATGCCCAAGAGATCCCGTTGGAGCGGTTGGAGCACGAGATCACCTCCACCGCCGGCCAGCTCGCTGCCACGACCTGCCGCTGGCTCCTGCTCATCACCGCGTTCGACCGGAGGGAGGGCTGGAAGACCTGGGGCTCCCGGACGTGCGCCCACTGGCTGTCTTGGCGGTGCGGCACCGCGCTCGTCACCGCCAGGGAGCACATTCGGGTGGCACACGCCTTGACCCCGCTCCCCCTGACGACGGCGCTGTTCGAGCGGGGCGAACTCTCGTACTCGAAGGTGAAGGCGCTCACCCGCGTGGCGACACCCGAGAACGAGGGAGAGCTGGCCGAGTTCGCTCGCACCGCGACCGCTGCTCAGTTGGATCGGACCGTGAGCGCCTATCTCGCGTCGAAGAAGCCGGCGGACGAGCGACTGCGGAAGACCGAGCTCTTCACGTCGACGAACGCCGACGACATGGGCGTCATCCGCGCCCTGGTGCCGCCCGAGCAGCTCGCGATCTTCGATGCCGCCATCGAGGAGGCGCTCAAGTCTCTCCCTGTGGAAGACACTCCCGCGGGAGTGTCGATCGCGGAGCGCCGGGTCGCCGCGCTCGCGGTGATCTGCGAGTCGTTCCTCGCGCACGGCGCCGAGGAGCGCCCGGGTCCGGAGCGCACGATGGTCGTGCTCCACGTCGACGCCGACGGCGCCACGGCGCCCGAGCTGGAGAGCGGCACCCCGCTCCATCCCGAGACCGCGTGCCGGCTCGGCTGTGACGCCTCGGTCGTCGCGGTGATCGAGAAGGACGGCGTCCCCATCGGCGTCGGCCGCCAGACCCGGATGCCCAACCGAGCCACCCGCCGGGCGGTCAAGGCCAGAGATCGGCACTGCCAGTGGCCCGGCTGCAACGAGCGCCGGTTCGTCGAGATCCACCACCGCAAGCACTGGACCGACTGGGGCAAGACCGAGGTGCCGAACCTCGTGTTGCTCTGCTGGTTCCACCACCACGCCCTGCACGAGGGCGGCTTCACCATCGACGAGCACCACCGGGTGTTCCGAGGCGACGGCGTCGAGGTCATCGCCGGCGAGCCCATGCCGGCCGAGCCCATCGAGCCCACGGTCCCGGCCAGCGCCGTCATCGCCTGTTGGGGCGGTGAGCCGCTCGACCTCGGCCTCGCCGTCGACGGCCTCCACGGCCTGTGTCACAGCCCCGACTGCCCTCCGAGGTAGATGTATCGGCGGGTCCGGTCCAGGACCCTTTAACGTCTGAACCGTGCCGAAGATCCGCGTGGCCGCTGTACTCCTCGTCGCTGGAATGCTCTTTACCGCGGTGACCATAGGAATTCATGGTCTTATCGACGCGGACGGAGGCACGGCGTGGTCCCAGGCGCTCACGGCGGCCGGCACTCTCGCTCTTCTGCTCGTCACTGGCATTTATGCTTTTCTGACATACCTCCTCGTCAAAGCTCAGGAGCGATCCGTCGCTGCGACGATCCGTTCCGAACGGGAGAAGCCCACCCGTCGTCTCCTCGAACAGCTCCCCCCCATGATTTTGCTGCTCGTGTCCGCGCAGAATGCATTTCCGCTCGCCGAGGATGAGCGGCCTTTGCCACCAAGCCGATTCGCGAACAAGGAAATAATGGAAGCGAGCACCGTGCTCCGTTCCATGGCGACGCAACTTCATCCGGACTGCCGCTTGACGGCCCTGGAGCTCGCGAATGCGTACGCCGATGTTGGTCTGGCGCTGAAGGGCCTTCAAGGTTGGGCTGGCGGAGTCGACGAGGACGCGACGGTCGAGGCAGTCTGGCTCCGCATCCGACATCAGTTCTATGAAGACGAGAGTCTCCGTCGCGCGCTCTCACTCGGGAACGAGCGCCTTCCCGAATGGTCAGATCTCGCATCAGGAGCCTTGCTCGAAACTGCCCTCGACAAGACCCGAGACCTTGAGGACAACCTCGACGACGCGCTCCAAGCCGAGCACTGGCACAACTAGCGGAGCGGCTCGACCTCGGCCTCGCCGTCGACGGTCTCTACGGCGTGTGCGACGTGCCAGCATCCCCGAATGAGTGCGAACCCGATCGGGCCGCTGCTGCCGGCTGACGAGACGTTCACCCACCAGGTCGCCGACACGTTCGCCGTCGTCGGCACGGGTGACCCGTCGTGGACCGAGAAGGTGTGCGCCATGGCCGCGGCGCGGGACGGGTCGCTCCAGCTCGGGTTCGGGCTGGGCAAGTACACCAACCGCAACGTCATGGACGCCTACGCCGGCATCAGCCGGGGCGTCGAGCAGGTCACGGTCCGAGCCAGCCGGCGCCTGGCGCCCGATCCGGAGCGCACGGTCATCGGGCCGATCCGCTACGAGGTCGTCGAGCCGCTCCGGCAGATCCGCTTCGTGCTCGAGCCCAACGACACCCAGCCCATCGCCTTCGACTGGCTGTTCGAGGCCGTGGTCCCGCCGTTCATGGAGGATCGCACCCACACCAGGTCCGGCTACCGGGTCAGCGCCGAGCTGGTGCGCTACCACCAGACCGGCGTCTGCTCCGGCTGGGTCGAGGTCGACGGCGTGCGCACCGAGATGACGCCCGACACGTGGGTGTCGACCCGCGACCACTCGTGGGGCGTGCGCTACGGCGTCGGCGTCCCGCCCACCGACATGGAGCCGAGCGGCATCCCGGAGGGCGCCCGCTTCCAGTTCCTCTGGAGCCCGGTGCTCATGGAGCGACCCGACGGCAGCCGGTACGCCCTGTTCGTCGAGTACAACTCGGTGAGCGGGCGGGGCTTCCTGCGCAAGGAGGCCGAGGGCGCCATCGAGCACCCCGACGGCCGCATCGAGCACATCGTCGACATCGAGCCCGACCTCTCCTACGCCGACGGCAACCGCCGCCTGCTCGGCGGGGTGCTCCACTGCACGATGGAGGACGGCTCGGCCCGCGACCTCACCTACGAGGTGCTGGGTGACACCGGCTTCCACCTCGGCGCCGGCCTCTACTTCGGGTTCGACGGCCACTTCCACGGCGAGTGGCGGGGCGAGCTCCAGGTCGACGGCGAGCGCATCGCCGACTGCTCCACCGACGAGCAGGCCCGCCGCCTTCACCAGATCCGCGACACCGTCGTGCGGGTCCACGACCCCGTCGGCGGCGGCACCGGCTGGGGCAACGCCCAGCCCATCCTCACCGGAGGACCCGATTCGTTCATGTAGCGACTCGTTCCTGTGAGGGTTGTGCGGATGTTGGGTCACCTCGCCCCGCCACGGTTCCGATCCGTGAGGCATGGACCCGGCCCCCTCCCGCGTCGAGCGACAGACGTTCGCCGTCGCCGCCACGGCCATCGGCATCGCGTTCCTGCTCACCGCGACGCTCGTCTTCACCCACGCCGGAGGTGAGTGGACCCGCGCCGTGATCGGCGACCTGAGCTACCTCGCCTTCGTCGGGGCCGCCTTCGCCGCCGCCTCCTGGGCCGCTTTCCGCTCCCACGGCCGCCTGCGACACGGCTGGCTCGGCCTCGCCGTGGGCCTCGGCGGAGCGACCGCCGGCGAGGCGCTGTGGAGCTGGATCGAGCTCGTTCAGCACCGCGTGAACCCCTTCCCCTCCCCCGCCGACATCGGCTTCCTCGTGCTGCCCCTCGGCGCGGCCGTGGGCCTCGCCCTCTTCCCCAGCCCGGCCGGCGGGCGCCGGTGGCGCGACCTGCTCGACGGCCTCACCGCCGGCACCGCCCTCGTCCTGATCTCCTGGGCGACGGCTCTGGGCGCCGTCGTGCGCGACGGTGGCGTCAGCGAGCTCTCGTTCGCCGTGTCGCTGGCCTACCCGGCCGGCGACCTCCTCGTGCTGACGATGGTCGTGCTGGCCGTCAGCCGGCCGAGCTCCCAGCGCTGGAAGCTCGGCCTCGTCGCCGCTGGCGTGACCCTGCTCGCCGTGGGTGACAGCGGCTTCACCTACCTCAACTCGATCGGCAAGTCCGGCGCCAGCGACCTCCTCCTCACCGGCTGGCTCGCCGGCTTCTCGCTCCTGGCCCTGGCCCCGTTCGCCCCTCGCGCGTCGGCCACGGAGCGGTCCACCCGGCGGGCCGAGGCCTCGGTGGTGCCCTACCTGCCGCTCGCCGCCAGCAGCGCGGTCCTGATCGGACGGATGGTCGCCGGTCATCGCCTCGATGGCGTCACCCAGGTCCTCATGGCCGTCGTCGTCCTGCTCATCCTCGTCCGCCAGTTCGTGACCCTGCGGGACAACCGGGCGCTCATGGCCGAGGTCGCCTCGAGCCGCGAGGAGCTCCGCCAGCAGGCCCTGCACGACGCCCTCACCGGCCTCCCGAACCGCACGCTCCTCCTCGACCGCATCCGACACGCCCTCGAGACGCGGGTCCGGGAGGACCGCCAGGTCGCGGTGATGTTCCTCGACCTCGACAGCTTCAAGGCGGTGAACGACTCGTTCGGCCACCCCGCCGGCGACGAGCTGCTGACCGCGGTCGCCGACCGCCTCGTCGACGTCGTCCGCGCCAGCGACACGCTCGCCCGCCTCGGGGGCGACGAGTTCGTGATCCTCCTGGAAGGACCGACGCTCGATGCCAGCATCGAGGTCATGGCCCGTCGGGTCACCGCCACCTTCCGCGAGCCGTTCGTGCTGCGCACCACCGGCGACGAGCCGATCCACGTGCAGGCCAGCATCGGCGTGGCCGTCGCCGACCGCTCGTCGTCGGCCGACGACCTCCTCCGCGACGCCGACGTCGCCATGTACGAGGCGAAGGCGGCCGGGAAGGACCGCTACGTGCTCTTCACCCCGGACATGCAGGTGGCCGTCCAGGACCAGCTGGCCCTGGAGCGCGACCTCCGGGCCGCGCTGGCATCGGAGCAGTTCTTCCTGCTCTACCAGCCGACCGTCGACCTCCAGACCTGTGCGATCAGCGGCGTCGAAGCGCTCGTCCGGTGGCACCACCCCGTCCGCGGCGTGCTGCCGCCCGACGAGTTCATCGCCCTCTGCGAGTCGACCGGCATGATCGTGCCCCTCGGCGCCTGGGTCCTGCGCGAGGCCTGCCGGCAGGCGGCGGCGTGGGCCGCCGACGGTCGACCGCTTGCCATCTCGGTCAACGTCAGCGCCCGCCAGCTCGAGCACGGCAGCTTCCTGCTCGACGTGGCCACCGCCCTCGAGGAGAACGGGCTCGACCCGGCCCAGCTCACGATCGAGGTCACCGAGAGCACCCTCATGGAGGACACCGACGCCAGCACGCGGCGGCTCCAGGAGCTGAAGGCGCTCGGTGTCGGCATCGCCATCGACGACTTCGGCACCGGCTACTCGTCGCTCGCCTACCTCCGCCAGTTCCCGGTCGACGCGCTGAAGATCGACCGTTCGTTCATCGCCGGCATGGTCGGCAGCGAGGACGCCAGGACGCTCGTCGGCACCATGGTCCAGTTGGGCAAGGCGCTTGGGCTCGAGACGTACGCCGAGGGGATCGAGGAGGAGGGCCAGCTCGAGCAGCTCCGGGACCACGCCTGCGACCGGGGACAGGGCTACTTCTTCTCCCGACCCGTCACCGCGACGGCGATCGACGGCCTGCTCGACGCCCCGCCGGCGCTCGCCCTCGAGCGTCTCGGCTGATCAGCCCAGGACCGACAGCCCGGCGTCGCGCATGGCCTTGGCCGTGTCGACGGCACCGAGGCGCTTCACCAGGTCGGGGTTGAAGATCTCGGTGGCGACGTAGGGCGTCGCCCCGATGGCGTCGAGCTGCGACACCAGCGCGCCGAAGTCGACCACGCCGTCGCCCGGGAGCAAGCGGTCGGTCATGGCCTCGGTGAGCGAGTCGCCCACCGGGTCGGGCGCGGCGTCGCAGAGCTGGAGGTAGCCGATCCGCTCCCCCGGGATCGTCGCCAGCAGGTCGGGGTTCGGCCCCCCGGGCTGGCGCTGCCAGTGCCACGAGTCGATCAGGATGCCGGCGTTCGACCCGAGCGGCTCGACCAGCGCCCAGGCCGTGGCCAGGTCGGGGATGACGCTCCAGGGCAGGAACTCCACGCACACCTGGGCGCTGACCGAGGCGGCCTGCTCGACCAGGATGGCGAGCTTCTCCCGGGCCGGGTCGATGCCGGGCCACGTGGCGTCCATGCACACGGCGACGATCTTCGACGCCCCCACCGACTCGGCCGTCGCCGCGAAGTAGCCGGCCTCGGCCTTCGCCGCCTCGACCGGTCCGGCGGCCCACGCCATCGACGCCTCGACCACCGCGACCTCGAGCCCCCGATCGACGACCAGCGCGAGCTGGTGGGCCCACACCGAGGCCGTGGTGAAGCCGGCGGCCACGGCCGCCTCGGCCGCGGCCCGCACCTGGTCGTCGGTCGTCGCCCCCATCGGGTCGGGGAGCAGGGTCGCCGTGCACATCCCGAGCGAAGTGTCCATCGGCGTGGGAGCGTAGGCACGTGCGTGCGATCGTCGTCGGGGAACCGGGTGGGCCCGAGGTCCTCCAGGTCCAGGAGGTGCCCGAACCCGAGCCGGGTCCGGGCCAGGTGCGGGTGCGGGTCGAGGCTGCCGGCGTGAACTTCGCCGACGTCGTGATGCGCCAGGGCATGACCCGCACGCCGTTCCCGCTCACCCCCGGGCTCGAAGGGGCCGGCGTCGTGGATGCCCTCGGCGCCGGCGTCACCGACACGACGGTGGGCGACCGCGTCGCCTGGGCGCCGGTGAAGGGCTCGTCGGCCATCGGCGCCTACGCCGAGCTCGTCGTGATCGACGAGGCTCAGGCCCTGCCCGTGCCCGACGACCTCGACCTGACGATGGCCGCCGCGCTCCCCCTCCAAGGCCTCACCGCGCACTACCTCGCCACCGAGCAGGTCGCCGTCGGCCCCGGCACGACCGTGCTCGTGCACGCCGCGGCGGGCGGGACCGGTCGCCTCGTCGTCCAGTGGTGCCACCACCTCGGCGCCACCGTCCTCGCCACCGTGTCGACCGAGGTCAAGGCGAAGGTGGCCACCGCGGCCGGCGCCGACCACGTGATCCGCTACGACGAGCAGGACTTCGTCGACGAGGCCAAGCGCCTCACCGGCGGCCGGGGCGTCGACTACATCGTGGACGGGGTTGGCAGGACCACCTTCACCAAGGACCTGAAGGCGATCGCCGAGCGGGGCCGCATCGTCGTGTTCGGCATGGCGTCGGGCCCGCCCGAGCCGTTCAACCCGCTCGACCTGATGTTCCGGTCGATCGTGGTGGCCGGCGGCTCGATGACGATGTTCCTCCGCGACCGCCAGGAGGTGCTGGCCAAGGCGGCCGACATCTGGCGGGCCGTGGCCGAGGGCTGGCTCGACCAGCACCTGCACGCCGTGCTCCCGCTCGAGCAGGCGGCGGAAGCCCACCGCCTGCTCGCCGGGCGCGACACCACCGGGAAGCTGCTGCTCAGCTGCCGGGCGTGAGGTCGTAGACGGTCGTCGAGCCGATCGTCTGAGCCGTGAACGTGCTCTGGACCCAGGCCGAGATCTCGCTCGACGTGCTCGACCCGCCGTTCTGTCCGCCGCCGAAGCGGTTCCCGCCACCGATGAACCAGTGGACCTTCCCGGCGGAGACCATGGCCTGGAACTCGGTGAGCGTCGGCGTCGGGTCGCTCCCGTTGAAGCCACCGATGGCCATGACCGGCTCACCGCTGGAGAGCTGGTAGCCGGAAGCGGTGTTCGACCCGATGGCGGCGGCGGCCCACGTGTACTGGTCGGCGTCGGTCTGGAGGGCGGCGTCGAGCTCGGGGGTGGACGTGCTGCCGTTGAGCAGGCCGCCGATCCCGCCGGCGTTGCCGCCACCCCTGCCGCCGGGAGCCTGGCCGCCGCCGAACGTCGGTGCACCAGTGGCGCCCGGGGTCCCGGTCGGCGGGGTGAACGTGCCGCGCTGGCCGCCGAAGCCGCCGCGCTGCCCACCACCACCGAAGCCACCACCGGCACCGGTCGGACCGGCCGACGGGATGGCCCCGGTGTGCGATGCGGCGGCGGTCGCCACCGAGTAGGCGGCCGGGCCGGCCAGACCACCGATGATGGCGGCGGCGAGGACGGCGGCCTGGATCGACCGCTTGCCCCGGTCGCCGACCAGCACGGCGACGGCGGCGCCGAGGCCGAGCACCAGCACCAGCGGCTGGAGCCACGAGTTCCACCCGTCGATGCGGTTCAGCAGGGCGGCCGACCAGCCGGCGGCCGCCGCGATGCCGGCCGCGAGGAACCCGCGGGCCAGCCAGTCGTGGCGGTGCTTCCAGAGCACCGAGCCGCCGATGCCGACCACGGCGCCGATGGCCGGGCCGAGGGCGACGGTGTAGTAGGCGTGGATGATCCCCTGGCCGAAGCTGAACACCACGGCGGTGGTCAGCAGCCACCCACCCCAGAGGATGAGCGCGGCCCGGGTCCGGTCGGTCCGCACCGCCCGCCACGTGAGCACGACGGCGCCGAGGCCGAGCACGAGGGCGGCCGGGATGAGCCACGACGCCTGGGCGCCGAAGTCGCTGTTGAACATGCGGTTCCAGCCGGTCGGCCCCCACTGGGAGCCGGCCTGGCCACCGCCGCCGACGCTGCCCGTCTCGTTGCCGGTGAGCCGGCCGAAGCCGTTGTAGCCGAAGACCAGGTCGAGGACGCTGTTGCGCTGTGAGCCGCCGATGTAGGGCCGGCTCGACTTCGGCCACAGCTCGACGATGGCCACCCACCAGCCGGCCGAGAGCAGCGTCACCACGCCGAGCCACACCACGTCGCGGACGCGCTTGGCCCACCCGCCGGGGGCGGCCACGAGGTACGTCAGCCCGAAGGCGGGCAGCACCACGAACGCCTGGAGCATCTTGGCCAGGAAGCCGAAGCCCACGCACGCACCGGCGATGGCGAGCCACTTCGTGCTGCCGTCCTCGACCGCCCGGGTGATGGCGTAGGCGCCACCGACGAGCAGGAGGACGAGCATGGCGTCGGGGTTGTTGAACCGGAACATGAGGGCGGCCACCGGCGTCAGCGCCAGCACCGCACCGGCCAGCAGGCCGGCCTCGGCGCCGAACCACCGCTTCACCGCGGCGTACAGGAGGCCGACGGCGGCGACGCCTTCCAAGGCTTGGGGCACGAGGATGCTCCAGCTGTTCACGCCGAAGATCCGGGCCGACAGCTCCATCACCCACAGCGAGGCGGGCGGCTTGTCGACGGTGATGAAGTTCGCCGCGTCGGAGGAGCCGAAGAAGAACGCCTTCCAGCTCTTCGTGCCGGCCTGGACCGCCGCCGAGTAGAAGCTGTTGGCCCACCCCGAGGCACCGAGGCCCCAGACGTAGAGGATGGCGGTGGCGACGAGGAGGCCCACCAGGGCGTACCGGTGCCACATGGCCTCCCGGACCTCGGGGGCGGCGTCGGCCACCGGAGGTGCGATGTCGGCCTCGCGCTCGGGGAGGAGGAGGGTGCTCATGGGGACGAGCTTCGGCTCCGTCCCTTGGAGGTTCCTCAGTCCGCCTGGGGACTTCCCTCCGACGTGCTGCTCTCCGACGTCATGCTCTCCAAGGTCATGGGCAGGTGGAGGGTGAAGATGGCGCCACCGCCGGGGGCGTTGGCCGCCGACGCCGTGCCGCCGTGCTCGGCGGCGATGCCGGACACGATCGCCAGGCCGAGGCCGGCGCCCTTGCCCACCCGGGCGGCGTCGGCCTGCCAGAACCGGTCGAAGGCGTGCTCGAGGGCGTCGTCGTCGAGGCCGGGCCCGTGGTCGCGCACCCGCACCACGGCCGCGCCACCCTCGAGCGTCGCCGCCACCTCGAGCGGCGTGCCGGCCGGCGTGTGGCGCAGGGCGTTGGCCACCAGGTTGCCGATGGCCTGGCGCAGGTGGTCGGCGTCGCCCGACACCACCACCGGGTCGGGCGCCCAGAGCGACACCGCCCGATCGGACGCCGACGCCACCGCATCGCTGCACGCGTCGGCGGCCAGCACGGCGAGGTCGACGGGCACCTGCTGGATCGGCCGGGTCTGGTCGAGCCGGGCCAGCAGCAGCAGGTCCTCGACCAGGCCCTTCATGCGGGCCGACTCCTCCTCGATGCGGCGGAAGATCGTGGGCTGGTCGATGTGCTCCTGGTCGCCGCCCAGGCGGTAGAGCTCGGCGAAGCCCTGGATCGAGGTGAGCGGCGTGCGCAGCTCGTGCGATGCGTCGGCGAGGAACTGGCGCAGGCGGTGCTCGGTGGCCTCCCGCTCGGCGAACGCCTCCTCGATCTCGCCCAGCATGGTGTTGAGGGCGAGGCCGAGCTGGCCCACCTCGGTCTTCGGCTCCGACGGCTCGACCCGCTGCGACAGGTCACCGGCGGTGATCGAACGGGCCGAGGTCGCCATGTGCTCCAGGGGGCGGAGGCCGCGGCGGAGGATGTACCAGGACCCGAACCCGAGCAGGACGAGGAGGGCGGCGGCCGACGAGCCCTCGATGAGCACCAGCCGGCGCAGCGCCTCGGACACCTCGGTCAGCGGGAAGGCCAGGGCGATGATGTCGCCGTCGGGCTCCTTCGTGACCTGGACCCGCCACCGACCGGAGCCCGTCGAGGCACCCACCGTGAGGAACTTGCCATCGCGCGGGATCGTGCCGAGGTCGTCGGGCAGGTCGGGCTGGCTGCTGGTGTCGACGACCTGGAGCGGCACGACCGTCCCATCGGGCGAGCGCTGCTCGATGTAGGTGCCGACCGGGACGGCGACCGGGGGCGGTCCCCCACGTCCCCCGAACGGGCCCCGGTAGCCCTCGCCCCGGAGCTGGGCCATGGCCGACGGGCGAGCCGAGCGGAGCTGGTCGTCGAGCCGGTCGTACTCAGAGTGGGCGTAGAGCTCGTAGGTGGCGACGCCGAAGACGGCGAGGCCCACCGTGGCGAGCAGGACGAGCGCCGCCACCAGGCGGGACCGGAGGGTCACCCTCCGATGATTGCCGGTTCGCGGGACCGCGTCGCGAACAGGAGGCGGTCGAGCAGCACGAACTGGACGAGCCAGAGGGAGCCGAAGGCGGTGATCGAGGCGGCCTCGACGGCGATCGTGCGGGGTGCGGTGTCGAGGCCGGCGGCCAGGTGACCGGCCGCCGACACGGCGAGCGTCGAGAGGGCCAGGCCGGCGAAGGAGAGCACCGCGAACGGGCCGACCTCGCCGGCGAAGGAGCGTCGGCCGGTCCGGCCCCACACCCAGCGTCGGTTCAGCTCGAACGACGGCACGGTGCCCACGGCGGTGGCGGCGACGTTGGCCCACCCCGGCGTGAGCTCGCGGGTGGCGACGAGCACGCCGAGCACGGCCATGCTCGACACCGTCGAGACGACGCTCACCGCGCTGTAGCGAACCAACTTCCTCATGTCGCGAACACCCATCGGCGCAGGACGACGAAGCGGCCCAGGGTGGCGGCGCCGTTGACGATGGTCAGGGCCACCAACCGGGGCAGCATCCCGTCGACGCCGGCCACGGCCAGCCCGCCGAGAGCGACCAGCGTGGCCAGGAACGGCAGGACGGCCAGCGACACGCCGGCCGTGTAGTGGCGGGCCCGGTGGACCCGACCCCGGAGCGAGAACGTGAGGCGGCGGTTGGCCGCCGTGTTGGCGAGGGCGCACACGGCCAGCGCCACGGCGTCGGCGCCGATGGCGCCGAGCGGGCCGGCCAGGACCCAGAACAAGGCGCCGAACACCACCGTGCTCACCGCGCCGATGGAGGCGAACCGCACGAGCTGCCCGATGAGGCTCGGGTCCTCGGCGGCCGGCGTCCGGAGCGACCCCGGGGTGAGGGTCGCGCCGGACGCCGACCGGCGGAGCATGCGCCAGATGCCGGCGAGGTCGTCGCGCGCCGTGCGCAGGACGTCGACCGTGCTGCCGGGGTCGTCGACCCAGTCGACCGGCACCTCGTGGATGCGCAGGCCGTTCTCCTCGGCGAGGACGAGCAGCTCGGTGTCGAAGAACCAACCCTCGTCCTCCACCAGCGGGAGGAGGGCCTTGGCCACGTCGGTGCGCACGGCCTTGAAGCCGCACTGGGCGTCGGAGAAGCCGGACCGCAGGGTGGCCCTCAGCAGGAGGTTGTAGGTGCGGGAGATGGCCTCCCGCTTCGGGCCTCGCACCACGCGGGAGCCGGAGGCCAGGCGGGTGCCGATGGACAGGTCGCTGTGACCCGACAGCAGCGGGGCCACCAGGGGCAGCAGGGCGTCGAGGTCGGTCGACAGGTCGACGTCCATGTAGGCGACGACGGGTGCCTCGCTCGCCGACCACGCGGCCCGGAGGGCCCGGCCCCTCCCCTTCTGCTCGAGGTGCACGGCCCGCACGCCCTCGACCTCGTTGGCCAGTCGGCAGGCGATGCCCCACGTGCGGTCGATGCTGGCGTTGTCGGCGATGGTGATCACCCAGGGCAGCGGGAACCGCTGGTCGAGGTACGACGCCAGGCGCTTGACCGACACCTCGAGGTCGGCCTGCTCGTTGTAGACGGGGATCACGATGTCGACAGCAGGGACGCGGTCGTCGGAGAGGGGGCGCTCGACGGTGAGGAGGGCGATCGCATCGGACATGGCTGCATCGTCGGCGTGCGGCCTTGGCCCGCCATCCGCTCTTCCTTGGAGTTCCCTTGGACTTGTGCCGGCCCGGTGGACGCACCCGTACCATGACCGCGTGGCCGACCGACCCCCGACCCGTGTCCTCGTCGTCGACGACGAGGAGCACATCACCGAGCTCGTGTCGATGGGCCTCACCTACAACGGGTTCGAGGTCGAGCGGGTCGGCAGCGGGCGTGATGCCCTGGCTGCCGTCGAGCGGAGCCGGCCCGAGCTGATCGTGCTCGACGTCATGCTCCCCGACCTCGACGGCTTCGAGGTGGCCCGCCGCCTCCGCCAGACCGAGGGCGCCGGCACCCGGGTGCCGATCATCTTCCTCACCGCCCGCGACACCACGCAGGACAAGGTCGAGGGCCTCCGCCTCGGCAGCGACGACTACGTCACCAAGCCGTTCAGCATCGAGGAGCTGATCGAGCGGGTGAAGGCCGTGCTCCGCCGGTCGTCGGGCGCCGGACCGGGTGAGCGCAAGCTGAGCTACGCCGACCTCGACCTCGACGAGGACACCCGCGAGGTGTGGCGGGGCGGCCGCTTCATCGAGCTGACGCCGACGGAGTACAAGCTCCTCCACTACCTGCTGTCGAACTCCCGCCGGGTGCTCACCCGCGAGCAGATCCTCGAGCACGTGTGGGACTACACGTTCAGCGGCAACGCCAGCGTGCTCGAGACCTACATCAGCTACCTGCGCCACAAGGTCGACGACGTCGAGCCGCCGCTGATCCACACCGTGCGGGGCGTCGGCTACTCGCTCCGCCTGCCGCCCGACAAGTAGGTCGGCGCCACCTCCAAGGGCCCTCCCAGGGGTCTCTGAGGATCCGAGCCGACGCTGGTGCCATGGCAGCCGCCAGCCGCACCCCGGCCCCGTCCCCAGCATCGCCTGAAGGAGCTCCCGTGCACGACGACGCCCCGGTGACCGCAGCCGCCCCGACGGCCGACGTCCGGAAGTGGGTCGGCGCTGGCATCGGCATCGTGGCCATCGCCCTGGCCGCCCTGATCGGCACCGGCATCATCAGCTCCGACGCGTCGACCGGCGGCCAGGGCGGCCGCGGTGGCTTCGGTGGCTTCGGTGGCAACGGCGGCCCGCCCGGCCTGAACGGGGGCGGCCAGCTCAACGGCGGGCAGGGCGGGTTCCGGGGCGGGTTCCCGGGCGGCGGGCAGGGTGGGTTCACCGGCGGCCCGCCCCAGTTCGGCGGTGGCCAGCAGCAGCTCGCCCCGTCGACCCCCTCGACGACGGTGCCCCAGGCCAAGGCGACCCTGAGCTAGGTGACCAGGCGAAGGCCGGTGCTGCCACCTTCACCGGCATCGAGGACGCCAGCGGCTTCGAGCACATCGACGCACACGCCGAACTGGAGCCACGCCTGGCGGGTGATCCCGTGGTTGATCGAGTAGCGCCGAGCCACCTTCAGGAAGTCGGCCTCGAGCTCACGGAGCTCCATGACCTTCCGGAGGTAGTCGGCGACGATGGTCGTGAGCTCGTCCCCTTGCACGACCACTTCTTGTCGTTGCTGCTGCTTTCGTTACACGAACCGCTGGATCGGCAGGTGGGTCGTCATGGCCGAGCCGGCCGGGCCCATCAGCTGGTGGGCCCGCCACAGCCGTCGGTGGAACAGGTGCACGAGCTGCTCGTCGTGCTCGCCGCCGTCGGCCAGGACGAAGTCCTCCAGCTCGGCGTCGCCGTCCTGCCACGTCGTCGGACGGCGCCCGAGGAGCTCGGCGAGGTCGTCGAGATCGGCCACCACGACCTGCCGGCCGAGCTCGTCGAAGCGCTGGAGGTGGCGGGCCAGGCGGAAGAGGCGGCGCTGCTCGTAGTCACCGGAGCGGAGGGCGTCGACGAGGTGGCGGGTCGGCACCGCCGCGGGTGAGGTCACCGGCTCGGGCAGCTCGACCGGCCCGAGCTCGATCCCGAGCAGGTCGGCCAGGGCCTCGACGGCGAACAGGTTCGTCTCGTTGCACCACTGGAGGTTGGTCATGTAGTCCGACCCCAGCGGCGGGTCGGCCAGGGCCGAGTGGAAGGCGAGCTGGTTCGACAACGTGAAGGCGAAGTGGTGGTGCATCACGGCGTCGACGTCGACCTTCGTGCCGCTCAGCTCCTCGTACGTCGCGTACAGGCGAGTGAAGTCGCCGTAGCCGACGATCGTGTCGCGCATCCGGAAGGCGGCGAGGTCCATGAGCGGATCGCCGACATGGGCCAGCTCCAGGTCGAGCACGGCGACGATGCGCTCGCCGTCGTGGTGGAACTGCCCCGAGTCCCAGACCACGAGTGACTCGCGCCCCTTCGTGTCGAGCGGGTGCCGCTCCAGCCAGGCCAGACACCACTCGAGGAACGGGTCGGGGCGCTTCTTGGACGCCCGGTACCAGCGCAGGTAGCCGCCCATGCCGTCGCGCTGCACGCCGGCCGCCTCCATCGGCGCCGGGTCGAGGGCGTGGACCTCGGCAAGGATGCGGAGGTAGTCGTCCATCACCCGGTCGCGCTGCTCGTCGGTGCAGCCGGCGAAGTCGGGCTGCCCGCCGACCCGGTCGATCACGAACGCCCGGGGCTCGTCGATCCACCCGTGCACGGCGGGCACCGGGATGCCGCGCTCGTGCAGGAGCGACTGGACCAGCATCTCGTGCTCGAGCGGGTAGACGCCGGGGAAGTCGGTGCGATCGCCCCGCACGCACAGCTCGAGCACCCCGCCGTCGCGCTCGACGTCGGCGAACCACACCGGCCGCCACCGCGCCTGCCGCTCCAGGTGGGTGACCGTGCCGATGTTGTTCGTCAGCCAGGCGCGTACGAGCTCGTCCATCCCCGAACTTTGTCGGATCACCGGTCGTGGCGACGGGTGATCCGACAAAGAACAGCTCCTACTCGGTGGCGCCGGCCCAGTGCTGGCGGAGGTCCTCGAGCCAGGGCGGGTAGTCGAGCGGCACGTCGGGCAGCGGCTCGGTGCCGTGTTCGGCGTGGACCTGGTCGAACAGCTCGGGCTGGTCGCCCCACGAGCGCGGGTCGCCGAGCATCACCTCGTACATCGTGCAGCCCTCGTCGCCGGCTCGCACCGGGCCGAAGGCGGCACCGAACGGCAGCTCGATGTGGGTCCCTTCCGGGCACCAGCGGTCACCGAACCAGGCACCGCCCGCCATCACGTAGACGACGTGGGGGCAGAAGTGGCCGTGGCGGCGCACGGTCATCCCCGGCGAGTAGATGGCGTGGAGCGACAGGTACTGCGGGTCGGCCGAGAACGCGAACCACTTCTCGAGGACCGTGGCCTCGGAGCCGTCGGCGTTCCGCTGCCGCCGCACCTTCTGCCACGTCATGTCCGGGTCGTCGAGGTGCCGGAAGATCGGCTCCTTGCCCTCGGCCAGCGGGATCTCGATCGGCGCGCCGTCGCTGCCGGCCCAGTGGCTGCGGAGGTCGGTGAGCCACTCCGGGTAGTCGAGGGGCACCTCGGGAAGGGGCTCGACGCCACGATCGGCGTAGATCTTCTCGACGAGCTCGGGCTGGTCCCCCCACGATCGGGGGTCGCCGATCATCACCTCGAGCATGGTGACACCGTCGTCCCCGCCGACGATCGGCCCGAGCGCGGCGCCGAACGGCAGCTCGATGTGGGTGCCCTCGGGGCACCACCGGTCGCCGAACCAGGCGCCGCCCTTGATGACGTAGACCATCTGGGGGCAGAAGTGCCCGTGGCGCCGGATGATCATCCCCGGCGTCCACTGGGCGAGGAGCGAGAGGTACTGCGGCTCGGCCGAGAACGCGAACCACTTCTCGAGCGCCGTGCCCTCGGAGCCGTCGGGCTCGCGCTGGTGGCGGACCTTCTGCCACGTCACGTCGGGGTCGTCGAAGTGCCGGAAGATCGGCTCCTTGCCCTCGACCTTCGGCGAGTCGGTGGGCGGCGTGCCCTGGACCGTGCTCATGACGCGTTCTCCTTCCGGGACGCCCGGAACCGCTCGCGGGCCTCGTGGGCGATGGCGGCCACCTCGTCCACCACGGGACCGAGGACGGCGGGATCGATCTTGGCGGCGATGGCGCCGCCGCCGGCCTGGGCCAGCATGTCGGGCAGCCGGTCGCGGAGGCAGCCGATGGCCCACGGGAGCATGTCGCCGTGGGCGACGACGTCGAACATGATCACGTTGTTCAACGGGTCGGCATCGGGCGGCGTGTTGTGCACGTAGTGGTAGTGCGGGTCGTCGTCGAACACGTCGAAGCGCACGTACTCGTGGCCGTCCTCACCGACGACGTGGAGCGAGATGCCGTTGTCGGTGAAGCCCCCGGGCGGCGACTTCTCCAGCAGCTCGGCCAGGTACTTGGGGTTGTCCTTGTACGTCTCGACCAGCGACTCGGGCGTGAGGTCGCGGTACTCGATGCCGATGCGCACGGCGCCGGCATCGAGGTACTGCGTCATCGCCTCCTCGGGTGGCTGCGGCGGCATGGTGTAGACGACGCCGACGGTCATGGCTTCCCCAATCTCGTGAACACCCGGCGGGCGGTGCCGCCGAGGAGTGCTGCTGACGTGTCGTCGTCGAGGCCGAGCTCGGCGACCTGCTCGAGGGCCTTGGTGTGGCCGACCGTCGGGAAGTTCGAGCCGAACAGGACCTTGCGCCGGCCCGGGCCCTTGACGAACTGCACGACCGCCGGGTCCCAGTGCCGGGGCGGGTAGGCCCCGGTGCCGAGGTAGACGTTCGGGAACTTCAGCGCCATCGCCACGCACTCGGCCACCCAGGGCCAGCCGGTGTGCGACAGCACGAAGCGCGTGTCCGGGAAGTACATCGCCGGCCGGTCGATCCCGATCGGCACCCCGCACTCGCTGGCCATGAGCCCGCCCGAGGTTCCGGCCTGCATGGCGACGGGCACGTCGAGATCGGAGGCGAGCGCGTAGTACGGGTAGTAGTCGGGGTGGTCGAAGCGCCTGTCCCACGAGTGGGTGTGGATCCACATCCCGACGACCCACGGCTCGGCCAACCTCGAGCGCAGGTCGCGCACGCCGGCCATGCCCTGGTT
>JAODBP010000295.1 GCA_025464025.1 Actinomycetes bacterium | reverse complement strand
AGCCGGTGAACACCCACGGCTCGCGCGGGAGGCGGGCGGGGTCGAACTGCGGGAGGAGGGCGGTCGGGGTGTCGCCGTCGAGCCCGAGGCTGGCGGCGAGACGACGCACCACGTCGGCCGATGACTCGCCGAGGGCGACGCGGTCCTCGAGCGTGACGGCCCCGTCCCGCTTGGCCAGGCGCTCCCCGCCGGGTCCGAGCACGAGGGGAACGTGGGCGTAGGCCGGCACCGGGAGGTCGAGGAGGCGGGCCAGCAGCACCTGCCGGGGCGTCGAGGGCAGCAGGTCGGCGGCCCGCACGACCTCCTCCACGCCCTGGTCGGCGTCGTCGACCACGACGGCCAGGTTGTAGGCGGCCGTGCCGTCGCCACGACGCAGGACGAAGTCGTCGACGGCGCCCTCGTACCGACCGAGCAGCCGATCCTCGACGGCGACGACCTGGCCCCCGGTCCGCAACCGAAGGGCGGGCGAGCGGTCGGGCCGGCGCACCCCGCCCTCGCGGCACGTGCCGGGGTAGGCGCCGGGCGGGCCGTGGGGCGCGGACGACGCCTCCTGGATCTCCTTGCGGGAGCACCAGCACTCGTAGGTGAGGCCGGCGGCGATGAGGCGCTCGACCGCGGCGTCGTAGAGGGTCGAACGCTCCGACTGGCGCACGACGTCGCCGTCCCAGTCGAGGCCGAGGGCGCTGAGGTCGTCGAGCTGGGTGGCGTAGTGCTCCTCCCGGACGCTGCCCCGGTCGAGGTCCTCCATGCGGACCAGGAACGGCGAGCCGGCCGAGCGGGCGAACAGCCAGGCCAGCAGGGCGGTCCGGAGGTTGCCGAGGTGGAGCCGACCCGTCGGGCTCGGGGCGAACCGGCCCCTCACGGGGCCGCGAAGCCGTTCGCCAGCTCGATGAGGAACTGCTGGCGAGTGGCGAGGAACTCGGGATCGTCGACCTCCATGCCGGTGGCCATCCGGACGATCTGGGGGAACGCCACCGGGAACATCGTGAGCGCCAGCTCGGTGAGCAGCATCTGCCCGGCGTCGAGGTCGGGCCGCAGCGACCCATCGGCCTGGGCGGCCTCGACGTGGCCTCGGAGCTCGGCGAACAGCGCCATGCGCTCCTCTTGGGCGATCAGGGGCTTCTTGCGCGAGCTCGAGGTCGTCTCGAGCGCCTCCCACATGAGGAGGCGGACGTAGTCGTTGATGCCCAGGGTCATGGCCTGGCGGCGGGCGATCCGGTCGCCCCAGGTCCCGGTGTCGGCGTCGGTCTCCGGCTGCTGGGCGGCGCGGGAGGCGAGCTGCTGGCGGAGGACCTCGCGGAACAGCCCGTCCTTCGAACCGAAGTAGTAGTAGATCATCCGCTTGTTGGTCCGGGCCCGAGCAGCGATGGCGTCGACCCGTGCCCCCGAGATGCCCTTGGCCGCGAACTCCCGCCGCGCGGCCTGGAGGATCCGGCGCTGGGTCGCGGCGGCGTCGCGGGTGGCCATGGGAGCGCCACTGTAGAACCGGTTGCCAAGACGGCGATAGCGCGTGAAACTAACCAGGTGGTTACCAAGGGCGGGAGCGAGGTGGACGACCGGCAGCGCTGGGTCGTGCTCGCCAGCCTGTGCGTCTGCCTGGTCGTCATCGGCGTCGACAACACGATCCTCAACGTGGCGCTGCCGTCGATCGTGCGATCGCTGGACGCCAGCGGCTCGCAGCTCCAGTGGATGGTCGCCGCCTACACGATCGTCTTCGCCTGCCTCCTGCTCACCGCAGGGGCGCTCGGCGACCGGTACGGGCGCCGCCGCGCCTTGCTCATCGGCGTTGGTTGGTTCGGGGTCTTCTCCGGGCTGGCCTCTCTGGCGCAGTCCCCCGGCCAGCTGATCGCCGCACGAGCATGCATGGGCGTCGGCGGCGCCTTCATCTTCCCGACCACCCTGTCGGTGCTGAGCAACGTGTTCACCGACCCGCGCGAGCGGAGCCGGGCCATCGGCATCTGGGCCGGCGTCTCCGGCATCGGGATCGCGGCCGGGCCGCTCCTCGGCGGCATCCTCGTCGAGCACCTCGGCTGGCACTCCGTGTTCTGGATCAACGTGCCGATCTGCGCCGGCGCCTTCCTGCTGTGCCGGGCCGTGGTCCCCGAGTCGGGCAGCCGCGACGCCAGCCCGCTCGACCCGTTCGGCGCCGTGCTCTCGATCACCGGGCTCGTCTCGCTCCTCTACGGGATCATCGAGGCGCCGAACCACGGCTGGAGCGACCTCGGCGTCGCCGGCCCGTTCCTCGCCGGCATCGCCCTGCTCGCCGCCTTCGGCTGGTGGGAGACGGCGAACCCGGCGCCGATGCTCGACGTGCGCCTCTTCCGCAACCCCCGGTTCACGGCAGCGTCGGCGACGATCACGCTCGTCACGTTCGTCCTGTTCGCCTCGACGTTCCTCCTCACCGAGTACTTCCAGTTCATCCTCGGCTACAGCCCGCTCAAGGCGGGGGCGATGATCACCCCCATCGCCCTCGGCCTGATGGTCGGCTCACCGCAGGCACCCCGCTTCGTGGCCCGGTACGGCACCAAGCGCGTGGTCGTCGGCGGCCTGGCCATCATCTGCGCCGGGATGGTCTGCTACACCTCGGACACGATCATGTCGAGCTTCGGGCTCGGCTTCCTGGTTCGAATGATCTTCGGCTTCGGCGTCGGCACCACGTCCGCCCCCGTCACCGAATCGATCATGGGATCGCTCCCCCCGGAGCGGGCCGGCGTTGGTAGCGCGGTCAACGACACCACGAGGCAGATGGGTGGCGCCCTCGGCGTCGCCGTTCTGGGCTCGGTGTTCGCGGCCCGCTACCACGCCGCCATAAACGCGACCAGCTCCGTGCCCGGCAACCTGCGCCACGCGGCGCGGGAGTCGATCGGCGCGACCCTCCAGCTGGCCAAGGCCAACCCGGTGTCGGCGAAGGTGCTCGAGGCCGCCGGCCACGACGCCTTCCTCACCTCCATGCGGCTCACGTTCGGCATCGGCGCCCTCATCATCGTGGGCGCCGCCACGGTGGCCTGGCGGTACCTGCCGGCGCAGGCCGTCGACATGCGCCAGCGGCTCGAGTCCGAGGTGGACGAAGCCCTCCTCGCCGGCGCGGAGGCCAGCGTCAGCTAGTTCGGTGGACCCCACACGCGGAACGGGCCGTCCCTGCGGGCGGCCCGTTCTGCGTCTGGCGGTGCGGTCCTAGGCGTTCGAGAGCACCCGACGCTTCACGAGGCCCCAGCCGTTGTCGACCATGATCCGGGTGATGTCCTCGTCGCCGTAGTCGAAGCGCTTGAGGTCGTCGGCGAAGGTCTTCGGGTCGAACAGGCCCTCGGCGTGGGGCCAGTCGGAGCCGAACAGGATCCGGTCGACGCCGATGAGGTCCTTCAGCTTCGACAGGTCGTCCTCGTAGAACGGCGCCACCCACACGTGCTCGACGAACGACTCGATCGGGTCGCGCTGGAAGCCGTTCGGGTTCTGGCCGTACGCCTTCTTGAACTTCTTGATGAGCAGCGGCACCCACTCGGAGCCCGACTCGATCGACGCGCAACGGACGTTCGGGTGGCGGTCGAACACGCCGTGGGCCACCAGGGCGGCGTAGGTGTCGAACGGCACCCGGTCGCTCTGGAGGATCATGCTCAGCGGGGTCGAGCGGAACGCCTCGAAGGCCCGGGTGTCCTCCCAGTCCTGGAGGTACCGGCCGTAGCCGGCATCGCCCGAGTGGATGCCGACGGTGACCCCGGCCTCGTTGACGCGGGCCCAGAACGGGTCGAACCGCGGGTCGCCGGGCGACCAGGACATGTCACCGGCGAAGACCGGGCCACCCTTGATGCAGACGACGCGGGCGTCGAGGGCGAGGACGCGGTCGAGCTCCTTCACCGCTTCGTCGACGTCCATGAGGCTGATGACCGGGGCGGCGAAGATCCGCTCCTGGTAGGCGTAGCCCCAGTCGTCCTCCATCCAGCGGTTGAACGCCTTGAACGCGGCGATGTTGGCCTCGGGGTCGTGCTGGAGCGAGGTCTCCATGCCGACGGCGAGGGTCGGGAACATGATCGTCCCGGCGATCCCCTGCTCGTCCATGATCTTCAGGCGAGCGTCGCGGTTGCGGTAGCCGGCGTTGATCGGCTCGAGCGCGCCGAACGCCTCCTTCACGTCCTTGGCATCGGGGTTGCGGCCCCGGAAGTACTCGTCGAGGGAGCCGGGCCGGGCGACCGGATCGAACGTGGGGTTCGGGATGAAGCGGTTGAGCTTGCCGCCCACGAGGAGGCGCTGCTTCCCGTTCATCTCGACCCACTGCATGCATCGCTTGGCCATGGCCGGATCGATGTGCCGGGTGAAGGCGTCGATCGCCTCGTAGTAGTGGTTGTCGGCGTCGAACAGGCCGGTGGTCGGAACAGCCATCGTGTGCTCCTACTTGTCCAGGCCGAGGACGCGCATGGCGTTGCCCCGGAGGAACTTGGGCCAGACGTCGTCGTTGAAGCCGACGTTCGGCATGTCGGTCATGATCCGCTCGAGCGAGAGGCCCATGGGGAAGTAGCCGGCGTAGATGACCTTGTCGGCGCCCCGGGTGTTGGCGAACTTGATGATGCTCTCCGGGTAGTACTTCGGCGCCCACGCGCTGGTGGAGTAGTGCAGGCCCGGCCACTTGAGCATGAGCTTCACGGCCAGGTCGGTCCACGGATCGCAGCCGTGGCGGGTCACGAACGTGAGCTCGGGGAAGTCGTACATGACCTCGTCGATGAGCTCGACGTGCTGGGGTGCGAACTTCAGGCGGGGCCCGGGGACGCCGGCGCAGCAGAAGATCGGGATCTGCAGCTCGCAGCACTTGGCGTAGAACGGGTACATCTTCTTGTCGTTGATCGGCACCTGCGGGAACATCCCGGACGGGAAGGCCGTGACGGACCGGATCCCGTAGGTCTCGTACGCCCGGACCATGGCGTTGACGTCTTCCATGCCCTTGTTGGCGTCGATGCCCAGCGACGGGATGAAGCGATCGGGGTGCTGCTTGATGGCCAGCTCGCCGGTGCCGCCGGCGTCGCCGATGCCGATCATCCCCCGCTCGATCCCGTAGCGGTCCATCTCCCGAAGGGTCGTGCCGATCGGGTCGTCGGCGTCGAGCTCGGCCTCGGGCACGTCCTTGAACATGTACTGGGCCGGGAAGGCGAAGTCCTCCTTCGACTCCCGGTCCTTCGTCTGGCGGGTGATGAAGGCGTAGGTCTCCTTCATGTCCTTGTGCGGAAACCCGATCATCGTGTCGATGATCCCGATGTCGGACGGCATGCCCACGTGCGCTCCTGGTCTTCGGGGGTCCACGGGGGCGGAGCCCCCATGTGTCAGTTTTCAGAACGGGATTTCGGTTTGTCAACCTGACGGCACGGTAGCGTGTCGACCGTGAGCGAGCTGGTCGCCGGGCCCCAGCGCCCCGAGACGATGACGCCGCGCCAGCTCGACCGGCGCCGACGGGTGCTCGACGCCGTCCACGAGCTGCTGGCCGACCGGCCCCTCCACGACATCCAGGTCAAGGACATCGCCGACCGGGCCCAGGTCTCCCTCGCCGCCATCTACCGGTACTTCGCGTCGAAGGAGCACCTCCTGGCCGAGGCCCTCACCGACTGGGTCGAGGACCGGGGCCGGGCCTACGACCGCCGACCCCCGGCCGGCACCGTGGCCGAGCGGTTCGCCACCATCGTCCGGCGTGGCATCCGGGCCTACCGCCGCACGCCCCAGTACGCCGGGCTGTTCCTCGAGACGCTCGCCTCGCGCGACCCCCACGCCGTCGCCTGCATGGGGCGCATCAGCGAGCTCATCGGCGGCGGCATGCGGTCGGCGCTCGACGAGCTCGACCCCAGGGTGGCCAACGACATCCGCACGACGATCGGCCACGCGTGGGTGGGCGGCCTGTTCGAGTGCGTCCACGGGCGCTGCACCTTCGCCGAGCTCGAGCAGTCGCTGGTGGCCACGTGCGTCCTGCTGCTCGAACCCCTGGAGCCCAACCGGTAGGCAGGGCGTGCCCTAGTCCTGGACGCTCACCTCGTCGAGGTGCTTGTCCCACATGGCGCCCGCCATCCCGGCGTTCATCGCGGTCTCGCTCCGCCACCCACAGGTGCACACGGCGCAGGCGAGCTCACCGGTCAGCTCGATTCGGAAGCTCCGGTGCGCAGGAGGGCGGTCCGCCATGCGACGCACTATGACGAATGGCGCGCCGAAAGAACAGGGGCGAACTGCCCTGCTCCTGGTGGTATGCGACGGTTTGCGCTACCAGTCCGAGACGCCGACCTCGCTTCTGTGGCAATCCCACGCCGTGCCCACGACCTCGGCCGAACGGCTGGGTTCCGACGCCCAGCCGCAGGTGCAGCGCAGGACGAAGCCGCCCGCGCGCTCCTCGACGTCGTCGAAGTCGTGGCCCCGGCCTGCGTGTCCCAAGGCATCGGGCTGCAACGTGCTGGTGTCCCTGTCGTGATCGGGTGCGTGGTGGTGGACGGCGGTCATGCGAACGCCACCCGCCTGCGACGAGGCACCACCACGAGCGTGGCGGCGATCCCGAGGACGCCGACGAGCAGCACGACGTCGCCGATGCTCGCCGCCAGGCGGAGGGGGCGCACCGGGATGACGTCACCAAGCAGGGCGAAGACGGTCTGGTCATCGGCCAGGCGGTGCTTGTAGAGGTAGCCGTCGGTGACGTCGACGTGGCCGCCGTCGATGGCCTCCAGCGCGGCCTTCGACACCGGCATGCCGCCGTTCGGGACCATGACGACGAGGTTCAGGCTGGCGCCGAGCAGGGCGACGCCGAGCGCCCAGCGCAGCGCGCCGGTGGCCACCCGGAGGTTCACGACGAACCAGATGGCCATCAGCACGCCGCTGGCGCCGACCAACCAGGGTCGGAGCGCGAGGAGGTGGCCGCCCGGGAAGCCCGGTGCGGCCTGGAGCACGACGGCGGCGAACGCGAGCGCGGGCCGCCGGAGGCCGCGGGGGCCGGCCTCCGGCGACGACGTCGTGGACGACCGGGGGAGGCCGTCCACTAGCCGCCCAGGGGGATGGGCTCGCGGGTCGTCGAGCGGTGCACCATCAGCCGCCGATCGGGATGGGGGCGCCCGTGGCAACCCACACGGCGACGAGGGTGGCGGCGGCAGTGATGACGTTGCGGACGGTGATTCGGTGCATTTCGGTCCTCCGGGGCTCGGTAGTCGCGGTTACAGAGCGCGAAGGGGGACGCCTGATACATCTCTGCCGTAGAATTTGTTCGTGAGCCTCGTCACACCGGAACGCGCGCTGGACCTCGTCGGCCGCGCGTCCGTCGGCGATCAGGACGCCTGGGACCAGTTGGTCGACGACCTCACCGGCCTCCTGTGGACGGTGGCCCGCTCCAACGGGCTCGACCAGACCGACGCCGCCGACGTGGTCCAGACCACCTGGCTGCGCTTGGCCGAGAACCTCCACCGCCTCCGCGACCCCGAGCGGGTCTCGGCCTGGCTCGTCACCACGGCCCGCCGCGAGTCGCTCCGGGTGCTCCGCGGCAGCCAGCGCGACGTCCCGATCGGCGTCGAGGTCGCCCCCTGGCACGAAGCCCCTGGCGACAGCCCCGAGGAGCCGGTGCTCCGCGCCGAGCAGGACGCCCGGCTGTGGGGTGCGTTCAGCTCGCTCCCCACGCTGTGCCGTTCGCTCCTGCGGGTGCTGATGGCCGACCCGGCGCCGTCCTACGCCGAGGTCAGCGCCGCCCTCGACATGCCCGTCGGCAGCATCGGCCCCCGGCGGGCCCGCTGCCTCCAGCGGCTGCGGGGCTTCTTCGAGGACCCGACCGGCGACCACGGGGAGTGTGAAGCGTGAGCGTCCTTCCGATCGACGACGACGAGCTGCTCGAGCGCATGCGCGGCCTGGCCGCCGTGCACGACCCCGTGCCGGCCGAGCTGTTCACCGTCAGCCGGAGCGCCTTCGCCCTCCGCACCCTCGACGACGAGCTCGCCGACCTGCTGTTCGACTCGCTGCTCGACGAGGCCCTCGTCGGCATCCGGGGCGGCACGACCCGCCAGCTGACCTTCGGCGTCGAGGACCTCACCATCGACGTCGACCTCGACACCGACGGCCTGATCGGTCACGTGAGCCCCACCGGCCCGGCCACGGTCGAGCTCCAGACGCCCGACAGCATCCACGACGCCGACGTCGACGAGCTGGGCCGGTTCTTCCTCGATCAGCCGCCCTCGGGACCCTTCCGCCTCCGTGTCGCCGTCGCCGGCAAATGGGTGACCACGGAGTGGGTCAACCTCTGAGCTGATCTGAGCTCGAAGCCGCACGCCCGTGCACTTGCGGCTCGGGCCCTCGAGCTCGCCCGGGCCGATCCCGAGCGGGCCCGGGCGATGGCCGAGGCGGCCATCCACCGCGGCCGCGGTGAGGCCGACACCCTCTCGGTCGCCCACCGGGCCCTCGGGATGGCCGCCCGCGAGGGGCACGACTACGCCAACGCCCTCCGCCTGACCGAGCTCGCGGCCGAGCTGGCCCGCGACGCCGGCCTGCCGGTCGAGGAGACCCGGGCGCTGGTGAGCCTGGCGTCGGTGCACATCGCCATGGGCGGCTTCGAGCTGGCGCTCGCCGCCCTCGACCGGGCCGCCGCCCTGGGCGCGGCGGACGACGCCGGGCTCGTCCTCATGCAGCGGGCCTACGTCCTCCAGCGCCTCGACCGCCTCGACGAGGCCCGCCGCCTGTTCGACGAAGCGGTGGCGACGGCCCGCGCCGCCGACGACGCCCTCAACGAGGCCCTGGCCACGGCCAACCGGGGCGTCCTGCTCGGTTGGCTGGCGGTGCCCGACGCCGCCCACCGCGACCTCGAGCGGGCCGAAGCCCTCTTCACCCAGCTCGGCATGGAGCTCCACGCCGCCGACGTCCACCACAACCGGGGGTTCGTCGCGGCCACGACGGGCGAGCTGGCCGAGGCACTCCGCTCGTACCAGGAGGCCCGGCGTGTCCACGAGCGGCTGGGGGTGACGCGGCCCGAGGGGTTGCTGGACGAGGCGCGGGCCCTGCTGGAGCTCAACCTCATCGCCGAGGCCTTCGAGGCGGCGGCCGGCGCCGTCCGGGGCATGCGCGACGCCGGCCAGGACGGCCACCTGGGCGAGGCGCTCCTCGTCCTCGCCGAGGCCAGCGCCGCCGCCGGCCGACCCGACCCCGGCGCGGCGGCCGAGGCCGGGGCCCTGTTCGCCCAGCAGGACCGCCCGGCCTGGTCGACGCTCGCCGCCTTCACCGCGCTGCGCCTGGCCGGACCGGCAGACCCGCACGAGGTCCGGCGCCACGCCGCCGAGCTGGCCGAGGCCGGCTGGACCGATGCGTCGCTCGAGGCCCGCCTGCTCGCCGGCACCACCGCCCTGGCCGACGGCGACGGCGACGCCGCCCTGGACGACCTGGCGGCGGTCGCCGAGCACCGGCGGAGGGGTCCGGCCGCACGGCGGTTGCGGGGGTGGTACGCCCTGGCCATGCTCCGCCGCGCCCAAGGCGACGATGGCGGCGCCTCGCGGGCGGCGGCCGCTGGTGTCCGCGTCGCATCGGTGAACGCCGTCTCGCTCGCCGCCACCGAGCTGCGGGTCCGCGCCGGGGTGGTCGTCGAGCCCCTCGTCGACCTCGGCATCGAGCTGGCGCTCGAATCCCGCCGCCCGCGCCGGGTGCTGGTCTGGGCCGAGCGGTGGCGGGCCGGGAGCCTGGCCCCGAGCGTCACCGACCTCCCGGTCGAGGGTGATCTCACCGAGCTGCGCTCGGTCCTGCGCCGGCTCGAGGACGACCGGCTGCCCACCTACCGCCGGGCCGAGCTCGACCACCGGCGCCGCCGGCTGGAGGCCGACGTCGATCGCCGGGCGCGGGCGGTGGGCGCCGCCGAGGTCGACCCGGCCGCCGACCTCGACATCGAGCAGCTCGTCGCCGCCCTCGGTGAGGGGACCCTCGTCGAGTTCGTCGTCCACGACGGCGAGGTGCACCCGGTGACGGTCGACCGGCGGGGCGTCCACATGCATGCTCCGGCACCGCTGGCTCAGGTCGTCCGCGAGGTGCGCGGCCTCCGCATGGCTGCGTCCCGCTTGGCCCGGCCCTCCGCCGCGCCGGCCATGCGCGACGCAGCCACGGCCGGCGCCGCCCACCTCGACGAGCTCCTGCTCCGCAACCTCGACCTCGGCGACGGCGACGAGGTCGTGGTCGTGCCGACCGGCGCCCTCCACGCCGTGCCGTGGCCGCTGCTCCCCTCCCTCGCCGGCCGGGCGACCACCGTGGCCCCGTCGGCCCGGCTGTGGCTCCGGGCCCCGAGCCGGCCGGGTGGGCCCCGCGCTCTCGTGGTGGCCCACGGCGTGCCCGGCGGCAGCGCCGAAGCCGCCGCCGTGGCCGCGTGCTACCCCGAGGCCGAGGTGCTCGACGGTGCGACCGCCACCACCACCGCCGTGCTCGCCGCCCTGGCCGGCGTCGACGTCGCCCACCTCGCCGTCCACGCCACGTTCCGCGCCGACAACCCGCTCTACTCGTCGCTCCAGCTCGCCGACGGCCCCCTCCTGGTGCACGACCTCGACCGGTTGCGCCGGACGCCGCCCGTCGTGGTCCTCTCGGCCTGCGGCGCCGGGCAGTCGTCGGTCGACGCCGGCGACGAGCTCCTCGGCCTGACCGCGAGCTTCCTCCGCTCCGGCACCACGTCGCTCATCGCCAGCACCCTGCCGGTGGCGGACGAACTGGCGCCGCCCCTGATGGCCGCCTTCCACCACGCGCTGCGCACCAGCCGCCCGGCCGTCGCGCTCCGGCGAGCCGGGACCGATGCGCCGACCCACGCCGGCGCGGCCTTCACCTGCTTCGGCCGGGGCTGACCATTTCGAGTGGACCGTGTATCAGGCAGCGCCGAGCTCGCTCTGTAAGAAGGCCTGACGCATCCCGGTCGGCAGGCACGTACAGGAGCATCCCCCTTTGTCCGTTTCCTTGTGGTTCTTCGGATTGGGCCCATTCGTGGTGGGTCTCGCCATCACCCTCTTCACCCGCGCCCTCCGTCGCTCACGCCTGGAGAGCCAGGCGCACGTCGAGGAGCTCCACGACCTGCTCCTCGCCTTCTCGTCCCTGAGCCACGTCGACGACCGGGACGCCATCGCCCGGACGATCTGCCGCATCGGCACCGAGCTCGGGCAGGGCACGGGGACCGCGCTGTTCCAGCCCGGGCCCGGCCGCCTGCTCGTGCTCGGGCACCAGGGCATCCACCCGCCGCCGCCCGACCCCGAGCTCGGCGTGTCGCCCGGCCTCGAGCGCATCCTCCGCGGCGGCCGCATCCAACCCGGCGACCCGCTGCTGGTGCCGCTCACCGGCATCGGCGGCGTGATCGCGGCGGTGAGCATCGCCCGGCCCCGCCGGCCCCTCGACCCGTTCACCCTCTCGCTGCTCGGGCTGTTCGGCTGGGCCGCCGGGTCCGCCCTCCAGCGCTACGGCGCCATCGTCGACGCCGTCGGCCGCGACCCGATCACCGGCGTCGGCGACCGGGCCCAGGGCACGACCGCGATCGCCTCGCTGCACACCGGCGACGCCGTGGTCATCTGCGAGGTGGATGGCGTGGCCACCATCCGGCGCCAGGTCGGCGACGAGGCGGCCGACGTGCTCCAGGGCCACCTCGGGCTCCACCTCCGCAACGCCATCCGGCCCGGCGACGTGGTCGCCCGGTTCAGCGACGAGGCCTTCGTCGTGGTGCTCCGCGAGGTGCGCGGCCCGGTCGACCTCGTCGTCCGGCGGGTGCTCGACACGTGGGCCATCGAGCACCCCCACCGCCGGCTCCACGTCGGTGCCGCCCTCCACACGCCGCGGGCCGCGCCGATCGACACGGCCGAGTCTGCCCGCGCCGCGCTGTTCGCCTCGCAACGCTCCTAGCAGTGGCCCGCTCCCATCAGATCGATCTCGGCTGCGAGCCGGCGAGCGTGCCGCGCGCCCGCCACTTCGTCAGCGACGTCCTGCTCCAGGCCGGCTGCCCCGACGCGCTCGTCGACCGGGCGGCGCTGCTCGTGAGCGAGCTCGCCACCAGCTCGGTCCTCCACGCCAGCGACGACTTCCAGATCCGCGTGTCGATCGACGAGGTCGTCCGCATCGAGGTGACCGACGGCCTCCCCTCGCTCCCGGCGGCGCCGGACCGGTCGGGGGAGCCGAAGCTCAGCCTCTACCTCCTCGACGCCATCGCCGACCGCTGGGGTTGGGACCCGACCGATGAAGGGAAGCTCGTGTGGTGCGAGCTGCGCCACTTGCCCTAGCGCCACCGAGCGCCACCGGTCGGTTGGGGCTCGCGATTCGTTCTCCACGACCGTGAACATCTGATGCGTGGGGAGGTGGGCTTCACGGGCAGGGCGAAGTCGTGACCGTCACCCCCGATCACGAGGGAGGGTCGTGACCGACCACCGCCTCGAACGCATCGACTTCCGCCGCCCCGCTCGCTTCACCGCGGTCTGCACCTGTGGCTGGCGCTCCGAGACCATGTTCAGCGCCGGCCTCGCCGGTGCCCTGTGGGACCGCCACATCGAGCAACGACCCGATGAATCGCCGAAGGATGCGCCCGTGATCGATCTCGACCTGACCGCCTCGGAGGCGGCCCGGCTGCTCTACGCCGACCTGCTCCCGCTGATCAAGGACGCGGTCCGGGCTGACAGCCCCGTCACAGTCGCCGACGACATGGTGCGGATGGAGACGGCGGCCGCCACGCTCGGCGATCGCGAGCAGCGCCTGGCCCACGCCGTGCGCCGGGAGTGGGCCCGCCTGGTCGAGGAGCCGACGCCGCGCCAGCGGGCGACGGTGATCGTGGGCCTGGTCGAGCTCGGTGAGCGGGCACGGGGCCAGCTCGCCCGGCACCGGCCGACGGTCAGCGCCATGGTCTGCCTCGACGACTGAGAGAGCGAGCCGACAGGCGAGCTCTCCATGAGCACAGTCGCCCTGTCCGGGCGGCGTCAGCCGTCCGAACAGAACGTCGGGCGGAACCAGCGTGCCTCTCCGCACACCTCCGGAGGTCGCCCTTCCGGTTCCTGGGTACGTCCCCGGGTGATGCACCGCACCCGCCTGTCCGTGCTCCTCGTCGCGGCCACCCTCGTGGCCACGACCCTCGTCGCCGGCCCGGCCGGGGCGGCCACGACCAGCCGGCTGGCGGGGCCCGACCGGTACGCCACCGCGGCTGCCGTCTCCCGATCGGCGTTCGCGGCCGGTGTGCCCGTCGCCTACGTCGTGACCGGGCGCAACTTCCCCGACGCCCTCGCCGCCGGAGCGGCGGCGGGAGCCAAGAAGGGCCCCGTCCTCCTGGTCGACGCCGGCCGCATCCCGCAGGCCGTCGTCGACGAGCTGACCCGGTTGAAGCCGGGCGCCATCACCGTCGTGGGAGGCGCCGGTGCCGTGCCCGACTCGGTGCTGGCCCAGCTCCGCACCTACACGTCGGGCGCCGTCACCCGGGTGTCGGGCCCCGAGCGGTACTCGACGGCGGCGGCCGTGTCGCAGGGCGCCTTCCCGTCGGCGGCGACCGTGTACGTGGCCAACGGCGACAGCTACCCCGACGCCCTCGCCGGCGTCCCCGCCGCGGCCCACGACGGCGCGCCGCTCCTGCTCGTCACCGCCCACGGCCTGCCCGCGGCCACCGCCAGCGAGCTGCGCCGGCTCGGGGCCCGGCGGGCGATCGTGCTCGGTGGCACCGGCAGCGTCGACACCGCCGTCGAGGGCCAGGTGCGCGCCATCGTGGCCGACACCACCCGGATCGGTGGGGCCGACCGCTACGCCACGGCCGCCGCCCTCTCGGCCCGCATCGCCGCGCCGGGCGTGGGCTCGGTCTACCTCGCCACCGGCAACGCCTTCGCCGACGCGCTCGCCGGCGGCCCGGCCGCGGCAGCCGGCGCGACGTCGATCCTGCTGGTGCGGGGCAACTGCGTGCCCGCCGGCGTGAACGCCGAGATCAACCGGCTGAACCCCGGGCGCCTCGTGCTGCTCGGCGGCCCCGGCGCGCTGGCCAGCGGCGTCGAGGACCGCACCCAGTGCCCGCCCGGCACGGCCCGCACCATCTCGGTGGCCCAGACCGCGACGCCGGCGTGGGGCGAGGAGGGGCCCGACCCCCAGATCGTGCGCTTCGGGACGACCTGGTACGCCTACACGACCGGCACCACGTGGGGGAACAACATCGGCGTGCTCACGTCGACCCGGCCCGACACCGGCTGGCACACGATCACCGGCAAGCCGTACGGGTCGACGGCCCTCGCGGGGGTGCCGTCGTGGCAGCGGCCCAACGCCCAGTGGGCGCCCGGCGTGTTCTTCTACGGCGGGCACTACGTGATGTTCTACGCCGCCCAGATGAAGACGACGGGGCAGTTCTGCATCACCGTCGCCACCTCGGCCGCACCCACCGGCCCGTTCGTCGACCGGTCGACCGGACCGATCATCTGCCAGGGCAGCCTCGGCGGCTCGATCGACCCGCAGCCGTTCATCGACGCCGACGGGCGCCCGTGGCTCCACTGGAAGAACAACGACGGGTCGTCGGGCGCGGTGAGCAAGGTGTGGGCCATCCAGCTCAAGGCCGACGGCGTGAACCTCGACGGGCCCATCCGCGAGGTGCTGGCGAAGAACACGCAGAAGTACCCGTGGCAGGCCACGACCGACAACCCGCAGATGGTCCTGGCCGGCGGCGTCTACTACCTGTTCCACACCGGCGGGAACTGGGAGAAGCCGTCGTACGCCACCGGGTACGCCGTGTGCCAGGGCCCGGCCGGCCCGTGCACCACGGCCCAGAACCCGATCACCGGGTCGTACGGCAACGTGCAGGGACCGGGCGGCGGCACCGTCGCCCAGGACACGTCGGGTGCGTGGTGGATCAGCTACCACGGCTGGGACAAGGGGTGCACCAGCTACGCCTGCGGCGGGCACCGCCGCCTCTACGTCGCGCCGCTCACGTTCCGCTGAGGGCGGCGGCGGGGACAACCCGACGCATGGCCATCGTCTGGTTCCTCGTCGCCCTCGTCATCGTCGTGTTCCTCGGCACCAAGATGGTCAAGAACTGGCACCACTGATGCCTTGATCTCCCAGGCAGCTCCGAGGAGATCTTCAGGCTTCCTCAGGCCTTCTCGGGGGTGGCCGTCACTACGGTCCGATCGATGCTGGCCGGGGCGCGATGACCGTCCTCGACCGCACGGAGCTCGAGGACGACGTCGCCGTCGGAGTCCGCCCGCGGCGAGTCGTCCTCGGCATCGCAGCCCTCGCCGTCGGCGCCTTCGGGTGGGGCCTGGCGGCCGACACGCCGAAGCCGGCGCTGCTCTGGGACGGCACCGCCAACCTCGCCCTGTCCCGGTGGGTCGCCGGCGAGCACACGCCGTTCCTCGGGTACCTCGGCCAGTACCACCTCGGCTACCCGCTCCTGCTGGCTCCGGTGGCGTGGCTCACCTCGGGGCTTCCGGCGATGGTCGACGGCGCCCGGGTCGTCAACGCCATCGCCCTGGTCGTCGCCACCGTCGCCCTCGCCTCCCTCGCCCGGGTGCTGCAGGGCGGGCCACGCACCCTGCTGGCGATCGGCGCCGGTGCGGCCGCCGCCCTCTACGGCGGGTTGGCCCTCCAGGTCAGCTTCGCCTGGAGCGAATCTGTCTTCGCTGCCCTCGTCCTCGTCACCGCCGCGCTGGTGCCATGGGCGGCAGCCGCGCCGTCGACCCGGCGCTGGTGCGCGGTGGGCGCGGCGAGCGTGGCCGCCTACGGCGTGCACCCCCGGGGTTCGGTGCTCGTCGCCGCCACCGCCCTCACCATGCTCGCCATCGACCGGCGCCGGGCCCTCGTGCCCGGCGTGGCGCTGGTGGTCGGCGGGCTGGCCGTGTACCTGGTCAACGCCTGGGCCTTCCACCACCTGTGGCACGCCGGGGCGCCGAGCCAGTCGGGCGACGTGGTCGAGGCCCTGCTCCACCCCACGCTGTGGTCGAGCGTCGTCTCCCGGGTCATCGGGGAGGTCTGGTACGCGAGCGCGGCGAGCCTCGGCCTCGCACCGGTCGGCGCCTTCGCCCTCGTCCGCTGGACCCGCCAGCGCGACCCTGACCGCCGGTGGCTCGCCCTGTGGGTCCTGTGGAGCGGCGCCGGCCTCCTCGTGCTCACCGCCGCCAAGTTCGCCCACGGCGGCCGCGTCGACCAGCTCGCCTACGGCCGCTACCTCGACCCCGTGGTGCCGCTGCTCGCCCTCGCCGGGCTCGTCCTGCTCGGCACCGCGGCCCGGTCGACGGCGGCCGCCGCGGCCGTCGGCTCGGCTGCGACGACGGCCATGTGCGGGTGGCTGCTCGAGCTCACCAGCGGCGCCGTGCTCACCGGGACCGTCATGCCGCTGAACGTCCTCGGCGTGTTCGCCCTCGACCCCGACGATCACCACCTCGACGTGGTGCCGATCTCGCTCCTGGCCGTCGCCGCCCTCGGCGTCCTGGTCCTCGCCTCGTGGCGGAGCGCGGGCGCGGCCATCGCGGTCCTCGCCGCGGTCCTCCTCCTCGGCGACCTCTCGGCCCAGGCCGGCATCGACCGCTACGCCGGGAACGAGGCGATCACGTTCCAGCTCGGCACCGTGCTCGACACCATCGCCCCCGGCGCGCCGGTGAGCTACGACTACGACGGCTACGACGCCCGGGCGGCCAACCTCTACGAGCTCGAGGCCGAGAGCCACGCCTTCCACTACTTCGACAGCCGGCTGGGGCAGGCGCCGCCCGACGCGCTGGTCGTGGCCACGACGACGGCCGACGACCCGCCGGTGCCGGGCGCCCGCCTCGTGTTCCCCGAGCCCAACGTGCGCCAGGCGCTCTGGGTGGTCCCCGGCGACCTCCAGGACCAGCTCGTGGCCCGGGGCTTCGTGCTGGCCGAGCCCGGGACCGTGCTGCCCGAGGCGTTCTACCGAGCCCAGGTCGCCGTGCGCCGCGTCGGTCCCGACCGGGTGGAGGTCGACCTGCGGCGGACGTCGGCGCTGGCGCCGTGGGTCCGGCCCGGCAGCCTCAACTCGACGGCCGGGAACGTGGTGCTGGCTGTGCACGCCGAGGGCACGACCACGACGGTGTCGCTCCCCCGGACGCTGTTCCCGGGCGAGCACGTGACGGTGCCGGTCACGCTGCCGCACCGGGTCGGACCCCACGCCGAGGTGTGGGCCGAGGTGGTCGCCGCCTAGGAGCCGACGTGCAGGCGGTCGGGGGCCGTCGGCAGGCCCCGGCTCAGATGCTCCCGGGCCCGTTCGCCCAGCTCGACCAGGCCCACGATCACGGTCGCCCGCTGGCGGCTGGTCGACTCGCCGATGAGGCGGTCGTCTCCCAGGCGCACGGCACGGGCCAGGCGCTGCTCTCGCTCGCCGAGGACGCTGACGAGCAGCTCCATCCGGTCGAACGACTCGACGGCGGCGAGCGGGTGGCCGGCCCGGGCGGCGTCCTTGAGGATCGGGATGAGCGCGTAGAGCGCACGGGCGGCCTCGCCCACGGCCAGGTCGACGTCGAGGATCGGGGCGTCGGTCGGCGCCCCGGTCGGCGCCGTCTTGCCGTGGCGGTCCCACAGCGAGCCGGCCAGGCCGGCCGCGAGCACCGGCTCGGAGCGCCACTCGCACGTGCACACGGCGCAGTAGCGCGACGGGCGCTGGAAGTCGATGCGCTGCAGGCGGTGCTCGGACATGGCGCTCCCGGTCGGCGGCGTGCGCCGCTTGTGTGCCCTTCTCGGACCGCCCGCCCCCGACCTGAGCGGTCGGGCATGCGCCACACCAGCGGGCAAGATGGGGGCCGGCTCCCGTAGCTCAGGGGATAGAGCGTCGGTTTCCTCGGCTCGCTGAAGCTCGCTGGTCGCAGCCTACGGCTGCGGACACCGTGCGTCGCAGGTTCCCTACGCGGCATCGTTGTTCCAACGCCGAGCCGCGAATGGTGGGCGAGTACCGATCGCGTGTACGGCCCTGCGGGGCTCGTCTCGCCCCATGGCACCAGGTAGGCGCGGCCCTGCCGCCGCTCAACGAGATCATTGAGCGGACGCAAGAAGGACTCGGGGTCTCCGATCAGATGTGGCAGCAGGTCAGCGTGGACGCCGACCATCTCGCCATAGGGGGTGATGTCATCCCCGCCCCCCTTCCTCGTGAAGCCCACGAGACGTTGCGCAGGGACGCTCACATGGTGGGGGCCAAGTCCGATGATCTCGGCGCGGCGAAGGCCGACGAAGAAGCCGAGTCCGAGAACGACCCTTGCCTCTTCTGTGAGCGCATCCGAGAACCACATCCGCCGCCATACGTCATCGGACACAGGTGAGGGATTGATGTTGCGGATCCGAGGGGCTCCCAGGAGCGCCGCAGGGTTCCGCTTCACGGCTCCTTCGGCCGCGAGGTAGGCATAGAGGCCACGCAAGACAGACACGTCCTTGTGTTGTGTGGCTGGGGCACCGTTGCCCCCACGACCGCGACCGATCCTCGGACGGGTCTGCCACTCTTCCATGGTCGACCGCCTCACCTCCGCCAAGGGCGTGTCGCCGATGTGGTCGAGAAACGAGTCGAGCTTGCTGGCGTAGTTGTAGATCGTGACGCCACGCCTGCCACGCACGTCACGCAGCCAGACGAGGTACCTGCGGACGAGTTCGGCGTTGTGGGCCGCTGTCCGTTCGGGCTTGGGTCGGGTCATAGGATTGCGCTCCTCGCATCCCGAGATTTCTCTCTCGGCCACTGGGGAGCTCCCGTCCCAGCACGAACGTGCTGGTGGGAGCCGACGAGCGGAAGCGACGAAGGCTCCCGTAGCTCAGGGGATAGAGCGTCGGTTTCCTAAACCGTGCGTCGCAGGTTCGAATCCTGCCGGGGGCGCCAACAGATGTCCTGCTCAGAGCCTCGCGTGGCCTCGGAGGCCCGCCGACGCCGAATCCACTGCCGAATCTCGGCCCTTCCGCCAACGCCCGGCATGGTCCAGCCGTGAGCGGGAATCTCTTCTGGCGACGGCCCGGCGTAGCCGAGATGAAGGTGTACCTCGGTCGAGACCTCCGGACAGGCAAGAAGAAGTACAAGTCGAAGACCTTCCGCGGCACGAAGCGCGAGGCCCAGATCGCACTTGCCGAGTTCGTCACCGACACGCTCGGGCGAAACCGGATCACCACGGCCGGGACGGTCGGGCACCTGCTCGACAAGTACGTCCAGGCCCTCGACGACGCCGGACGGAAGGCTTCGACGATGGCCGGGTACCAGAGCATCGCCCGATCGGTTGCGAGCGACACACTCTCGAAGGTGCCGCTCGCTGACCTCGGCCCCGAGCACCTCGACGACTACTACGCACGGCTGCGTCGCCGCGGTTGCGACGACCAAACCGTGCTCAACCACCACCGCCTGCTGTTCGGCTCGCTGCGGCAGGGCGTGAAGTGGCGCATGCTCAGGTGGAACCCTGGCGAGCAGGTCGTGAAGATCAACGTCGTCCGAACGCCGATCGACCCGCCGACGACGGACACAGCTCTCGACCTGGTGGACGAAGGAGCGCGGAGCCGGAATCCGGACCTTGCGATCGCCGAGTACCTGCTGATCGCCACCGGCGGCCGACGAGGTGAGATCTGTGCGCTCCGCCGCACCGATCTGAAAGGGAACCGCCTGAAGGTCAGCCGATCGTTGGTCCAGGTCGCTGGCAAGCCCCCGACAGAAGAACCCACCAAGAGTCACCAGCAGCGCACGGTGCTCCTCGACCCGGACACGCTCGAGCTCATCCACGCCCACATCGCGGAGTGCGAACGTCGGGCGGCGTTCTTCGATGCTGTCCTGCGACCGAACGCGTTCATCCTGTGCGATCAGCGGACCGACGCTGGCGCCGACGGTTCAATCCCCTGGCGGCCCAACCGCCTGACGCAGGCGCACGCCCGCCTCCGCTTGCGGGTCGGGTCGGAAGCGCGGCTGCACGACCTGAGGCACCACACGGCATCGGTCCTGGCCGACGCCGGTGAAGGCATCCCCGCGATCGCCGCTCGACTCGGGAACCACCCGGAGACCGCCGCCCGCCGCTACGCCCACCTGGTCGGCGGAGCGCAGGAGCGAGCGGCCGAGATCATGGGCGACCGCCTCCGGCGGGCTCGGCCCCGCTGATCGTGCCCGGCATGGTCCAGCCATGTCGACCGAACCCATCGATTCGATCTCGCCGATCATCGAGCGCCGAATGTTCGATGCTCATCAAGTCGCCGAGGTGCTCGGCATCAGTGTGGACTCCGTCTGGCGAGGGGTCCGCCGCGGAGACTTCCCAATCACGCCCCGCCGAATCGGAGGTGTCCTGCGGTTCCCGGCGAGGGTCGTGATCGATTTCGCTGACGGCAATCCGTCAAGCCCCGGCGAGCCCTCCGCGACCGAACGAGCCAGCTGAACGAAGTAGACCTTGGCTGGTGGCCGGGATGCCGAAATTTTGCGTTCGAGTCGGGCGTCCCGCGGTCAGGGCGTGCCGCCAGGGGTCGGGCTAGCGCTTCTCGCGAAGGAGCTGCAGCTTCTGCAGCAGTTCCGCTACCTGTCCGACCTGTGCCGACGAGATAGTCCAGCCAAGCTCGGTGGCACGCTCAATGATCTGTCCGTGTGTCACCGGAGACTGGTGTCCGTCAACGATGAAGTAGACCTTCGCAGCAAGCGAGAGGACCTTCTGGTCGAAGCCACCGATCACGCCTTGCACACCTTCGACGAAGGCTTCGAGGCGCTCAACATCTTCGGGATTGTCACCCCGAAGGGCCTTCATGCGCATCTCACCCGCGTCGGTGAGGCGGTAATGGAACTGTTTGGCTCTGTAACCCCCAGCGCCGTAGAAGCCGAGGTCATCAGCCGACTCCTCGACGAAGCCGTCAGCTACGAGCCGCGCCGTTGTGCGCTCGAGCGGTCGCGAGAACGGCCCGTAGAAATGCGCTTGGTGTCCAACGCGCTGCCACCTCAGCGCGACCGTGGAGAGGTACGCCATCTTCTGGAGCGTCGTACGACCGAACTCGCGTCTGTCGCCGCAGAGGTGCACGAGCGAGAGGACTAGGTCCTCTGCATCAAGCATCCGAGTTCCTCCTGGCGGTCGTGATGGGCAGTCTAGGAGTCAGCGGCACAGCGACGACGGTCATGGCAGCTCCCCATCCCACTGGTAGAGGTCGAGGCCCGCAGACGGTATGGCGGCTGGGCGCGAGAGGTCACGCTGAGCGAAGCCGGCGGTGAGGGTAGCGATGTGCTGAACAGCAACAAGAGCGTCGAGTGCACCGAGGCCGCTGGGACGTTCGAAATGGAGATGGAGGTACGGCGCCGAGTCGCTGCGCAGAACGGTGTCGAGCTGAGACTGGTACGAGGTCATCTCTCCGACGGTCATGAGCAGACGCGGTCGATCCGTGTCCAATACCGAGATGAAGCGGCCGTGGCTGAAGTCCTTCACATCGTGTAGTCGGACGGGCATCGTCGCTGATTCGGTCATCTTCGACTCGAAGTCGACGGCGGCTGGTCGCGCCCACCCTGTGGCGAAGACTTCGATCGAGCGGCTGTGGCGTGCGACATCCTCGATGAACGCACTCGCATCGCCGAAGCGCCGCAGCGCCTCGGAAGGCCGGACCAGCGAGTCGAGCACTGACGGCCGGTCGTATGCAGCTGACACCCAGATCGCTGCCGGCGCGACGGTCGCAGCGATGGATACGAAACCACGCTCTCGACTGGAGCTCTGGCTCCCGTAGCTCAGCACCTCGACTCCTCCTTCGAGCAGCCCGAAGTCAGCTGCAGGAGGGGCAGTGTTGATGGTGACGATGCCGAGGCGCTTGACGCCAAGCCGCGCAGCGGCGCGGATGACCTTGTTGATGTCCTTGTTCGTTCCGGAGTAAGAGATGGCGAGTAGCCGTTCCGACGCGATCGGAATCGACAAGTACTCCGCTGGCTGGCGAACGAACGCAACGCCGCCGTTCGCATTCATCAGATCCGCTACCAACTCAGCGACTGCAGTGGACCCGCCGGTGCCACAGACGACAGTCGAGCGAAGATCGGCTAGCCAGTCACGGGCCTGCTCGACTGTTCGAGTAGCTCCAGTGGCGGCTGTAACCCGCTGCTCGAGACGGCCCACGTTGCTTCGAGCGCCGACGCGCGCTGTTCGGCGCTCGCTGTGTGCCACCGAGCCGCAGACGACACAGGCACCTCCATCCAAGGCGCGGAGATCTTCGAGGGTCGGAGATCCGCTTGCCGGTCCGCCGCCGAGTGTCGCTTTGGCCAGATGCCCTCGACCCCCGACGGCACTGATAGCCGCAGCGACGCGTGGCATGGCGGCGACGACTGCGCTGGCGATCCCCGAGGCATCAACATCAGCGATGGCGGCACCGGCTCTGTCCAAGTCCGCCAGCACGGAACCGAGCAGAGCGTCGCCGGCCCCAGTGGGATCAAGCGGATCGATGCGCGGTGCGGGAACCGCACGCATTTCGCTCTGCGTCACGACCTGGGTGCCGTTCGGACC
>JAODBP010000258.1 GCA_025464025.1 Actinomycetes bacterium | reverse complement strand
GGATCCCGCTGGCCGAGGTGGTGGTCGACTTCTTCGACCAGCTCAAGAGCCGCACCCAGGGCTACGCCAGCCTCGACTACGACCAGGCCGGCTACGACCGGGCCAACCTGGTGAAGGTCGACGTGCTGCTCAACGCCACGCCGGTCGACGCCTTCTCCACGATCGTGCACCGCGACAAGGCCGACGTGTACGGCCGGCGCATGGCCGAGAAGCTGCGTGAGCTCATCCCGCGCCAGATGTTCGACGTGCCGATCCAGGCCGCCATCGGCGGGAGGATCATCGCCCGCGAGACGGTGAAGGCCAAGCGCAAGGACGTGCTGGCCAAGTGCTACGGCGGAGACATCACCCGCAAGCGCAAGCTGCTCGAGAAGCAGAAGGAGGGCAAGAAGCGGATGAAGAACATCGGCCGCGTCGAGGTCCCCCAGGAGGCCTTCATCTCCGCCCTCCGCCTCGACGACTGAGCTCGGTCAGACGCGAAAGCGGGGATCACCGAGGGGTTGCAGCCCGGACCGCAGCACGGGGTCGAAGCGCCCCTCCACCACGTCGGTGGGCCACGCGTCGGCGGCGACGCCGTGCTCCGTGAGGTCGGGCGGGGCGAGGACGACGAGGGAGTCGTTCCAGCGGGCGATCACCTGGCCGGTGACGCCCGCACTGGCGTCGCCCAGGAGGTAGGTCACGAGCGCGGCGTTGTCCTCCGGCGTCGGCTGGCCCTGCACGAGTGCCACCAGCCGCTCGTCCTCGACGGCATGGGACCCCGGCGTCTGGCCCTGGGGCAGGTAGCCGTTCACCCGCACGCCGTGGGCCCGGAGGTCGAGGGCCCAGCAGTACGTCAGCGAGGCGAGGGCGCCCTTGGTCGCGCCGTAGGCGGCGACGCCGGGGATCCCGAGGTGGGCGGCCGACGAGATGTTGACGATGCTGCCCGAGCGCTGCGCCTTCATGGCGGTGATGGCGTGCTCGCCCACGAACAGCGCGCCGAGCAGGTTGACCTCGACGGTCAGTCGGAGCCGGTGCTCATCGTCCCCGCCCTGCCCACCCTCGAGGTTGACGCCGGCGTTGTTCACGAGACCGTCGATCCGCCCGAAGGCGTCGCGGCAGTCGGCCACGATGGCGGCGGCGCCCTCCCACTCCGTCACCGAGTTGGCGCTGGGGAACGCCGTGCCACCGAGGGTGCGGATCTCCGCGACGACGGCATCGGCTCGTTCGCCGTCGACGTCGTTCACGATCACCTGCCCACCGGCCGCGCCGGCGTGCAGGGCGTACGCCCGCCCAAGCCCGCCGCCGGCACCGGTGATGACGACGGCCTTGCCCGTGAGCGCACCCACGTGCACGTCGGCTACTTCTTCTCGGGGCGCCAGAAGGTGGCGAGGAGGAGGAGGCCGCCGCCGAAGCCGCCGATGGCGGTGACGAGCAAGCCGGGCATGCCGGTGAGGTCGCTGAAGAGGCGGATGTCGTCGCCGTTGAACAGCACGTGGTCGAGGCCCCACTCGCCGGCGCCGACCGTGCCGAGCGCCACGCCGCAGAAGATCAGCGTCATCACGTACTCGTAGCCCTCGCCCGGCCGGAAGATGAAGAAGCCGTTCTTGCGGTGGTTGGTGATGAGCGCCACGAGCATGGTGCCGATCACGCCGGCGCCGGCCAGCGGCATGCCGAGCCCGAGCACGAGCATGGCGCCGGCGGCGACCTCGACGATGCTCGCCATCCAGGCGTGGAGGATGCCGGGCTTCATGCCCAGGCTCTCGAACCAGCCGGCGGTGCCCTTGATCTTGCCGCCCCGGAAGATGTGGTTGATGCCGTGGGCGAGGAACACGATGCCGACGGCCACCCGGAACGCCAGGAGGGCGAGGTTGACCGCGTTCAGATCTGCGCTGCTCATGGGCGCGGACGTTAGGTGACGGTGAACCGCGTGTGGCGGTTGGCAGTCGGTACCATCGAGTGCCAACGATGCTCGACGAGAGACGTGCCGCCATCCTCCGTGCGGTCGTGGAGGGCTACATCGAGACGGCGCAGCCCGTCGGCTCGGGCCACGTCGCGCGCCGGGAGGGCATCGCCGTCTCGCCGGCCACCATCCGCAACGACATGGTGGTGCTCGAGCAGGAGGGCTACCTCAGCCAGCCCCACACCTCGGCCGGCCGCATCCCGACCGACAAGGGCTACCGCTTCTTCGTCGACTCCCTGGTCGGTCCGGGCGAGCTCGACGCGGCTCGCCGCCAGCAGGTGAAGTCGTTCTTCGCCACCACCCACGGCGCCATCGAGGACATGCTCCACTCGACGAGCCAGCTCCTCAGCAACCTCACCGACTACGCCGCCGTGGTCGTCGGCCCGCCCCACGAGCAGGCCACGATCCGATCGGTCCAGCTCGTCGGCCTCGGCGGGCGCACCGGCCTGGTCGTCGCCGTGCTCTCGAACGGCGTCGTGGAGAAGGCCACCATCGACCTGGCCGACGACACCGGCGACGAGCGGCTGGCGGCGGCGACCGCGCACCTGTCGAAGTGCCTGATCGGCGGGACGCTGGCCGACGTCCCCGTCGTCACCGACGCAGGCGACGCCCAGCTCGACGACGTGTGCGCCGCCGCCGTGCGGGCGCTCTCGGGCGGACACGAGAAGGAGGCCGACCACGTCTACGTCGGCGGCGCCTCCCGCATGGCCGTGGCGTTCGACGCGGTGGAGACCGTGCGTCGCGTGCTCGGCGCCCTCGAGCAGCAATATGTCGTGGTGGGCCTCCTGCGCGACGTCATGGACCGTGGTCTGTCGGTCGCCATCGGCACCGAGCACGGCCTCGAGCCGCTCGCCGAGTGCTCGGTGATCGTGGCCCCCTACATCGTCGAGGGGGAGCGGGCCGGCACCATCGGCGTGCTCGGCCCCACCCGCATGCACTACCCCCAGGCCCTCGCCGCGGTCGCCATCGTGAGCAGCCGCCTGGGTCATCGGCTGAGCGAGGGATAGCGAGCGGATGGCGTCGGACTACTACGGCCTCCTCGGCGTCGCGCCCACTGCGACCCAGGACGAGATCAAGAAGGCCTACCGCCGGCAGGCGCGCGAGCTGCACCCGGACACGAACCCCGACCCGACGGCCGAGGAGCGGTTCAAGGAGGTGGCGCTTGCCTACGAGACGCTCTCCGACCCCGAGCGCCGTCGCCGCTACGACCAGTTCGGCCCGGAGGGCGCGGCCGGTGGCGCCGGCTTCGACCCGTTCGCCGGTGGCGGTGGCCTGGGCGACATCTTCGAAGCGTTCTTCGGCGGCGCCGCCGGCGGCAGCCCCTTCGGCGGCGCTCGGCAGCGGGGCCCGACCGGCCCGCCCCGCGGCGCCGACATGGAGCTCGCCGTCGAGCTGACGTTCGAGGAGGCGGTCTTCGGCGTGGCCAAGGACCTCTCGCTGCGCCTGCCCGTCCCGTGCTCGACCTGCGACGCCAGCGGGGCCAAGCCGGGCACCTCGCCCGAGGTGTGTGGCGAGTGCGGCGGCGCCGGTCAGGTCCGACGGGTCCGCCAGTCGATCCTCGGCCAGATGGTGACGGCCGGCCCGTGCACCCGGTGCGGCGGCGCCGGCCAGGTCGTGCCCGAGCCGTGCCCGTCGTGCCGGGGCGAGGGTCGGGTCACCGAGGAGCGCACCTACACGGTCGACGTGCCCTCCGGCGTCGACGACGGCACGACCCTGCGCCTCACCAACCGGGGCTCGGCCGGACCGCGCGGGGGTGGCCCCGGCGACCTCTACGTCCACCTCCGGGTCAAGCCCCACGAGCGCTTCGAGCGTGACGGCTACGACCTGGTCGACGAGCTGCACCTGCCCTTCACCCAGGCCACCCTCGGCGCGTCGGTCCTCTACGACACGCTCGATGGGCAGGAGGAGCTGTCGATCGCGCCGGGCACCCAGGGCGGCCGGGTGTTCCGCCTGCGGCACAAGGGCGTGCCCCACGTCGACGGACGGGGCCGGGGCGACCTGCTCGTCCACGTCGTGGTCGACGTGCCCGACGACCTCGACGAGGCCCAGGAGGCGCTGCTCCGCCAGCTCGCCGCGGCGCGCGGCGAGGAGGTCGCGCCGCCCGAGCACGGTCTCATGTCCCGAATCCGCGGCGCCTTCAAGTAGTGCCCCACGTCTTCGTCGCCGACGTGGCGGCGCCCGTCCTCGACGACGAGGACCGCCACCACCTCGAGCGGGTCCTCCGCACGCGGGTCGGCGAGGAGGTCACGGTGGCCGACGGCCGGGGTGGGTGGCGGCGCTGCGCCTTCACCACGGGCGGGGGGCTCGAGCCGGTGGGCGAGGTCGAGGAGCGCCCGGCGCCCGTGCCGGCGATCACCGTCGCCTTCGCCCTCACCAAGGGCGAGAAGCCGGAGACGGCGGTGCAGAAGCTCACCGAGCTGGGCGTCGACCGCATCGTGCCGTTCGCCGCGGCCCGGTCGGTCGCCCGCTGGGACGGGGAGCGGGCCGAGCGGCACATCGCCCGGCTCCGAAAGGTGGCCAGAGAGGCGGCCATGCAGAGCCGTCGGGCCCACCTGCCGGTCGTCGACGACGTGGTCGACTTCGCCCTGGCGGCCGCCATCCCCGGCGCCTGCCTGGCCGACGCCGGCGGCGGTCCGCCGAGCCTGGAGCGGCCGGTCGTGTTGGTCGGGCCCGAGGGCGGTTGGTCCGACGAGGAGCGGTCCGCCGGCCTGCCGACGGTGGGCCTCGGCCCCTTCGTCCTCCGTGCCGAGACCGCCGCGTTGACCGCTGGTGCCCTCTTTGGGGCGCTTCGTGCCGGCGTGGTGGATCACGCTGGGTCATTGCCCCGGGTACCCTGAGCACGTAGCGTGGTCTCAAATCGCCGGACGAACCGGGAAGTAGCGGACAAATGGCCATCAACAACGAGCTCGAGACCGCCGATGTGGCCGACCTGACGTATGCCGTCAAGGTCGGTGGGCGCCTGCGGGCGATCCGCAAGCAGAAGCGCCTGTCGCTCCAAGACGTCGAGGCCGGCTCCGACCAGGAGTTCAAGGCCTCCGTGCTGGGGGCCTACGAGCGGGGTGAGCGGGCCATCTCCGTGCCCCGCCTGCAGCGCCTGGCCCGCTTCTACAGCGTGCCGGTCGACCAGCTGCTGCCCCGTGACGACGACGACCAGAGCGCCGACGCCGTGATCGACCTCGACGAGGGCACGATCTCCGCCGGTCGCCAGGCCGACGAGCTGCCGGTGACGATCGACCTCCACCGCCTGAGCGAGATGGACAGCACCGAGGCCCAGCTCCTGGCCCGCTACCTCGGGATGATCCAGATCCAGCGGGGCGACTTCAACGGCCGGATGCTCACCATCCGCCGCGACGACCTCCGGGCCATCGCCTGCCTCCTCGACACGGTGCCCGACAGCGCCCGCGCGAAGCTCGATGAGCTGGGGCTCCGCCTCGTCCAGTAGGGACTTCGGGGTCTACCTCCACGTCCCGTTCTGCACCCGGCGCTGCGACTACTGCGCCTTCGCCACCTGGGACGACCGGGGTCACCTCCTCGACGAGTACGTGTCCGGCCTGGTCGACGACCTGCGCCGGTCGGCGCCGGCCCGGGCGACGAGCGTCTTCCTCGGGGGCGGCACGCCGTCGCTTCTCTCGCCCGACCAGCTGGCCCGCGTGCTGGCCGAGGTGCCGCGTGTCGACGGTGCCGAGGTCAGCATCGAGTGCAACCCCGACACCATCGACGAGGCGAAGCTCGCCGGCTACCGCGCTGCAGGGGTCAACCGGGTGTCGCTGGGCGTGCAGTCGATGGTGCCGCACGTGCTGGCCACGCTGGGGCGGAGCCACGACCCGGACAACGTGCGCCGTTCGGCCGAGGCGATCGAGGCCGTCGGCTTCGACTCCTGGAACATGGACCTCATCTACGGGTCGGTGGGGGAGTCGGTCGACGACTGGCGCACCACCCTCACCGCCGCCCTCGAGCTCGGCCCGCCCCACGTGAGCGCCTACGGCCTCACCGTCGAAGCCGGCACGCCACTGGCGAACGACCCGGCCCGGTTCCCCGACGACGACGACCAAGCCGAGAAGTACGAGCTGGCCGAGGTGCTGCTCACCGCGGCCGGGCTGGCCAACTACGAGGTCTCGAACTGGGCTCGGCCCGGCCACGAGTGCCGGCACAACCGCCTCTACTGGTCGCAGGGCGACTACCTCGGGGTGGGCTGCGCCGCCCACTCGCACCGGGCCGGGCGCCGGTGGTGGAACGTGCGGACGCCGGAGCGCTGGATGGCGCTGGTGGCGGCCGGTGAGTCGGTGGAGGCGGCCGGCGAGGAGCTCGGCCCGGAGGAGCGCGCCCTCGAGGGGTTGCAGCTCGCCCTGCGGATGCGGGAGGGCGTGCCGGCCGCCGCTCTCGACGCCGACGAGCTCGAGGGCCTGGTCGCACCGGACGGCGACCGGCTCGTGCTGACCCTCCGGGGCCGGCTGCTGGCCAACGAGGTCGCCCTCCGCCTGCGTCAGCCGACCGTCGTCGACTGACCGTCGGCCGACGACACGACCAAGCGGTCGCAGGCGTCGGCATGGCGGACCCGCGCCGTGGTGGCGCCGGCCACGGTCGTGGCCGAACGGCCGGCTTCCGGTGCGCCGTCGGCCGACCAGCGGGCGAAGAGCCACACCTCGCCGGTCGAGGGTCGGAGCACGGCCGGCGTGGCCTCGCCGATGCTGCGTCGGCCGCGGCCAACGACGTGGCGACCCGGGCCATCGACCTCGACCACTTCTACGCCACCGGCGACGCCCGGATCGTCGAGTCCCGGGCCCGGGCCATCGCCGAGCAGTCGGTGG
>JAODBP010000028.1 GCA_025464025.1 Actinomycetes bacterium | reverse complement strand
TCGACATGCTCGCCCGCCATCGCTCGACGGCGATGGGACTCGCCGACGAGCGCCCGTACACCGACGGCGACATCACCGGCTGGGGCACGATCGACGGCCGCAAGGTGTTCCTGTTCTCGCAGGACTTCACGCTGTTCGGTGGGGCGCTCGGCGAGGTGTTCGCCGAGAAGATCCACAAGGCGATGGACCTAGCGGCATCGGTCGGCGCGCCGTTCATCGGCCTCAACGACGGCGCCGGCGCTCGCATCCAGGAAGGCGTCGTCTCGCTCGCGTCCTACGGCGGGATCTTCTACCGGAACGTGCAGTCGAGCGGCGTCATCCCGCAGATCAGCGTGATCATGGGACCGTGCGCCGGCGGCGCCGTGTACAGCCCGGCGCTCACCGACTTCATCTTCATGGTGCGCGAGACCTCGCACATGTTCATCACCGGCCCCGACGTGGTGAAGACGGTGACGGGCGAGGACGTGACCCTCGAGGAGCTGGGCGGGGCCATGACCCACGCCAGCAAGTCGGGCGTGGCCACCTTCGTGGCCAACAACGAGCAGGAGTGCCTCGACCAGGTCCGGTACCTGGTGTCGTTCCTGCCCTCGAACAACCTCGAGGAGCCCCCGTCGTTCGTGTCCGAGGACGACCCGGACCGGCTCTGCCCCGAGCTGGTCGACCTCATGCCGGACACGCCGAACAAGCCCTACGACATGGTCAAGGTCATCGAGGTGATCGTCGACGACGGCGACTTCTTCGAGTACTACCACCACTGGGCCCGCTCGATCGTGTGCGGCTTCGCCCGGCTCGGCGGCGAGGTGGTCGGCATCGTCGGCAACCAGCCCGCCGTGCTCGCCGGCGTGCTCGACATCGAGTCGTCGGAGAAGGCGGCCCGCTTCGTCCGCACGTGCGACGCCTTCAACATCCCGCTGATCACGTTCGTCGACGTGCCCGGCTTCCTGCCCGGCGTCGACCAGGAGTACGGCGGCATCATCCGCCACGGCGCCAAGCTCCTCTACGCGTACTGCGAGTCGACCGTCCCCCGGATCCAGGTCATCACCCGCAAGGCCTACGGCGGCGCCTACGTGGTCATGAACTCGAAGTCGATCGGCGCCGACCTGGCCTTCGCCTGGCCGTCGGCCGAGCTGGCGGTCATGGGTCCGTCGGGCGCCGTCGAGATCCTGTTCAAGCGCGAGCTGCAGTCGGCCGCCGACCCGGTCGCCCGTCGGGCCGAGCTGGTCGACGAGTACACCGAGAAGCACGCCAACCCGTACAACGCCGCCGAGCGGGGCTACGTCGACGACGTGATCGACCCGGCCGAGACCCGCCGCAAGCTCATCGCCGGCCTGCGCATGCTCAAGTCGAAGCGCGAGGAGCTCCCCCGCCGCAAGCACGGCAACACGCCGCTCTGATGGTCTCGCTCCGCAAGCTCCGCTCCACGCCGGCTGAAGCCCCTACGCCCACCCGTTCCCGACGCCGGTTGGCGCACACGCTGGTGGTCACATGAACGCCGAGGTCTCACCGACGCCGAGCGACGAGGAGCTGGCGGCGATCATGGCCGCCATCGAGGCCACCCGCCCGGTCGTCGTCCTCGTCGACGAGGGCAAGGGCGGCCCCCCGCCGTGGCGGTTCTCCGGTCGCTGGTGGCGGCGGCCCATCGCCGCCCGTCGCGACCGCCCCTTCTAGTGGCGATGCAGTTCCACCTGTTCCTGCCGCAGATGCGGCTGACGTTCGACCAGCTGGTCGAGCGGGCCCGCGCCGCCGAAGCGGCCGGCTTCGAGGGCATCGCCGGCATGGACCACCTCGCCCCGCCCGGGGCCGAGGACCAGCCCATGTACGAGGCCATGGTCACCAACACGTGGCTGGCGGCCCACACGTCGACGCTCAAGCTCAGCACGCTCGTGCTGTGCGACGCCTTCCGCCACCCGGCCATGCTCGCCCGCGAGGCCGTGTCGCTCGACCACGCGTCGGGTGGCCGCTACGAGCTCGGCCTCGGCTGGGGCTCGGTCCCGTCGGAGTTCGAGGTGTTCGGCACCGGCTCGACCGAGCCTCGCCAACGGGTGGCTCGGATGAAGGAGACGCTCGAGGTGCTCCACGCCCTCTGGGCGGGGGAGCGGGTCACCTACGACGGCGAGTTCCACCACCTGCAGGACGCCTTCCAGGCGCCGGGCCCGCTGCACCGGATCCCGATCGTGATCGGCGGCTCCGGCCCCAAGACGATGGCGCTGGTGGCCAAGCACGCCGACTGGTGGAACCTCCACACCGGGCTCGTCGACAAGGTCGACGAGCTGCGGCCCCAGGCCGGCAAGGCCCGGGTGTCGATCCAGCAGATGGTCGCCTTCGTGCCGGACGAGGGTGCCCGGGCCACCGTGAGCGAGCTGGCGGCGAAGCGGTTCGGCGCCAGCACCGTCGTGGGCGACGCCAACCAGCTCGTCGACCACTACGCCTCCCTGGCCGAGAAGGGCGTCGAGCGGGTCTACGCCTGGTTCACCGACTTCGCCCCGCCCGAGACCCTCGCCGCCTTCGGCGAGACGGTCATCCCGCAGCTGGCCTAGCCGTCCGCCGGCTGGACGAACGTGTCGAGGGCGGCGATCACCTCGGCCTCGGTCGTGGCCTTGTCGATGCCGAGGGACGTGAGGATGCCGTCGTCGGCCTCGTGCTCGAGCAGAGCCAGGAGGATGTGCTCGGTCCCGACGTAGTTGTGGCCGAGTCGGAGCGCCTCGCGGACGGTGAGCTCGAGGACCTTCTTGGCGCCGGCGTCGAAGGGGATGAGCGCGGGCATGTCGTCGGACCTGGGTGGCAGCGTGGCGACGACCGCCTCGCGCAGCGTCTCGGGGGCCACGTGGGCCTTGAGGATCACGTAGGCCACCGAGGCCTCCTCGCCCAGCAGCCCGAGGATCAGGTGGCCGGTGGTGATGAGGTCGTTGCCGGCCGCGTGGGCCGCGTTCTGCGAGCCGACCACGGCGTTCCTCGCCCGCGGGGTGTAGCGCTCGAAGCCCGAGCTCAGATCGAGGTCGAGGTCGGACTTGGGCACGAAGCGCTTCTGGGCCGCCTGCTTGGTCACGCCCATGGCCCGACCGATGTCGGTCCACGACGCGCCCGCCCGGCGGGCCTGGTCGACGAAGTGGCCGATGAGGTGGTCGGCCACGTCGCCGAGGTGCTCGCCCGTCAGGACGGCGTTCTGGAGCTGGTCCAGCGGTTCGTCGTACACCTTCTTGATGCCCTCGATCAGGTCGTCGAGGCGGACCGCGTGGATCGGCGTCGGGGAGGTCATGCGTCAACCATACGTTGACGATCGATGCATCGTCAACCCGAAGTTGACGGTGCCATGGCGGTCTTGTGGTGGCCGTCCCGCAACCCCCTCCACCCCGCGACTGCGCGCGGGTCACCGCTCCTGCGACCGACGGCCACAATGGTGCGGCCATGTCCTCACCGCTGTCGCTGGAGTTCGTCAAGTCCGTGCCCGACCTCGACCTGCTGGGCGAGAGCCGGGCCGAGGTCGCGTTGGTCGGGCGGTCCAACGTCGGCAAGTCGTCGCTGGTGAACTCGCTGGCCAACCGCAACAAGCTGGCGAAGACGTCGAAGACCCCGGGGGCGACCCGGCTGCTCAACCTGTACGAGGTGGGCGACGGCACCACGCTGGTGGACTGCCCCGGCTACGGCTACGCCGCGGTGTCGAAGGCCGAGCGGAACTCGTGGCAGAAGATGATGGACCGCTACTTCCTGGAGCGGGAGCCGCTCACCATGGTGGCGGTGCTGGTCGACGGGGAGATCGGCCCGACCAAGCTCGACGCCCAGATGCTCGAGTGGCTGCGGGCCAACGAGCTGCCCCACTCGGTGGTGGCGACCAAGCACGACAAGGTCAAGGCGGCGCAGCGGGACAAGCGCAAGAAGGAGCTGGCCGCCGGCTGCCAGCTCGACCCGTCCGACGTGTTCTGGACGAGCGCGGCGAAGCACGTCGGCATCGACCGCCTGCGCGACGCCCTGCGCATCTGGCTCACGCCCTGATGGTCCGGGCCACCGTCGTGGGCGGCGGCCCGGGCGGGCTGATGGCGGCCGAGGTGCTGGCCACCGCCAGGGTGGCGGTGACCGTCCTCGAGCGGATGCCGTCGGTGGGGCGCAAGCTGCTGCTCGCCGGGCGGGGTGGCCTCAACCTCACCCACACCGAGGGCCTCGAGGCCTTCCTCGACCGCTACGGCCCGGCCCGACCCCGGCTCGAAGCGGCCATCCGGGCCTTCGACCCCGACGACCTCCGGGCCTGGGCCGCCGGGCTCGGCCAGGAGACGTTCGTGGGGTCCAGCGGGCGGGTGTTCCCCGAGGCGTTCCGGGCCACGCCCCTGCTCCGGGCCTGGCTCGGCCGGCTCGACCACCTGGGCGTGGAGGTCCGCACCCGCACGGCGTGGACGGGGTGGGGCGACGATGCCGACGTGACCGTCCTGGCCCTGGGCGGGGCGAGCTGGCCCCGGGTCGGCTCTGACGGGGCGTGGGTCGGGCTCATGGGCGAGATCGAGGTGGCCCCGCTGCGGCCGGCCAACTGCGGGTTCGTCGTGGCGTGGACGGGGACGTTCCGCGACCGCTTCGCCGGGACGCCGCTCAAGAACGTCGAGCTGTCCGGGGGTGGTGGCTCGGCGCGGGGCGACGCCGTCGTCACGCGCGGTGGCATCGAGGGCGGTGCGGTCTACGCCCTCGCCGCTGGGCTGCGCGACGAGATCGCGGCGGAGGGCCACGCCGTCCTGGCCGTCGACCTCCGGCCCGATGCCACGGTCGACGTCCTCGCCGCCCGCCTCGAGGGCCGGCCGAAGGAGTCCACTGCCAACGTGCTGCGTCGCGCCGGCATCGACGCCGTCGGCGCCGGCCTGGCGCGCGAGGCCACCGGCAACGAGCTGCCGGACGACCCGGCCGCGCTGGCCGCCCTCCTCAAGGCGGTGCCGGTGCGCCTCGTCCGCGCCTACCCGTTGGCCCGAGCGATCTCGACGGCAGGCGGCATCGCCTTCGACGAGGTCGACGACGACTTCATGCTGCGCCGCCGGCCCGGCACGTTCGTCGCCGGGGAGATGCTCGACTGGGAGGCGCCGACCGGCGGCTACCTCCTCCAGGCGACGTTCAGCACGGCCGTCGCCGCCGCGCACGGGGCGCTGCGCTGGCTCGCTCGGTAACTTGCCGGGCCATGGACCTGACGCCCTACCAGCACACCGAGACCGTCACCGTGGCCTGCACGCCGGAGGCCGCCCACGCCGTGGTCGCCGACGTCAGCCGCATGGGTGAGCTGAGCCCGGTGTGCACCGGCGGGGCGTGGGACGACCCGTCGGCGACCGGCCCGGGTTCGTGGTTCACGGGCAGCAACGCGATCGGCGAGTTCACCTGGGAGACCCGGTGCCGGGTCGAGGCCAACGAGCCGGGCAGCGAGTTCACGTTCACCAACCTCGGTCCCGATGGCCAGACGGAGCTGGTGCGCTGGGGCTACGCGTTCACGTCCGTCGACGGTGGCACCGAGGTCACCGAGTCGTGGCGGATCCTGCCGGCGTACGTCCCCTTCACCCAGGGCGGCGACGAGACGAAGGACGTCACGCCGAACCTCGACGGCATGGCGGCCATGGCCCGTGAGGGAATGGCCGCGTCGCTGGCGAAGCTCAAGGCCGTCGCCGAGGGCTGACCTAGCCTCCGGTCGTGCACGAGATCGATGACGGGCAGACCGTCTGGCGGTTCGACGAGACGTTCCTCGCCTCCAACTGGACGTGCATCTGGGGCCGGGGCTGCCTCGGGATCCTCGACGAGCCGGCCGAGGCGCTCGGCCAGGGGTGCTGCTCGGTCGGCGCCGAGCTGACCGACGAGGACGAGGCCCGCCTGCTCAGCGCCTACGCCGCCATGCTCGACCCCGAGCGGTTCCAGCACCACGCGGCCGCGGAAGCCGGCATCTTCGCCGACGAGCAGCGCATGGCCACCCGGGTCGTCGACGGTGCCTGCATCTTCCTCAACCGGCCCGGCTTCCCGGGGGGCGCCGGCTGCGCCCTGCACCTGGCCGCCGTCGACGCCGGGGAGCCGCCGCTCGAGTGGAAGCCGTCGGTGTGCTGGCAGCTCCCGGTCCGCGTCGACTGGGCGCCGACGGACGACGGCCGCGAGACGGCCACCGTCCGGGGCTGGACCCGAGCCGACTGGGGCGACGAGGGCGAGACGATGGCCTGGTGCTGCACCGAGGGCGATCGGGCCTACGTGGGCGACCGACCCGTGGTCGAGTCGCTCGAGGAGGAGCTGACCGAGCTCGTGGGCCACGAGGTGTACGTGGAGCTCCGCCGCCGGATGCGCTAGCCGGCGGCCAGCTTCCGGGCTGCGGCGTGGACGGCGTCGAGGGTGAGGATGCCGACCAGCTCGCCCTGGCGGGTCACGCCGACGGCGGCCTCGTCGCCGAGCAGCAGGGTCGACAGGGCATCGGCGAGGGAGACGGACGCCTCGACCGCGACTTGGGGCCGGGTGCCGTTCACCGGCAGCAGCTGGGCATGGGCGACGGTGCCGATCTGCAGCGACTTGAGGCCGCGGTCGGCGCCCACGAAGTCGGCGACGAAGGCGTCGGCCGGGCGGCCCAGGATCTCGGCCGGTGTGCCGTGCTGGGCGAGGATGCCACCCTCCTTGAAGATGGCGATGCGGTCGCCGAGCTTCACCGCCTCGTCGACGTCGTGCGTCACGAGCACGATCGTCTTGCGCACCGTGGCCTGGAGCCGGAGCAGCTCGTCCTGGAGCCGGCCCCGGGTGATCGGGTCGACGGCACCGAACGGCTCGTCCATCAGCAGCACCGGCGGGTCGGCGCCGAGGGCGCGGGCCACGCCCACCCGCTGGCGCTGCCCGCCGGAGAGCTGGTCGGGGTAGCGGTCGCGGTAGGCGGCCGGGTCGAGGCCGACCAGGTCGAGCAGCTCGTCGACCCGGGCGGCGACCTTGGCCTTGTCCCACTTGAGGAGCCGCGGGACGGTGGCCACGTTGTCGCCGATGGTCTGGTGGGGGAACAGGCCGACCTGCTGGATCACGTAGCCGACCCGGCGGCGCAGCAGCACGGGGTCGGCACGGGTCACGTCGTCGCCGTCGAGGATGATGCGCCCGCTGCTCGGCTCGATGAGCCGGTTGATCATCTTCAGCGTGGTGGTCTTGCCGCAGCCGGACGGGCCGACGAGCACGCACAGCTCGCCGTCGCCGACCTCGAGGTCGAGCTCGTGGACGGCCAGCTGCCCGTTGGGGTAGCGCTTCGACACCGCCTCCAGCCGGATCAC
>JAODBP010000173.1 GCA_025464025.1 Actinomycetes bacterium | reverse complement strand
GAGTCATCGGCCGACGTGGTGCGTCGTCTCGCCGCCAGCCTCGGGCTCGACGGCGACACCCCGACCGCCCTCCTCCCGCAGTTCGACCCCGCCCGCCTCCCGCGCGAGCCGTGGGTGTTCACCGGCTGAGGGGATCGGGCGCTCTCAGGAAGAAGAACAGTGCCGGGAGGCCGACTGCCCAGGTTCCGCCCCGAAGCGGACGGCGACGCGGATCACCGTGGAGCCGGCGGGGCGGTCTGCGGCGTCCGCCGGGGCGGGGCCTGGTCAGGCGGTCGGAGGCTCGATCTCGCGGCCTTCGGCCGCCGCACGCGAAGCGATCTCGGTATGCGCCGCAGGCGCCCCTACGACGTCCGGGCGGGACCAAGCCAGGCGGCACTCCCGGCACTGCATGCTCTTCAGCCGCCGAGCTGCCGGAGGGCGGACTGCGCGGCCCACCACCCGCACAGGCCGTGGACGCCACCGCCGGGCGGGGTCGAGGCCGAGCACAGGTAGAGCCCCTCGGCGCCGGCCCTGTACGGGTCGACGGCGATGATCGGGCGGAACAGGACCTGGAGCCGGTCGGGCGCGCCGGCGGCGATGTCGCCGCCGACGTAGTTGGCGTTGTAGGCCTCGAGCCCCATGGGCGGGGTGACGTGGCGGGCCAGCACCAGGTCGCGCCAGCCCGGGGCGAAGCGGTCGAGCTGCCGCTCGATGCGCTCGGTCATGTCGACGGTCGAGCCGTTCGGCGTGTGGCAGTAGACCCAGAGCGTGTGCTTCCCCTCGGGCGCCCGGGTGTCGTCGAACAACGACTGCTGGGCCACCAGCACGAACGGCTGGTCGGGGATGCGGCCGTGGCCGAGGTCGTGCTCCGAGGCCAGCAGCTCGGGCACGGCGCCGCCGAGGTGGACGGTGCCGGCCCGGCGGGCGGCCTCGGCCGTCCACGGCATCGGCCCGTCGAGGGCGTAGTCGACCTTGAACGAACCGTTCCCCTTGCGGAAGTGCCGGTAGCGCCATTGCCGGGCCGCCGGGAGCCGGTGGCCGGCGATGTCGAGCAGCTGCCACGGGGTGGTGTCGAACAGGACGGCCCGGGACCGCGGCAGCTCGTCGATCGAGCGGATCGGTCGACCGCACTCGACCGTCCCACCGTGGGCCTCGAGGTCGGCGACCAGGGCGTCGGCGATCGACTGCGAGCCGCCGCGGGCGAGCGGCCAGCCACCGACGTGGCCGGCGGCGGCGAGGGCCATGCCGGCCGCGCTCGACAGCGGGCGGGTCAACGACGTGTTGGCGTGGGCCGCCGTGCCCGCGAACAGGGCGCCGGCCTTCGGCCCGAGGGCTCTGGTCACCGCGCTCACCGGGGGCAGGGCTCGCAGGCCGAACCGCAGGAGCTGGACCGGGTGGCGGGGGCCCCGGATCGGCGGTCCCATGATCGTCTCGGCGATGGCCGGCCACCGCTCGACCAGGGGCCCCAGCAGCCGTCGCCACCCGTCGCCCTCGGCGTTGGCCGCCACCGTGTCGGCGATCGTGTGGTGCAGCTCGGCCGCGGTGCCGTCGTCGAACGGGTGGGCCACCGACAGGTCGGGGTGGATCCACTCGATGTCGAGGTCGACCAGGGCCGGCGACGTGACGCCCATGGGGTGGATGGCCGAGCAGACGTCGTGGTGGAACCCGGGGAGGGTGAGCTCCTTGGTGCGGGTGCCGCCGCCGGGGGTGTCGCCGGCCTCGACGACGAGCACCGACTTCCCGGCCCGGGCCAGGGTGCGGGCCGCGACCAGGCCGTTGGGCCCGGCCCCGACGACGACGGCGTCGTACTCGGGGGTGCCCACCGTCGCCCCCTACCCCTCGGTCACGAAGTCGATGAGCTGCTCGACGGCGCCGACCAGGGGCGGCTCGAGGTCGGCGTAGGTGGAGACCCGGCCGAGGAGCTGCCTCCAATACGCCCCGGGCTCCCCGGTGACGCCGATGGCGGCGAGCACGCCCTCCTTCCACGGGCGCCCCATCGGCACGTCGGGCCACGCCGCGATGCCGGCGACCCTGGGCAAGATGGCCTGCCACACGTCGACGTAGGGGTGCCCGGTCACCAGCACGTGGGGGTGGCGGACCGAGGCGGCGAGGCGGGCCTCCTTGGTGCCGTCGACCAGGTGGTCGAGCAGCACCCCGAGGCGGCGGCCCGGCTCGGGCCCGAACTCGCGGACCACGTCGGCCAGGTGGTCGGCGCCGTCGAGCCGCTCGACGACCACGCCCTCGACCCGCAGGTCGTCGCCCCACACCTTCTCGACCAGCTCGGCGTCGTGGATGCCCTCGACGAGGATGCGGCTGCCCCGGGCGACCCGGGCCGCGGCGTCGACGGCGACCGAGCCCGACGCCGTGCGCTGGGGCCCGGCCGCCTTGGCCTTGGGCCGCACGAGGGTGACCGCCTTGCGATCGACGTCGAACCCACCGGGAGCGAAGCGGAACAGGCGGTCCTGGCCCGAGCGGCCCCGGATCACCACGCCGTCCTTCTCGACGCGCAGCACGGTGCCGCCGAAGCGCGAGCCCCGGTGCTCGACCTTGAGGCCGAGCGTGGCCTCGACCTCCGGGTACTGGGCCCGGACGCGTTCGGGCCCGTCGACCGGTCCTGAGAGCACGCCGTCCATACGGTCGGGCAACGCTACCGGGGGCCGTAGGTTGGACCGGTGATCCTCGTCGACCTCGACCGGGTGTCGGCTGCCCGCCCGGGCCGACCCCTCTTCACCGACCTGTCCCTCACCGTCGCCACCGGCGACCGGCTGGGCATCGTCGGGCTCAACGGCTGGGGCAAGTCGACGCTGCTGCGGATCCTGGCCGGCACCGGCGAGCCCGAGTCGGGCACCGTGCGCCGCGGGCGTGACGTGCGGGTCGGCTTCCTGCAGCAGGAGCCGGTGCTGCCGCCCGGCCGGGTGCGCGACGCCGTGCCCGGCGGCTGGCAGGGCGAGGCGGCCCTCGACCGCCTGGGCCTGGGCGCCGTCCTCGACGCCGACGTGTCGACCCTCTCGGGCGGCCAGGCCAAGCGGGTGGCGCTGGCCGCCGTGCTGTCCACCGAGACCGACTTCCTCATCCTCGACGAGCCGACGAACCACCTCGACGTCGAGGCGATCGAGTGGCTGGAGGACCACCTCGCCTCGTACCGGGGAGGCCTGGTCCTCGTGACCCACGACCGCCACGTGCTCGACAAGGTGACGACGCGCATGGTCGAGATCGACCGCGGCCGCTCCTACGTGCACGAGGGCGGTTACGCCTCGTGGCTCGAGGCCCGCATCGAGCGGGAGGACGCGGCCGCCACCGCCGAGCAGAAGCGCAAGAACCTGGCCCGCACCGAGCTGGCCTGGCTGCGCCGGGGCGCGCCGGCCCGGACCACCAAGGCCAAGCACCGGGTCGACACGGCCACCGCCCTGGTGAACACCAAGGCCGAGCAGGCCGCCCGGGGGAACGATCTCGACCTCGGCCGGTTCGGCGCCACCCGCCTGGGCGACGTGGTGGCCGAGCTCCACGACGTGTCGTACGCCTGGCCCGACCAGTCGCCGCTGTTCGAGCACGTCGAGCTGCTGCTCGACCCCCGGGAGCGGCTCGGCATCGTCGGCCCCAACGGGTCGGGCAAGACCACGCTGCTGGAGGTCATCGCCGGGCGGCGCCCGCCCACCACGGGCACGGCCCGGCTGGGGTCGACCGTCCAGCTCGCCTACCACGACCAGCACGCCGCCGAGCTCGACCCGGCCATGCGGGTGCGCGACGCGGTGGCCGACGGTCAGCCGCCCGGGCCCGAGCACGCCTCGCTGCTCGAGCGCTTCTGGTTCGACCGAGACGCGCAGTTCGCCCCCATCGGGACGCTCTCGGGTGGCGAGCGCCGGCGCCTCCAGCTCCTGCTGGTGCTGGCCCGCAAGCCCAACGTGCTCCTGCTCGACGAGCCGACCAACGACCTCGACTTCGCCGGGCTCGATCGGCTCGAACGGTTCCTCGACGAGGTGCCCGGTGCGGTGGTGATCGTGTCCCACGACCGAGCGTTCCTCGACCGCACGGTCGACGACCTGCTGGCACTCGACGGTGATGGTTCACTGCGGGCGATCCGCGGCGGGGTGTCGGCATGGCTGGCCCAGCGAGCCGCGGCGGCCGGCGCGACGCCCTCGCCGACCCGCACGCCGACCCGGGCCGTCAGCAGGCCCGGCGTCGCGACGCGGAGCCCGTCGACCTTGCGGCGGCTGTTGACCCAGGCCGAGCGAGCGGTGGCGAACGCGACTGCTGCCCGCGACGCCCTGGTCGCCCAGCTGGCCGAACCGGCC
>JAODBP010000170.1 GCA_025464025.1 Actinomycetes bacterium | reverse complement strand
AGTCGAACCCGGTCGGCGGCTGGTACGGCACCCGCAAGGGCTACCGAGGCCGGTTCGGCGTCTACCTGCCGCCGCTGCTGGAGGAGCTCGGGCTGGTCGAGCTCGAGCACAACGCCCGCAACAACCGAGTGCGCGCCCGCCCGTGAAGCTGCTCTGAGTGGAACGCCCCGTCAAGGACAAAGACGCAACCAACGGGCCAGATCGGTCTGTCGAACGTTGGCGGTGCCCGCCGATCTGCTTCTAGTCACGAAAACGTCGCTATGACGACGTCTACGTGACCAGAAGGCTGGAACGGCCCACCGACGTCGGCGACACCCCTTTCCCCTTCCCTTGCGTCCTTCGTCTTTGACCCTGCCGCGAACGCCCAGTCCCCGCAGGTGACCGATGAGTTCGCGCGTCCGGCGCCGTCGACCATGCAGCCGAGCGAGGAGACCCATGCCGACGATCGTCGTGCGCTACAAGACCAAGGCCGACCGGGCCGACGAGAACCAGCAGCTCGTCGAGCAGGTGTTCGCCGCCCTCGACGAGCTGGGCGACACCGGCTTCGCCTACACCAGCCTCCGCCTGGCCGATGGCGTGTCGTTCGTCCACGTGGTGGTGGAGGACCCGACGGGGGCGACGGTGAACCTGGCCGAGGTGCCGGCGTTCCAGGCGTTCCAGGCCGGCATCGCCGACCGCTGCGAGGAGCAGCCGGTGGCCCAGGGCGCGACCGTCGTCGCGTCGCACCGCATGTTCGGTCGCTAGCCCCGCCGACCCAGCCGGTAGCCGGCCACGTAGGTCCGGAGGCCGGCCTGGCCGTGGCGCATCATCAGGGAGTGGTTGGCCTTGAACGCGGGGCGGGCCACCGGCGCCAGCGTCCGCAGCAGGGCCTTGGTCGCCTCGACCTCCTCCTCGAACACGGCGAGGGTCCCGGCGCCGTCGGCCGTGATCGTCCACCGGGAGAACCCGTCGAGGTCGCCGACCAGGTTCGCCTCCAGGACACCGGCATCGGGGTCCTGCCGGGCCTGCGTGGTGGTGAACACGAGGTCGTAGGGGAGCGTCGACCGGCACGTCAGCCGGAACGCCTGCGAGCCGACCTCCTCGGCCGTGCGCACCTCGGGCCACCAGGCCGGGTAGTCGGGCAGCTCGAGGAGGACGGCGTACACGTCGGCGGGCGGGGCATCGATGCGCCACTCGCTGCGGAAGCTGTAGTCGTTGAGGCTCATCGAAAGTTGACCGGCCGGTCCTCGTCGGGCGTGAAGTACTGGTGCAGCAGCGGCGAGTTCGTCCACCGCTCGGGCGTGCGGTACCACCCACCGGCGGCGAGCGTGCCGCCGTCGGCCGGGATCGTCTGGCCCACCACCCAGCCGCTCAGCTCGCTGGCCAGGAACAGGACCACGGCGGCCACCTCGTCGGCGTCGGCCAGGTGCCCGGCCGGCACCCACACCGGGATGTGCTGGTCGTACTCCTCGGGCTGGGCGTAGAAGTTCACCTGGTGCGACCGCGTCTTGTCGACGGCGATGCAGTTCACCCGGATGCCGTCGCGGGCGACCTCGACGCCGAGGCTCTTGGTGAACGAGTCGATGGCGCCCTTGAACGCGGTGTACGGCGCGGCGCGGGGCATCGAGCGGATGCCCTCGACCGACGAGAAGTTGATGATCCGGCCCCAGCCCCGCGCCTTCATGCCCGGCAGCACGGCCTTGCTGGCCCGGAGGACGTGGAGCAGGTTGATCCGGTAGAGGGCGTCCCAGCCCTCCTCGGTCGAGTCCTCGAACGGGGCGGTGAGGGCCAGGTGCTCGCCGAGGGCGTTCACGAGGATGTCGACGTGCCCGAACGCCGCCTCCGCCTGGGCCACGGCGTCCTCGGCGGTGCCGTCCAGGGTCAGGTCGGCGACGATCCCGAGCGCCCGCCGGCCCCGCGCCTCGACCTCGGCCACCACGGCCGCCGTCCGCTCGGCGTGGATGTCGACCACGACGACGTCGGCCCCGTGGTCGGCCAGCGCCCGGCACGACGCGCCGCCGATGGCCCCGGCACCACCGGTCACCAGCGCAACCCGGTCGGCGGCCAGCGGTCCCTCCCAGGGCGTCACTGGGCCAGCCGGTCGACGAAGCCGAGCATCCGGCGCCAGGCGTCCTCGCACGCCTCGCGGTGCTCGGCGAAGCCGCGGTCGAAGAAGCTGTGGGGTGCGTCGGGGTAGACGTGCAGCTCGGCGTCGACCGGCACCCGCTCGACGAACGCATCGACATCAGCGACCGGGGTGAAGTCCTGGCCGGCGGCGAGCACGAGGATGGGCACCTGCATGTCGTCGAGCACGTCGTCGACCCGGGACGGGACGCCATAGAAGCCGATGCAGCCGGCGAGGTCGGGGTTGCCAGCCGACTGCCGCCACGAGTTGGCCCCGCCCATGCAGAACCCGACGGTGAAGAGCTGGGTGGCGCCCTGGGCCCGCAGGTGGTCCATGCACGCCCGCACGTCCTCGTCGACCCGGTCGGGCTCGACCAGCCTCGTGTGCTCCTTCCAGTCGAACGTGTCGTCGCGCTCGGCCGTCCCGGCCGTGCGGCCGAACCAGTCCATGGCGACGGTGTGCAGGCCGGCCTCGGCGAAGTGCCGGGTCAGTGCCTTGAAGAAGCCGTGGAGGCCGCGCACGTCGGGGAGGATCACGATGCCGCGGTCGGTCGCGCCGGCGGGCGTGGCCGAGAAGGCGGCGAACGCCGTGCCGTCGGCCGAGGTCAGCAGCAGGTCGCCGGCGGCGCTGACCTCGCCGGGCGAGGGTGGGTGGGGCGGGAGGGCGTCGTCACCGAAGCACATGCCGGCATCCTGCCGGGTAAGGGGCATCTCGTGCCGCCCTCCTCGGACCGCTGGCCCTCGTCCCTCTGGCTCGTGCGCCACGGGGAGAGCGCGGGCAACGTCGCCCGCGACGCGGCCGAGGCTGCCGGGCTCCCGATGATCGACGTGGCCCACCGCGACATGGACGTCCCGCTGTCCGGGACGGGGGAGTCGCAAGCCCGCACGCTGGGTCGGTGGCTGCGCGAGCGTCCCGATGCCGAGCGGCCCACCCACACGCTCGCCTCGCCCTACGTCCGGGCCCAGACCACGGCGCGGCTGGTGCTGGAGGAGTCGGGCTGCCCCCCCGACGAGATCGACATCGAGGTCGACGAGCGCCTGCGGGAGCGGGAGTTCGGCATCCTCGACCGCCTCACCCGGGCGGGCATCGAGGAGCGCTACCCCGAGCAGGCGGCGGCCCGGGCCTTCCTCGGCAAGTTCTACCACCGGCCTCCCGGCGGCGAGAGCTGGGCCGACGTGGCCCTCCGACTGCGCAGCACGCTCGACACGATCGGCCGCCAGTACGCCGGCGACCGACTCCTGGTGGTCAGCCACCAGGTGGTGATCCTCGTGTTCCGCTACCTCCTCGAGCAGCTCACCGAGGAGGAGCTGCTGGCCATCGACAGGTCGGAGGAGCTGGGCAACTGCTCCCTGGCCGTGTTCGAGTTCGACCCCGACCGGGGCCGCCACGGCGGCATGCGCCTCGTCCGTTGGAACGACACCACCCCGCTGGAGAAGGCGGGCGAGACCGTCACCGCCGAGCCTGACACGCATGCCGCACCCCGTTGAGGTGACGCCGGAGGTGCTTTCCGGCCTGCCCCTCCCGCAGCACGACGACGGCGACAGCAAGCACGACCGCGGCTCGGTGTTCGTGCTCGGCGGGTCGGTCGAGACGCCAGGCGCCATCCTCCTCGCCGGGTTGGCCGCCCTCCGGGCCGGGGCCGGGCGGCTCGGCATCGCCACGGCCAGCGAGGTGGCGCCGGCCGTGGCCGTGGCCGTGCCCGAGGCCCGGGTGCTGGCCGACGACGACTGGCAAGGGCCGGCCACGTCGGCCGCCGCCGTGCTCTACGGCTGCGGCGTGCTCGACGTCGACGGTGTCGACCCGGTGCTCGACGAGCTCACGTCGTCGGTGACCGATGGGCTCGTCGTGCTCGACGCCGGGGCCTTCCCGGCGGTCAGCCGCCACCCCGACTGGGTCCACCGGCTCGAGGGCCGGGTGCTCCTCGTGCCGAACGCCACCGAGCTCGAGGTCCTGGGTTGCGCCAGCGCGGTCCAGGCCGCCGACCGGTTCCGCGCCGTGGTCGCCGTGCGCGACGCCGACACCGTCATCGCCGCCCCCGACGGCCGGTGCTACGTCGACCGCCACGGCACGGTCGGACTGGCCACCTCGGGCTCGGGTGACGTGGCCGCCGGCATCGCCGTCGGCCTCCTCGGCCGCGGCGCCGACCCACTCACCGCGGCCGTCTGGACGGCGGCCGTCCACGGTCGGGCCGGCGAGCGCCTGGGCGGCCCCGGCTTCCTGGCCCGTGAGCTCCTCCCCGAGATCCCGAAGGCGCTGGCCGACCTCGGCGCCTAGTGCGGGCGGTAGAGGGCGATGGCCACCACCCGGCTGCGGCGCACGAAGACGCCGATGCCGTACCAGTCGGCGCACGAGTCGATGTTCGCCGGCTCGCCCACCTCCCAGTCGGCGTCCTCGAGGCCGGCCGGCACGGCCTGCACGGCGCCACACGCCTTCAGCGGTCCGGCGCCGTTGGAGAGCTGGTGCGACCCGGGCTCCCTGCCCGCGTCGAGGACCGACTGGCCGCCGGGCAGGCGCCACTTCGCCGGGTCGCTGAGCTCGGCCGCGGTGCGGGTGGCGACCACCTCGTCGTCGAGCAGGAGCTGGATGGCACCGTCCGCGAGGTAGAGGCGGCTGGTGTCACCGCCCCGGAAGGACATGACCGCCAACAGCGCCATGGCCGGGATCCACTGCGGGGCGATGGTCGTCGTGGTCGCCGGCGGGAGGAGCATGATCGGGGTCGTCTTCGTGAACCGCGACCAGGCGGCCTGGTCGGCGGGGACGAGCGACTCGGCCAGGCGCCGTGCGGCGGCCTCACCGGCGCCCTGGACCGAGACGGCGACGACGAGCCCGTCGGCCTGCCACCACAGGACGGCGGTGTCGGGGCTGGTCGTGACGAGCGCCGAATGGCCCTGGACCCGCGTGGCCCGGGCGTCGTTCGGCGAGAGGATGCCGAGCTCGTCGCCGGGTCGGGTCCCCCGCCACGTGCTGATGTCGTAGCGGACGTTGCCCGGGCCGCCCAGGGCGTACGTCGTGGCGTCCCAGCCGGTGCGCCGTCGCTCGTCCCACAACCGGGCCCAGCCGTCCGGCAGCCAGTCGGTGGCGATCACGCCGCTCGCCTCGACGACCGTGCCCTCCGCCATCGTGCGGAGGTCGGCCTCCGAGACGGCTGCCCCGGCGGTGAGCACGACCATGCGGGCGCCGATGGTCCAGCGCAGTTGGAGCCGATCCCCGACACGGAGGAGCTCGCCGGGATGGCCCTGGACGGTGGTCGGGTCCACGCCGGGGATCGTCGAGGTCGGGCCGTCGCTGGGGAGCACCCCGATGAGCTGCACCGTGACGAGCCGCGCCGGGTCGGGGGGGTCGGTGGCGGGACCGACCACCAGCCCGTTGTCGAACCCGAAGAACCGGAACGACTTGCTCGACACGAGGCCGAAGCCGGGCGCCACCTTGGCCGGGACGAGCGCGACGATCCCGCCCGGTCCCGCCGTGACATCGCTCGGGGCCGGTTCGCTCCCCACCACCAGCAGACCGGCGACGGTGGCCAGCACCACGACGGCGGCGGCCACCAGCCATCGCGCCGGTGGCCGACGATGGGACGGGGGGAGCGGTGCGGCAGGCGCGAGCGACGCCTCACCCGACTCGAAGACCTCGTCGAGGTACTGGCCGTAGCGCTGGAGCTGCTGCTCGATCGTCGGCATCACTGGACTCCCAAACCGCGTCGGAGGTGCTCGAGCCCGCGGCGGAGGTGGTTGCGCACGCTGGAGACCCCGAGGTCGAGGACCTCGGCCACCTCCTCGTGCGACCAGCCGTGGGCGTGGACGAGGAGCACGACGACCCGTTGCCGCTCGGTCAGCCCGGCGAGGCAGCGCACCAGCTTCGGCTCGATCTCCGGCATGCGATCCGGCGGCGGCACGGGCAGGTCGATCGTGCGCCGCCAGCGCGACTGCCGGCGCACGGACGTCTGGGCGACCCGGTACAGGTACCCGACCGGGTTGGCCATCTCGGCCAGCCGATCGCGGTGCTCCCAGCCGTAGAGCACGGCGTCCTGCCACGCCTCCATGCCCGTCTCCCAGCCGAAGCGGGCGACGAGCACCTGTCGGAGGCGTCCGAGGTCGACGTCGGTGCTCAGCTCCACGACCAGTGAGAGCGGCGGAGGCCGGTCCACCGTCACACCGGCTCAGAAGTCGAGGGCGGAGAGCTCCGGGATCCAGGCCTTGGCCCGGCCGATGGCATCGGCCCACTTGGCCCGGTCGAGGGTGCGGGCCGGCTCGACGACCCGGCTCGGCTTCCACGCCGCGGCGATGTCGTCCCACCCGGCCCACGTGCCGACGGCGAGCCCGGCCAGGTAGGCGGCACCCAACGTCGTCGCCTCGGTGACGGGGGAGACCTCGACCGTGTGCTGGGTGGCGTCGGCCAGGGCCTGCACGAACGTCGGGTTGGCGCTCATGCCACCGTCGACCCGCAGCGCCTCGATCGACGCGCCGCCGTCGGTCTCGGCCGCCTCGAGCAGGTCGGCGCCCCGCTGGGCGATGCCCTCGAGCACGGCCCGGACGATCTCGGGCCGCCCCGACCCTCGGGTCAGGCCGAGCAGCGTGCCCCGGGCGCCGTGGTCCCAGTACGGGGTGCCCAGGCCCGACACGGCCGGCACGTAGACCACGCCGCCGGTGTCGTCGCACTGCGAGGCCACGTCGTGGGACTCGGCCGCCGAGCCGAGGATGCCGAGGTCCTCGACGAGCCAGTCGACGTTGGAGCCGGCGGCCAACATGATCGCCTCGGCGCCCCACACCACCTCGTCGCCCCGGCGCCAGCACACGATCGGGAAGCAGCCGCCCTCGCCTCGGGTCTCGAACGCCGGCCGCTCGCCGAGGCAGACGTCGAGCATCCCGCCGGTGCCGAACGTGGCCTTGGCCATCCCCGGTCGCACGCACGACTGCCCGATGAGCGACGCCTGCTGGTCGCCGGCGATCCCGGCGATGGGCGGCGTGCCGTCGAGGGCGGTGGCGAAGCCGAGCACGCCGCTCGAGTCGACGACGTCGGGCAGGCAGTCGGGCGGGATCACCAGCCGCTCGAGCACCCGCTCCGACCACGAGCCGCCGCTGATGTTGACCAACCCGGTCACCGCGGCGTTCGACAGGTCGGTGACGTGGTCGTGGCCACCGGTGAGGTGCCACACGATCCAGCTGTCGACGGTGCCGAAGCACAGGTCCCGGTCGCGCTCGGGGTCAGCCTGGTCGAGGATGGCGGCGAGCTTGGTGGCCGACGCGTTCGGCGCCAGGCGGAAGCCCTCGGCCTGGAGCTCGAGGCAGGTGCCCACCGTGCGAAGGTCCTGCCACCCGAGGGCGGGGGCGACGGGCTCGCCGGTCTCGCGGTCCCACACGATCGTCGACGCCCGCTGGTTGGCGACGCCGACCGCGTCCACCGGCCCGCCCTCGGCCAGCGACGCCCGGGCCACGTCGAGGGCGGCGGCGGCGAGGGCGGCGGCGTCGAACTCGACGAGCCCGGGGAACGGCGTGTCGGGCGGCGTGGCTCGCTGGTGCACGGCGTCGAGCGTGCCGTCGGGCCGCACCACGGCGGCCCGCACGCTCGACGTGCCGACGTCGATCACCAAGATGCTCATGTGGCGATGCTCATGCCCGTGTGGCGCTGTTCCGGGCGCCGGCGAGCGCGCCGGTGAGGCCGCAGCCGTAGGCGACGAGGCCGTTGAACACGACGGCGACGACCCGCACGTCGTCACCGCCGACGAGCCGCACGACGATGGCCACGCCCTGGATCACCACGTAGGCGGCCAGGGCGGCCACGGCGCCGTTCGTGTACGGGTAGTCGGTGACCGAGCGGGCGGTCACGAAGCCACCGAGCACGAAGCCGATGAGCACGCCGAAGAACAGCACGAAGGCCCAGCGCGACGGGTCGTCGTCGGTGCTGTCGGCGATGGCCTGCGACAGCAGGGCCAGGGGCAGGCAGATGACGATCGACAGGGCCATGCCCTTCACGATCGCCTCGGGTTGCAACGTCGAGGTGCTCATGGCCAGCGCACCTCGCCGAAGGGGGAGCGGAGGCCGAGCTTGCCCGGGTTGAGCACGCCGGCCGGGTCGAGGGCGTCCTTCACCGACTGGAGGACGGCGAGGCCGGTCGGGCCGAGCGCCTGCTCCATGAACCGACCCCGGTTGAGGCCGACGCCGTGGTGGTGCGACAGCGCGGCGCCGGCGTCGATGGCCGTGCGCTGCGCGGCATCCCAGGCCTGCACGTAGAACGCCTCCCGTTGGTCGAGCTCGGGCTTGCCGACGAAGGTGAAGTACAGGCACGCCCCGTCGGTGTAGGCGTGGGACTGGTGGGCCGAGGCGGTCAACATCCCGGGGACGTCCCCGAGTGCGGTGAGGCAGCGAGCGTAGATGGCGGGCAGCGCGGCCCAGGGGGCGGCGATCTCCATCGTGTCGAGGGCGAAGCCCTTCTGGGTGAGGTCGTGCAGGGCGCTCACGTCGTTGCGGTGCCCCATCCACCGCTCGACCAGGGCGTCGCCGAGCCGCTCGGCCCCCGAGCACTCCTCGGCCACGACGGCCGAGGTCGCGTCGATCACGTGGTCGTCGCCCTCGTCGAGGACGAGCAGCACGGCCCGGTCGCCCGTCTGGTAGCTCCGGTCGCCCTCGATGGCGTCGTACAGCCGGAGCACCGCGGGGGTGGCGCCCCGCTGGAGGACGCGGCGGCACACCTGGAGGCCGGCCTCGAACGTGGGGAACCCCCAGGCCCCGAACCAGGTGGCCGGGGGCGCCGGGTGGGCCCGGAGCCGGGCCGAGGTGATCACGCCGAGCGTCCCCTCGGAGCCGACGAAGAGCTGGGTCAGGTCGGGCCCGACGGCCGAGCGGGGCGCGCCCCCGGTGCGGAGGATGGAGCCGTCGGCCAGGGCGACCTCGAGCCCGACGACCATGTCCTCGACCTTGCCGTAGCGGGTCGAGAGCTGGCCGGCGCCCCGGCAGGCGAGCCACCCGCCCACGGTCGAGATGGCGATCGACTGGGGCCAGTGCCCGCACGTGATCCCGTGGCGGTCGCGCAGCTCGGACTCGAACTCGGCGCCGTTGGTGCCGGGCAGCACCTCGACGGTGAGCGACACGCCGTCGACGTCGACGATCCCGGCCATGCCCGACATGTCGAGCACGACGCCACCGAAGATCGGCACGCTGGCCCCGTTCACGCCGCTGCGCCCGCCGGCCGTGGTGACCGGGACGCCGTGCTCGGCGCACAGGCGCAGCACGTCGGCCGCCTCCTGCCCGGTCGACGGGTGGGCCACCGCCGCCGGCCGGGCGGCCACGATGCCGTCGTACTGCCACTGGAGGCCGAGCGGCCACCAGTCGCGGCCGGCCTCGAGCAGGAGCGCGTCGTCGGTGATGACGGCGGTGCACGCCCGTCCGAGCTGCTCGACGAACCCGTCGGGCACCTCGACCGTCCGGGCCAGGTGGCGATCGCTCACGCCGTCACGCCGGGCAGGTCGGCCTCGACCTGGTGGCGGAGCTCGGCGACCTGCACGGCGCGAGTCTCGTCGTCCCAGCCCAGCTCGGCGGCCATGAGGGCGGCGGCGTCCTCGGCGGCGGCCAGCGCGGCCCGGGCGTCGAGCCAGCGCAGGGGGATGCGGCGGGTGAGCACATCGTCGAGGGTGAGGGCCATCTCGTGGCGGGCGGCGTGCACGACCTCGGCCCGCAGGTAGGGGAGGCCGGTCGCCAGCGGCTCGCCGAGCGCGGGGTCGGCGGCGATCAGGGCGGCCACGGCGCGGGCGTCGCTGCCGTGGCGGTTGGCGAGGTGCCGCAGCTGCTCGGCGGTGAGCCCCAGCCGGGGTGCGACCTCGTCGGTGAGCTCGGCGTAGCCGGCGGCGCCGTGGAGGAGCAGCCGGCGGGTGTGGGAGCGACCCTTGCGGCCCAGCTGCGCCATCGCCTCGTCGACCGTGTCGGCGGCCATGCGCCGGTAGGTGGTGAGCTTGCCGCCGGTGACCGAGACCAGCCCGCCGGTCGAGGTCGAGACCCGGTGGCGGCGGGACAGGTCGGCCGTGCGCCCGCTGGTCGCCGACTTCACGAGGGGGCGCAGCCCGGCCCACGTGCCGAGCACGTCGGCCTCGGTGAGCGGCTCGGCCAGCGATGCGTTCATGGCGTCGAGGAGGTAGCGGACGTCGTCGGGCGTGCACCGCGGATCGTCGAGCGCGCCATCGTGGTCGGTGTCGGTCGTGCCGATGTAGGTGCGGTCGCCCATGGGCACGACGAAGATCGACCGCCGGTCGCTGGGCACCGCGATCACGGCCGCGATGTCGTTGCGGACCTTCTCCCACGCCACCGAGATGTGGACGCCCTTGGCCGGCCGGATGGAGTCCGGGTGCGTGCCCTCGTCGAGGGCCCGCACGTCGTCGCTCCACACGCCCGCCGCGTTCACGACGACCTCGGCCGAGATGTCGAAGGTGGCGCCGTCGGCCTCGACCCGGGCACCGGTCACTCGATCGCCGTCCTTGCGGAGCCCCAGGACGGTGCAGCGGTTGGCGATGGCAGCGCCGTGGTCGGCCGCGGTGCGGGCCACGGTCATCGTGAGCCGGGCGTCGTCGGTCTGGGCGTCGTGGTACAGGTAGCCCGACACCAGCCGCTCGCGCTTCAGCGTGGGGAAGTGGGCGAACGCCTCGTCGGCCGTCAGCTTCTCGTGGAGCTTGCCGATGCGGGCGCCGCCGCTGAGGTCGTACATCCACAGCGCGCTGTTCATGGCCCGGGCCAGCTTCGGGTTGACCACCCCGCCCTTGCCCGTGATCGGGATGAGGAAGGGGAGGAGCCGGACCAGGTGGGGCGCGGTGTGGCGCAGGCGCTGGCGTTCGGCCAGGGCCTCGTAGACGAGCCGGATCTCGCCCTGCTGGAGGTAGCGCAGCCCGCCGTGCACGAGCTTGGACGACTTCGACGAGGTGCCCGAGGCCAGGTCGCCCCGCTCGACCAGGGCGGTGCGCAGGCCGCGGGTGACGGCGTCCAGGGCGACGCCGGCGCCGGTGATGCCGCCTCCGATGACGAGGACGTCGAACGGCTCGTCGGCCAGTCGGTGCAGGGCGGCGGCGCGGTCGAAGCCCACGGGACGACTGTAGGCGGGGCGCCGCGCCGCCCATCCCAGCACCCGTTGTCGATCAACAACGGTTGTCGGTAGGGTCGGGTCCGGATGCAGACCCCCGCCGAGCTGACGCAGCGCTTCCGGGCCCGAGGGCTGAAGGTGACGCCCCAGCGGGAGGCCGTGTTCCGTGCCCTGGTCGACAACGTCGACCACCCGACGGCCGAGTCGGTGCACGCCACGGTGACCGCGGCGATGCCGAGCGTGTCGCTGCGCACCGTGTACCAGGTGCTCAACGACCTGGCCTCGATGGGCGAGATCAACGCCCTCGACCTCGGCCTCGGCGCCGCCCGCTTCGACCCCAACGTCGACACGCACCACCACCTCGTGTGCGTCGAGTGCGGCAAGGTGCGCGACGTCTACGTCGAGCCCGTCGCCGTGCCTGTCACCGCCCTCGGCTTCACCGTCGACAGCGCCGAGGTCGTGTTCCGCGGCCGCTGCGACGACTGCGCCCCCGTCCTTCACTGACCCCAGCACAACAAGGAGAGCAACGTGGCTGACCTCAACGGAAGCAAGACGCACGGCAACCTGAAGGAGGCGTTCGCCGGCGAGTCGCAGGCGAACCGGCGGTACCTCTACTTCGCCCAGAAGGCCGACGTCGAGGGCTACCCCGACGTCGCCGCCCTGTTCCGCTCGGTCGCCGAGGGCGAGACGGGTCACGCCTTCGGTCACTTCGACTTCCTCGCCGAGGTCGGCGATCCCGTCACCGGCGTGGCCGTCGGCCCCACCGAGGACAACCTGAAGTCGGCCATCGAGGGCGAGACCTACGAGTACACCGAGATGTACCCGGGCTTCGCCAAGACGGCCCGCGACGAGGGCTTCGACCAGACCGCCGAGTGGTTCGAGACGCTGGCCCGGGCCGAGAAGTCCCACGCCGGCCGCTTCACCCAGGGCCTCGAGTCCCTCTCCTAGGACCACCTCGATGAGCCCCGGTCCCGGCGGGGACCGGGGCTTCGTCGTCCCCCGCCCGAACACAGGAGCGCTCGATGACGGTGACCTACGACCCGAAGCACCCGCAGTACTTCGCCGAGGCCGACCTGCGTGAGGAGCTCACGCGGGTCTACGACCTGTGTCACGGGTGCCGCCTGTGCTGGAACCTGTGCACCAGCTTCCCGACGTTGTTCGCGTTCATCGACGCCCACGACGACCAGGACGCGGCGAAGCTCACCAGGGCCGAGCAGGACCAGGTCGTCGACGAGTGCTTCGAGTGCAAGATCTGCTACGTCAAGTGCCCCTACGTCCCGCCGCACGAGTGGGCGCTCGACTTCCCCCGCCTGATGCTGCGGGCCAAGGCGGTGCAGAAGAAGGGCGACGGGATCCGGGTCCGGATCACCGACCACGCCATCGGCCGCACCGACCTCTCGGGCCACGCCGGCGTGCTCGGCGCGCCGCTGGCCAACAAGGTGATGGGCACGCCCGGCACGGGCATCCGCAAGGTGATGGAGAAGGTCACCGGCATCTCGGCCGAGCGGGTCCTGCCGCCGTACGCGCGGCAGCGGTTCACGACCTGGTTCAAGAAGCGGGGCAAGGGCGCGCTCGGCCGGGCCAAGCGGGGTGACGTGGCGCTGTTCCCCACGTGCCTCGTCGAGTACCAAGCCACCGGCGTCGGCCACGACACGGTGAAGGTCTACGAGCGAAACGGCGTCGAGGTCGCCGTGCCCGAGGGCACCAAGTGCTGCGGGGCGCCGTTCCTGCACGAGGGTGACTTCGACACCTTCCAGACCTACGCCCGGAAGAACGCCAAGGTGCTGGCCGAGCAGGTGCGCCAGGGCCGCGACATCGTCGTGCCCCAGCCGACGTGCGGCTTCATCCTCAAGAACGACTACGTCGACCACCTGGGCGACGACCACGAGGACGCCCGGCTGGTGAAGGAGCACACCTACGACGTGGCCGAGTACCTCATGAAGCTCCACAAGGAGGGCAAGGGCACCGAGGCCGGGGGGCTCGACGCCGCCTTCGAGGGCGAGGTGCCGGAGACGATCACCTACCACGTGCCCTGCCACCTCCAGGCCCAGAACATCGGGCTCAAGAGCCGCGACCTCATGAAGCTCACCGGCACCAAGGTCCAGCTCGCCGCCCAGTGTTCGGGCATCGACGGCATGTGGGGCTACCGGGCCGAGAACCAGGCGCTCCAGCAGAAGGTGATCCAGGGCCTGAAGAAGACCATCCAGCAGCAGGACGCCCCGCTCGTGGTGGGCGACTGCCACCTGGCCAACGGCGGGATCAAGGACGCCACCGGCCGCCAGCCCGTGCACCCGATGCAGTTCGTGGCTCGGGCCTACGGCATCCCCGAGGAGACCCCGTGAGCAAGCTCACCCTGGACGACATCGCCGACCTGCGGGCCTACGAGCGCGAGCGCGAGGAGTTCCGCGACCACGTGATCGCCCTGAAGAAGAAGCGGCGGGTCGGCATCGGGCCGGTCGTGACCGTGGTGTTCGAGAACCGAGACACCGTCCGCTTCCAGATCCAGGAGATGGCCCGGGCCGAGCGCATGCTCACCGACGAGGCGATCCAGGCCGAGCTCGACATCTACAACCCGCTGGTGCCCGAGCCCGGACAGCTCGCCATGACCCTCTTCATCGAGCTCACCGACAAGGACGGGCTCGTGAACTGGCTGCCCAAGCTGGTCGGCATCGAGCGGTCGCTCCAGCTCCGCCTGGCCGACGGTTCGGTCGTGCGGTGCACGCCGGAGGCGGCGCACGAGGCCCAGCTCACGCGCGAGGAGATCACCGCATCCGTGCACTACGTGTACTTCGACCTGACCCCCGCGCAGGTCGACGCGTTCGCCGCCGGACCGGTCGATCTGGCCGTCGATCACGAGAACTACGACGAGGCCACCCGTTTGTCCGACGAGACCCGAGAGGAGCTCCGGACCGACCTCCTGGGCTAGTCATGGACAGGTGACCTCTTCGCGCTGGGCCTTGTGGCAGGCGTCACTTTCGGAGACACTGCGCGCACCGCAGGCGATACCGGAAGAACCGGTGGGGGGTCGCTCAGATGGTTGCAGTCAGGACGGACGAGCGTCAGGCGCTCGTGCATGAGCTGTTCGGGTCAGACGGGACGGCCTTCCACGGCCGGCTCCTCCGCACGCGCGAGGTCGCGCTGCTCTTCCAGGTCTCGGAGCGGGCGGTGACCGATTGGGCCCGCAAGGGGAGGATCCCGTCGGTTCGCACCCCGGGAGGCCATCGGCGCTACCCGGCCGACGAGGTCCGGGCGCTGCTGGAGCGGGCCAGCGGGGACGGGGGATCCGTCCACTAGGGCATCACCGCAGGTCAGGGCAGGTGGGGAGTCAGATGGACTCTCCTGGGCCGGTCGACAATACTGCTCCCTTCGTGCCGGCCCCGCCGGCACCCAGAGTCGACGAGCACCCAGGAAGCGGATCCCCCCACCATGACGCAGAGCTGGCGCGACAAGGGCGCGTGCCGAGGCATCGATCCCGACGTCTTCTACCCCGTGACCGACGAGGAGTCGGACGAGGCGAAGGGGATCTGCGCCGTCTGCGCGGTGCGCCAGGCGTGCCTCGAGCACGCCCTGAGCGCCCGGGAGAAGGAAGGCGTCTGGGGCGGGGCCACCGAGCGTGAGCGCCGCCGGATCATCCGCCAGCGCCGCCGCACCGCCTAGCTGATGGCCTCGCTCTGAGCTGGCTCTGAGCTGATGGTCTCGCTCCGCAGGCTGCGCTCGACTGCCGCCTGCTCGCTGGCGCTCCCGACGCCGGCCCCGGCTCACGCCTTCTAGAGTCCGCCAGGTGACGACGTTGTCGGAGCTGGGGGGTTGGCCGGCGGTGCTGCGCAGGCTCATGGCGCGCGACTCGCTCTCGGCCGACGAGGCCGGTGCCGCGCTGACCGAGATCCTCGACGGCAACGCCACGCCGGCCCAGGTCGCGGCGTTCGTCGTGGCCCTGCGCATGAAGGGCGAGACCGTCGAGGAACTGGCCGGCATGGTCGACGCCATGGTCGCCGCCGCCGAGGTGGTCGCCCTGCCGGCCGGCATCGACCCGGTCGACACCTGCGGCTCGGGCGGTTCGCCCACCCGGCGGGTGGCGGCGTTCAACGTGTCGACCATCGCCAGCTTCGTGATCGCCGGCGCCGGCGGGAAGGTCTGCAAGCACGGGGGCCGGGCCGCCACGGCCACCTCCAGCTCGGCCGACCTGCTCGAGGCCCTCGGCGTCGTCGTCGAGCTCGGGCCCGAGGGCGTGGTGCGCTGCCTCGAGGAGGCCGGCATGGGCTTCTGCTTCGCCCCCCGGTTCCACCCCGCCATGCGCCACGCCGGCCCGACCCGCCGGGAGCTGGGCGTGCCGACGGTGTTCAACTTCCTCGGCCCCCTGGCGAACCCGGCCCGGGTCCGGCGCCAGGTGGTCGGCGTGAGCGACCCGGCCATGGCGGCCAAGGCCGCCGGCGTGCTGCGGGCCCGGGGCGCCGAGCGGGCCCTCGTCGTCCACGGCCACGACGGCCTCGACGAGCTGACCACCCTCACGACGTCGTCGGTGATCGAGCTGCGCGACGGCGAGCTCCGGTCCTACGAGGTCGACCCGAAGGACCTCGGCGTGGCCCATGACGACCCGTCGGCCGTCCGGGGCGGCGACACCGCCACCAACGTCGACCTCACCCGCCGGGTGCTCGACGGCGAGCGGACAGGCCATCGCGACCTGGTCCTCCTCAACGCCGCGGCCGGCCTGGTCGCCGCCGGCGTGGCCGACGACCTGGCCGGTGGCATGGAGGCCGGGGCGGCGGCGATCGACGACGGTCGGGCCGCCACCGTGCTCGAGGAGCTGGTCCGGGTGTCGAAGGCCGTGCAGGAGTAGGCTTCCGGCTGATGAGGATCGACGCGATCGGGAGTGCGGCGAGCGGCCTCGGTGCCGCGATCCAGCAGCTCAACGCGACCGCGAACAACCTCGCCAACCTGCAGACGACCAAGCGCATGGACGAGGCGGCGTTCCAGGGGGATCGGCCGGTCCTCACCGAGGCGCCGGCCGGTGGTGTGCGGGTCGACGGGTCTGTGCCGGCCGGGACGCCCGAGGGCATCCCGGTGTCGCAGCCGAACAACCCGCAGGCCGACGGGTCGGGCTTCGTGCGCCTGCCCAACATCGACGTGGCCGGGCAGATGGTCGACATGATGGGCGCCCAGACCGCGGTCGCCTCGAACGTGGCGGTCGTCAACCGGGCCGTCGACGCCTACCGCGACCTCCTGGCCATGACGAAGAGCGACCGCGACCGCTCGGCTGCCGCCCCCGTCTCCCTGTAGCGCTCGACTCGGTCAGTCCCGCCCGACGACCCGCAGCTGCGGCGCGGACGGCACCAAGGCGGCGCTGGTGGCCTCGTCGGCCGGGAGCCACGTGACCAGGCGGTGCTCGGAGCGGTCGCCGACCCGCAGCGACTCGTAGTCGAAGCGGAGGGTCCCCAGCTCCGGGTGGCGCACGGCCTTGGTGCCCCGGTGCTTGGCCTCGATGGCGTGGGCCGACCACCGGTGCTCGAAGGCGACGTGGGCCGACAGCTCGGCCACCAGTGCCTGGTACCGGGCGTCCCAGCCCCAGTGGGTGCCGGCGGCGCGGAGCTGGCGCACCTGCTCGTCGGCCGCGACCTCCCAGTCCGGGTACGTGGTGCGGGCCCGCTCGTCGAGGAACGTGTAGCGGGTGGTGTTGGGCGGCGTGCCGTCGAGCATCCCGAGGGGCCGGACCAGCGCGGCCCACGTGTGGTTCCACGCCAGCACGTCGTTGGTGGGGTCGAGCACGAACGCCGGCGTCGGGTCGAGCCGGTCGAGCAGCGTGCGCACGGTGGCAGGCACGGTCGTCGTCGGAGGCACGGCGGTGGGGCAGAGCTCGCGGCTGCGGCCCTTGGCCGCCAGCATGCCGAGGTGCGACCGCTCCTCCTCGGTGAGGCGCAGGGCGGCGGCGAGGGCGGCGAGCACCGAGGACGACGGGTTGGAGTCGCGGCCCTGTTCGAGCCGCACGAGGTAGTCGATGCTCACCCCGGCCAGGGTGGCGACCTCCTCCCGACGGAGGCCGGGCGTGCGGCGCCGGCCGGAGTCGGGCAGGCCGACCTCGGCGGGCGAGAGGCCCTCGCGTCGGGCCCGGAGGAACGACGCCAGCTCGGTGCTCATGCCTCAAGTGTGCCGGGACGGTCCCAGGATCAGCCTGGCCCCGGCGCTACCAGGATCACCCCGGTCTTCCTGACGCCGCAGCCGACCCCGACGATGCAAGCCATGACGACGACCACCACCCTCCCGCTCGCCCCCGGCCGTTGGGCCCTCGACACCAACCACTCCTCGATCGGCTTCACCATCCGCCACCTCGGCGTCTCCAAGGTGCGGGGCCGCTTCGAGCGCTTCGAGGCCGAGGTCGTGATCGGCGAGACGCTCGAGACCACGAGCGTCACCGCCACCATCGACATGAGCTCGATCGACACCGGCAACCCCGACCGCGACGCCCACGTCCTCAGCGGCGACATCATCGATGTCGAGCAGCGCCCGGAGATGCGGTTCGTGTCGACCGCCGTCCACGGTGCCGGCTCGGAGTGGCAGGTCGACGGCGAGCTGACCATCGGCAGCATCACCCAGCCGCTCAGCCTGGCCGTCGAGCTCGGCGGGCTCGAGGTGTTCCCCGGCGGCGGACCCCGTCACGCCGGCTTCGAGGCCACCGCCCAGGTCAGCCGCAAGGAGTTCGGCATCGACCTCGCCCTGCCGCCCGGCGTGAGCGGGGTCATGCTCGGTGACGTCGTCAAGGTCGAGCTCGACCTCCAGCTCCTCGAGCCCGAGGCTTAGCCCGCCTGGGCGAAGCCGAGCCCGATCGCCACCAAGCCCGATGCGAGCGTGAGGAGGAGCACGGCCTCCACCGCCGGCCGGGGCCACCCGGTGGGCGGTATCGCCGTGCGATGCCACCAGCGGGGGTCGATGATCGCGGTGAGGGTGATGACCAGCCGGCGCGCCTCGTCGGCGGTCGGCTCGAGCTCCATCCCCCGATCTTGTCGGCCAGCGAGTCCATGCGTTGTGTGCAGTCGCCCTCGCATGTCGAGGCGAAGTGCACACAACCCGGTTCCGAATCGGTCGCTCTAGTCGCCCAGGTCCCACATGGCGGCGACGTCGCGTCGGCCGAAGGCCTGGAAGGCGACCAGGGTGCGGGTGTCGCGGATCCCGGCGAGGCAGGCGATCTTCGACGTCACGACGTCGGCCAGCTCGTCGTGCTCGCGCACCCGCACCACGGCGACGAGGTCGGCGTCGCCGGCCGTCGAGTAGACCTCGGCCACGCCGTCGACCTCGGCCAGCTCCGACGCCAGGTCGGCGATGCGCTGGGGCTCGGCGTGGATCAGGACGAACGCGGCGAACACGCCCGGACGTTACCCACGGCTCTTGATCAACACCTTCTGGCCGAGCGACGGCTCGACCGGCTGGAACCGGGGGAGGACGGCGATGGGCGAGGTGAGCTCGCCGTCGCACGACACGACTCGCACCCGGTGGGCCTCCTTGTCGAGCCAGGCGGCGACGCAGGCCACCTCGTCGGCGTCGGCGCGGGGGAGGGGCAGGGACAGGGGGACCGCCACCGTCCGGTCGTCGAGGGCGAGCGGGGCGACGCCCCCGGTCCACGACCGCAGGAGGCGCCCGCCGTCGAGCTCGACGGCGATCCCGCCGGGCAGGTCGAGCACCACCCGCCCGGCCCGCCGCATGCCGTCGAGCCGGCGCTGGCGGGCCAGGGCGCCGGCCAGGGCCGAGGCCCGGTCGCGCAGCTCGGCGGCCTCTTCGAACCGCTCGGCCGCGGCCATGGCGTGCATGCGGCGGGCCAACGGGTCGAGCAGCACCGACGGGTCGACCGTGAGCCCGTGCACGACCAGCTCGATCGTGCGCCGGTAGTCGTCGTCGCTGACGGCGGCGGCGCACGGGCAGGCGCTCACGCCGAGCTGGGCCGGCGCGCACGCCGCCGCCCGCGGCACCTTGGGCACCGCCTTCGTGCACCGGCGGATCGGCGCCGCGCACTCGATGGCGTCGGCCACCCGGCGGGCGGCGGCGGTGGTGGGGAGCGGGCCGAGGTAAAGGGCGCCGTCGTCCTTCGCCGTGCGCACGACCGACAGGCGGGGGTAGCGCTCGTTGAGCGTGAGCTTCAGGTAGGCGTAGCGCGACCACGTCTTGGCCTGGCGGTTGAACCGGGGGAGGTGCTCGTGGATGAGCCGCACCTCGAGCACCGCGGCCTCGAGCGGGGTGGCCGTGGGCGTGTGGTCGATGGCCACCGTCTCCCGCAGGAGCTGGCCCACCTTCCGGCGCTCGTCGCCGGTGAAGTAGGAGCGCACCCGCGAGCGCAGGTTGGTGGCCTTGCCGACGTAGAGGATGCGGCCGCCGGCGTCGCGGAACCGGTAGACGCCCGGCGTGCGGGGCAGCGAGTCGGTGAGCCGGAGCTTGGCCAGCTGCGGGTGGCCCTTCACCGTGGGCAGCTCGAGCAGGTCGTCGAGCCCGGTGACGCCCAGCGTGCCGGCCCGCTCGAGCAGGACGTGGAGCAGGTCGGCGGTGGCGAGCACGTCGTCGAGCGCCCGGTGGGTCGGCCGGTGGTCGAGGCGGAGGCGCTCGGCCAGCGTGCCGAGCTTGTGGTTCGGCACCTCGTCCGACAGCAGCCGACGGGAGAGGGCGCACGTGTCGATCGAGCGATGGGGGAGCTTGGCGTAGCCGTCGCGGGAGAGGGCGGCGTTGAGGAACGACAGGTCGAAGCGGATGTTGTGGCCGACGATCACCGTGCCGGCGGTGAACTCGAGGAACGAGGGCAGCACCTGCTCGATGCGCGGCGCCGGCAGCACCATCGACTGGGTGATGCCGGTGAGCACGGTGATGCCGGGCGGGATCAGCGTGCCGGGGTTGACCAGGGTGGCGAAGGTGCCGAGGCAGTGGCCGCCCCGGAACTTCACCGCCGCCACCTCGGTGATGCCGCAGTCGATCGGGGAGCCGCCGGTGGTCTCGAGGTCGACCACGCAGAACGTCACGTCGTGGAGCGGCGTGCCGAGGTCGTCGAAGGAGCGCTGCACCTGCCCGACGGTAGCCGAACGGGTGTTCGATGGCGAACGTCAGTTCGCTACGACCCGACCTCGAACTCGTGGGCGGTGGTGCACTCGCCGACCTGGAGCGAGTAGCTGGCGTACCAGTCGCTGCGGCCCTTGCGCTGGGCCTCCCGGTGGGCGAGGTGCTCCCGCCACACCCGCTGCGACTCGTGGTCGGCGAACGTCACCAGCGAGACCCGCTCGCCGTCGTCGGCGTGGAAGGCCTTGTAGTCGACGAAGCCCGGCACCTCCTGGGCGAGGGCCAGCATCTCGTCCGCCGTGTCGTGGTAGCCGGGTGCGGCGTCGGCCCGGAGCCGCGAGCGGAAGACCGTGACCACCTGGCCGGGAGCGAACCTCGTCATGGGCGGACGGTAGCGGCGGGTCCGGCGGGACGGTCGTGGATTCCTCCTACCATCCACCTCCGTGCCCACCCGCTACCGCTGCACCTCCTGCGGCAACCTCACCCGCTTCGACGTCACGACCAGCCGGCGGACGAAGGCGTTCCACCACTTCACCGTGGGCGGCGACCTCACCGTCGAGGACGAGCAGGTCCTCGCCGAGGAGGTCGAGGAGGTCGTGTGCCGGTGGTGCGGGTCGGGCAAGGGCGTCGAGGTGCTGGCCGCGGACGCGACCGGGGAACCGAGCTGACCGTCTCCGACGAGGCCCTGCGCCCGGCGCTCGAGGCGGCCATCGAGGTCGCCCGGGCCGCGGCGTCGACCCAGCAGCGCCAACCGGCAGCACCCTTGCGCCCGCTCCTCAAGCTGCGCCACCTGCCCGAGCGGGCCCTGCCGGCGGTGCGCCGGGCGCTCGAGGACGACGACCTGTTCCGCACGGTCGTGGCCGCGGCCACCACCGAGGAGCTCGTCGGTCGGGTCTCGTGGCTCTGGCTCGAGCGACCCGAGGGCTGGGAGGACGAGCTCGCCGCCGCGGTCGAGGCGCAGGTGGTGGTCGATGCCGCGGCCACCGAGGCGCGCGCCGGCGCCACGGCCCAGCGCCGGCTGGCTGCGGTCGAGGAGTCGCTGCGCCGGGCCGAGGCCGAGGTGACGTCGCTGCGCTCGAAGGTCGGCGGCCTCAAGGAGCGCCTGGCCGAGGAGCAGCGGGCCCGCCGGGCGGCCGACACCGAGTCCGGTCGGCTCCGGCGCCAGGTGGCGGACCTGGAAGCCACTGCCGCCGCCGCTTCGGCCGCGGCGGACGCCCCGCACCCGGCCGTGGCCGAGCGCGACGCCCTGGCCGTCCGGATCGGCCGGCTCGAGGCGGCGCTGGCCTCGGCCGCGCCGCCGGTCCCGCCGTCCCGCGAGCCGGTGCAGCGAGCGCTCGCCGCCCTCGACCGCGTGCGCGACGAGCTGGGTGACTGGCTCACCGACGAGCCCCACCGGGCCCGGTCGGCCACGACCGAGGGGCGCCGGCCGGTGCCGCTGCCGCCCGCCACCTTCGACGACACGGTGCAGGCCGCCGACCACCTGGTCCGCGTCCCGGGCGTGGTCGTGCTGGTCGACGGCTACAACGTGTCGCTCGGGGCCCACCCCGAGCTGGCCCTGGCCGAGCAGCGGGCCTGGCTGCTCGACGTGCTCGGCGGCCTGGCCGCCCGGTGCGGCGCCGAGGTGCACGTGGTGTTCGACGGGGCCGAGGGCACGGCCACGGCGCCGGCCCACGGGCCCCGCCGCACGGCCGTGCACGTGCGCTACACCGAAGCCGGGGTCGAGGCCGACGACGACCTCCTCGCCCTCGCCGCCGACGTGCCGACCCACCGGGCCGTCGTCGTCGTCTCCGACGACCGCCGGGTCCGCGACGGCGCCGCCCGCCTGGGCGCCAACGTCGTCGGCTCGACCACGCTCGCTGACCTCCTCCGCCGGTAGGGGTCCGCAACCGGTTCTCGTCGGATCATCCGTCGCCACGACGGGAGATCCGACAAAGCACGGCAGCACTGGGTCCGGTTCGGGGCGCTCCTCCGGCGGTTCGCTGTCACACCCCCTTCGTAGGGTCGTCTCCATGGCCGACGTGCTGACGATCGATTGCGACGAGTGCTCCTTCCAGGGGACGGCGGCGTGCGACGACTGCGTGGTGACGTTCCTCTGCGGGCGCGAACCCGACGAGGCGGTGGTCATCGACGTGGCCGAGGCGCGGGCCGTGCGGCTGCTGGGCCAGGCGGGGTTGGTGCCGACGCTGCGCCATCGCCGCCGCACGGGCTGATCCGGCGAAAACACCGTCCGTGGCCAGGGAGGATGCCGGTGGTACCGTCGCTCGCCAGTCATGCAGAAGCTGCACCTCGTGGGGTTCACCGCCGACTTCGACGGCCTCATCTTCAGCGCCCGGAAGGGCGCGAAGTCGGGCAGCTTCGTCATCCCCATCGACGGGCGGCTGCTGAAGCAGATCGCCGAGGCCGAGCGCCTGCGCGTCGGCGGGCCGGTCCGCGGCGAGGAGAACCGGCTGGCCTCGCCCCGCCTGGTGCGCCCCGAGAGCTCGCTGAACCCCCGCGAGATGCAGGACCGGATCCGCTCGGGCTGGAGCGTCGACGAGGTGGCCGCCGAGGCCGGCGTCGACCACGACTGGGTGCGCCGATTCGCTGCTCCGGTGCTGGCCGAGGTGCGCCGGGTCATCGAGCGCTCGCGCGACGTGGTCTACGACAAGCCGCGCTTCGGGCTCTCGTCCCTGCCGCTCGGTGGCTCGGTGCGGCGCAACGTGCTCGACCGTGGCGTGCAGCTGCTCGACGAGGAGCTCGACGACTGCTGGTCGGCCCACCAGCTCGACGAGGACGCCTGGATCGTCCGCTTCGCCTACACCTCGCGGGGCCGCCTCCAGGAGGCGGAGTGGCTCTACGACATCGAGACCGAGGAGCTCACCAGCCGGAACCGGCTGGCGTCGCAGCTCGGGCACGTGGCCCGGGGTCGCAAGCGGCCCTCGACGCCGGTCCGATCGTCGGTGCCACAGCCCTCGGCCGCCACGCGGCAGGCCGCCCGCACGCCGGCGGCGGCACCGAAGCCGGCCGCCGCCAGGAAGGCCGCGCCGAAGAAGGCTGTCGCGAAGAAGGCTGTCGCGAAGAAGGCCGTCGCGAAGAAGGCCGTCGCGAAGAAGGCCGTCGCGAAGAAGGCCGCGCCGAAGAAGGCTGTCGCGAAGAAGGTCGCGGCGAAGCGGCCGGCCCCGAAGAAGGTCGTGGCGACGAAGGTCGCGGCGAGGCAGGCGGCGCCGAGGAGGGCCGTGGCCAAGCAGGCCGCGACCCGGCGATCGGCGGCGAAGCGCGCACCGGCGAAGCGCGCCGTCGGCGGCAAGGCCCCGGCCAAGAAGGCCCCAGAGCGCCCGACCCCGAGGCCCACCCCACCCGTCGTGCGTCCGGCCGCGGCCGCCGTCGTGGCGCCGGCCCGCAACCGCTCGGCGCCGACCTCTCGGCCGACGCCCACGCCGACCCGCACGTCCACGCCG
>JAODBP010000365.1 GCA_025464025.1 Actinomycetes bacterium | reverse complement strand
TATCGGAGTACCAGACGTTGCCGGCCGCGCCGCTGTAGTAGGCGAGTCCGATCTTGCCGGCCTCGCCGGCGATGATGTGCGGGAGGATGTGCCCGACACCGCCCGGCGGCTCGACGACCAACGGCTTCGACCAGGTCTTCAGGTTGTCCGTCGAGTGCACCACCTTGATGGCCGCGCCGTTGTAGTCCGGGTAGTCGTGCACCGACTCCGGATACGCGACGTAGACGTTGCCGGCGTCGTCCACGGCGCCGGGCGCCAGCTGCATGCCGGTGATCTTCCCGGCAGCGGTGTCGTCGACGGCGAGGGACGGCGTCCACGCGCCGGGCGTCGCGGTGTCCGCGGCCGCGGCAGTGACCACCCAGACGCGGTTGGCCGCGACGACGTTGACCTCGACAGGCTGCGCAGCGCACCCGCCGACCGGCGACGACCGCGTGCCGAAGACGACGTAGACCTGCCCGGTCTTCTGGTTGACGAAGATGTTCGACGGGCCACCGGAGTCGGCGCACTGCAGGTCGAGGTAGTCCTGCTGCGGGGGCGTCGCGACAGGTATCGGCGGCCCGAAGGTCGCGCCGCCGTCGGTCGACGTCGCAACGAACATGTTGTGTTGCAGCAGCCCGGACAGCAGGTTGTGGAACAGCATGTAGACGCGCGGCTTGCCGGTCGAAGGGTCCTTCGGCCCGACAGCGAACCATTGCCGATCCGTGTCGGCGTACGTCGTCCCCTGCGACTGGGTCCACGTCTTGCCCTGGTCGTCGGAGTAGTGGGTGATGAAGTTGATCCCGGCGAAGTCGAGCTCACTGGTCAGCACGCGCCCGTCGGGCATCGACACGACATCGACGTCTGTCGTGGGGTCGGTCTGGTTGCCGGGGGTCGTCGTCTTCTGCCAGGCCAGCCCGTCGGTGGACCGGTAGACCGTCTCGTCGCCGCTCTTCGCGTTGGTCGTCAGGTAACGAACGTCCTTCGGTGCGACGGTCACCCGCGGCTCGGAGGAGCCGGAGGACCCGTCGAGCAGCGTCGTGCGGAAGGCCGGGGTCGCGCTCTTTGTTGCGGCGGGTGCTGGCGCAGCCACGAGCGCAAGGGCGGCCGGTACGACGACGGCGAGGGCGGCAGCAGTACGACGCATGGATGGGACGTTACGCCCCGATTCGCACCCGTCGCGCCCCCTAGGCTGGCCCTGTGGAGGTCCGCGACGGAGCGCTGCGTACGGCGGCCAGAGTCCGGACAGGTGCCTGGGCTGCTGCGCAGTGCGGGCTGGCCGCCTCACTGGCCTGGGCGTTCTCCGTGCACGTGCTCGGCCACCCTCGCCCGTTCTTCGCCAGCGTCGCCGCCGTGGACGCCCTCGGCCTGCGGGCCGGCCAGCGCCTCCGTCGCACCGCCGAGCTGGCGCTCGGGGTCGCGATCGGTGTGCTGGTCGGAGACCTGCTCGTCGGCGTCATCGGCAGCGGGGCGTGGCAGATCGGCGTCGTCGTCACAGCCGGCCTGCTCATCGCGGTGGCCTTCGGGGGCAGCGGGCTGGTCGTCACGCAGAGCGGTCTGCAGGCTGTCTTCGTCGTCGCCCTGCCACGCACCCCGAACAGCGGCTTCCACCGCTGGGAGGACGCGCTCGTCGGTGGTGGGGTGGCCCTCGTCGTCGCCGCGCTGCTGTCGACGGATCCGTGGCGGGACGCCCGCCGGATGCGGGTCACCTACCTCACCGAGCTGGCGGCGACTCTCCGCGAGACGGCCGACGGTCTGCGCGCCGGTTCGAGCGAGCGGGTCGCCGCGACGCTCGATCGGGCGCGACGGATGGAGCCCTCCCTCGCGCAGTGGCAGGACGCTCTGACCACCGGCCGTGAGACGACGCGCCTGTCCCCGCTGCGTGAGGACCGGGCGGAGTTCTGGCTGACCAACCAGCAGCTGACCCGCGGTCTCACCAGAGCGACCCGCAACCTGCGCGTGCTCGTCCGCCGCGTCCATGCCGCACTGCAGTCAGGCCACACCTTGCCCCCCGCCCTGCCCGACCTGCTGGACGAGCTCGCGGGCGCGCTCGATCCGTCACTTGCCGGCGAAGCGGCGTGCAAGCGCCTGCTCGCCGTCGCGGCGAAGCTTGACCCTGTCGGGCTCGGAGCCACGTCGCTCGCCGGACAGATCGCGGTCGGCCAGCTGCGGGTCGCGACGGTGGACCTGCTGGAGGGGCTCGGGCTCGAGCACGACCGGGCGAGGAACGCACTCCCGGAGCTCGCCCGATGACAACTTGGGTCCTTCTCCTGCGCGCGGTCAACGTCGGCTCGCGCAACAAGCTGCCGATGGCCGAGCTGCGCACCCTGCTCACCGACCTCGGGCACGGCGAGGTGCGCACGCTGCTCAACAGCGGCAACGCCGTCTTCACCAGCAGACGCAAGGCGCCGGGGCCGCTGGCTGCCGAGATCGAGAAGGGCCTGCGCGACCGCCTCGGGCTGAGTGTGCGCGCGACCCTGCGTACCGTGCCGGAGCTGCAGGCCGCCCTGGACGCGCTTCCGAAGGATGTCGCCGCCACGTCGTACGTCCTCCTGGCCTTCCTGTTCGACAAGCCGACCGCCGCGGCTCGCCAGGAGGTCGAGAGCTGGGACGTCTCACCGGAGCGGCTCGTGCTCGGCGACGGGGTGGTCTACATCGGGTACGACGGGCCGATGCACGCGTCGAAGCTGCAGAACGCCGCCTTGGAGAAGAAGCTCGGCGTCGCTGCGACGGGCCGCACGCCGGCGACCGTCCGCAAGCTGCTGGCCTAGAGGTCCACGTCCACGACGATCGGTGCGTGGTCACTCGGGCCCTTGCCCTTGCGGGCCTCGCGGTCGACGTAGGCGTCCGTGATGTGCGTCGCAACCGGCTCTGACGCGAGCACGTAGTCGATGCGCATGCCGAGGTTCTTGTGCATCATCCCGGCGCGGTAGTCCCAGTACGTGAAGGCACGGTCGCCCTTGCCCGGCCGGGCCTGCACGTCGGTGAGGCCCCAGTCGAGGAGGCGGCGTACGGCGGCACGTTCGGGTTCGGTGACGTGGGTCGAGCCGACGAACACCGACCGGTCCCAGACGTCCTCGTCGTGCAGCGCGACGTTGAGGTCGCCCATCAGCACCAGTGGCTCGGACGGGTCGTGCTTGTCCGCGAGCTGCAGCGCGAGCGCGTCGAACCACGCCAGCTTGTAGTCGTAGTGCGGATCACCGAGAGCGCGTCCGTTGGGCACGTAGAGCGAGTGGACGTGCAGCGGCCCGCACTGCGCCGACACCAGCCGCGGCTCGGGATGGCCGAGCAGCTCATGGTGCGGATCGCTCAGCCCGATCCGGGACAGGATCGCCACGCCGTTCCACCGGCCGTCACCGGAGTGCGCCGCGTCGTAGCCGAGCGCCTTCAGGTCGGCGTACGGAAAAGCCTCGTCCGTCGTCTTCGTCTCCTGCAACGCGTCGACGTCCGGCTGCTCCTCCTCGAGCCACGGCTACAAGCGCGGCAACCGCGCGCCGATCGAGTTGACGTTCCAGGTAGAGATGCGCACGTGCTACCGGGGGCTCGCGTGCTCGAAGTCGATGGTGGAGTAGGCGCGCAGCTTGGTGAGCCGGTGCTGGCTGGTGACCCGTCGGATGGTCCCGGACGTGCTGCGCATCACCAGCGACTCGGTGGTCGCACCGCCACCGCGGTAGCGGACGCCGTCGACCAGCTCGCCGTCGGTGATGCCGGTCGCGACGAAGAAGACGTTGTCGCTGCGGACGAGGTCGTCGGTGGACAGGAT
>JAODBP010000148.1 GCA_025464025.1 Actinomycetes bacterium | reverse complement strand
AAGAACCACGCCAGGAGCAGCACGACGCCGACACCGATCAGCGCGGCGTAGGTGCGCACGAGGCCGCTCTGGCCCTTCCGGATGACGCCCGCCGACGCCTGCACGAGCTTGCCCGTTCCGTTGACCGCGCCGTCGACGACGTTGGCGTCGAACCAGGCAACCCCTTCGAAGCTCTCCCGGCCGGGACCGCCCATGAAGTTGCTGATCGCCTTGTCGTAGTACCAGGCGTTGGCGAGGATCTTCGGCTCGACAGCCTTGATCTTGTGCTTGGAGTAGACGAGGTACGCGACCGCGATGCCGGCGAGCGCGCCGAGCGTGGCGATGCCGGCGAGCACCCACTTGATGTCTTCCGTGCCGCCCTTGAGACTGCGTTCACCGACGTCGACCACGGGCGCGAGCCAGCTGGACAGCTTCTTGGTCGAGTCGTTGAACGGCAGGTTGAGCCCGCCACCGACGATGGCCAGACCGGCGAGCACGATCAACGGGGTGTACATCGTCCACGGGCTCTCGTGCGGGTGGATCTCGCCGTGCAGACCGCGGGCCTCGGCGTCATCGTTCCAGCGTGACTTGCCGGAGAACACCATGATCACCTGACGGGTCATGTAGTACGCGGTCAGGAGTGCGGTGACGAGACCGACTGCCCACAGGATCGGGCTCTTGTCCCACGCGTACAGCAGGATCTCGTCCTTGCTCCAGAACCCGGCGAACGGCGGCACGCCGGCGATGGCCAGCCAGCCGACGATGAACGTGCTCGCCGTGATCGGCATCAGCTTGCGCAGGGCGCCCATGAAGCGCATGTCCTGCTCGTCGTGCATGCCGTGGATCACCGACCCGGATCCCAGGAAGAGCAACGCCTTGAAGAAGGCGTGGGTGACCATGTGGAAGATGGCGGCCACGTAGGCGCCGGAGCCGACGGCCAGGAACATGTAGCCGAGCTGCGAGACCGTCGAGTAGGCCAGCACCTTCTTGATGTCGCGCTGGCTGACGGCGATCGTCGCGGCGAAGAGGGCGGTGATGGCGCCGACCCAGGCGATGAGCTGGGGCGCCCAGCTGTAGGCCTCGACGATGACGGGCGAGATGCGCACCATCAGGTAGACGCCCGAGGTGACCATGGTGGCGGCGTGGATGAGGGCCGACACCGGCGTCGGGCCGGCCATGGCGTCGGGCAGCCAGACGAACAGCGGAAGCTGGGCCGACTTGCCGCAGGCGCCGACGAACAGCAGGAGCACGATGCCCGTGGCCGTCACCGCGGTGAGCCCGGAGGCGTGCTGGAGGAAGCCGGTGCCGTCCTTGGCGAAGTAGGTGATCGAGCCCAGCGCCGTGAACGTGAGGAACATGCCGAGCATGTAGCCCCAGTCGCCCACGCGGTTGGTGACGAAGGCCTTCTTGCCGGCCACCGCGTTCGGCATCTTCTCGAACCAGAACGAGATGAGGAAGTAGGAGCAGGCGCCCACGCCCTCCCAGCCGAGGAAGGTGACGAGCAGGTTGTCGCCCAGCACCAGCATCAGCATCGAGAAGGCGAACAGGTTCAGGTAGAGGAAGAACCTCGGGAACCCGGCGTCGCCGTGCATGTAGCCGATCGAGTACAGGTGGATCAGCGTGCCGACGCCGGTGACGAACAGGATCATCGTCACCGAGAGCGGGTCGACGAGGAAGCCGACGTCGACCTTGAACCCGCCCACCGGCAGCCAGGTGAAGAGCGTGAAGAGGAAGCGGCGGTCCTCGCCCTCGCGGTCGAGCAGGCCGAGGAACACCACGACCGACGCGGCGAACGAGCCGGCGACCATGGCGGTGGCGAGGATGCCCGACCACGGCTCGCCCAGCTTCCGGCCGAAGGCCAGGAGGAGCAGGGCGCCGAGGAGCGGGAGCGCGGGGATGAGCCAGACGGCGGAGAGCATGCGGCGTCAGCCCTTCAGGAGGGTGAGGTCGTCGGCGTTGGTCTCGGGCCGACGCCGGAGGATGGACACGATGATCCCGAGGCCCACCGTGACCTCGGCGGCGGCGACCACCAGCACGAAGAACACGACGACCTGCCCGCCGATGTCGTTGAGCATCTTGGAGAAGGTCACGAACGTGAGGTTCACGGCGTTGAGCATCAGCTCGACGCACATGAACATCACCAGCGGGTTGCGCCGCACCAGCAGGCCGAGCCCGCCGAGCGAGAACAGCACCGCGCTGAGCACCAGGTACCACCACTCGGGCACGTTCATTCGCCGATCACCACCTCGTCCTTGGGGCCCCGCTTGGCGAGGACGACGGCGCCGACCACGGCGATGACGAGCAGCACCGAGGTGACCTCGAAGGCGAACACGTAGTCGGTGAACAGGGCCCGGCCCAGCGTGACGATGTTGGAGCCGCCGCTGTTCAGGCCGGCGACCTTGTGGTGCTCGCCGGTGGTGACCTGCACGCCCCGCACCGACAGCAGCGTGAGCAGCGCCACCCCGATCACCGCCACCACGGCCGCCGCCGGTCGTTGCCCGGTGAGCGGGTCGGTCTCGAAGTCCTCGGCCCGATCGACGCCGAGCAGCATGATCACGAAGAGGAACAGCACCACGATGGCGCCGGCGTAGACGATCACCTGGACGGCGGCCAGGAACTCGGCGTCTTGGGCGATGAACAGGACGGCGACGCCGAACAAGGTCCCGACCAGGCTGAGGGCGGCGTGCACGGGGTTGCGCGAGGTGACCACCCCGACGGCGCCGAAGAGGCAGATGAGCGCGCCGGCAACGAAGACGGTCTGTTCCATCAGTGGTGCCCTCCCGCGTCGGCCGACGGGAGATCGGGCGCGCCGCCGGGAGCCGGCGCGTCAGGCTCCGATTGGCCCTGCTCGGGTTCCTTCACGCCGAAGCCGAGCTCGCCGCTCCAGCCGACCTTGCCCTCGTAGTCGGCATCGCCGCCCGGCGCGGTGGCACGGACCCATGCCGAGGAGTGGCGGGCGACCTCCGCGAGGTCGCCCCAGTCCTCCCACGGGAGCTGCTGGGGCAGCCCGTCGTCGTCGACCAACAGCTCCGACTTCGTGTAGATCG
>JAODBP010000147.1 GCA_025464025.1 Actinomycetes bacterium | reverse complement strand
TCGCGGTCGACGGCGACAAGGCCACCGCCTGGCACACCAGCAACTACAACGACCGGGACATCACGAAGCTGAAGTCGGGCGTCGGCCTCATCCTCGACCTCGCGAGCGCCACCAAGCTCGGCCAGCTCCAGATCGACAGCCCGACCAACGGCTGGAAGGTCGCGATCTACGTCGCCGACTCCGCCCCGGCGACCCTGGCCGGCTGGGGCAGCCCGGTCACCACCAAGAGCGGGATCCCGGCCGGCACGACCAAGCTCGACCTCGGCGGCAAGCGGGGCGGGGCGGTGCTGATCTGGATCCTGGACCGCGGCGACGGCGCCGGACCGTCCTCCGCCCAGATCAGCGAGGCCCGGGTGCTGTCCGGCTGAGCCGGCCGGCCCGGTGCGACCAGGGCCCGGCGGTACCCTCCGACCCATCGATCCCGCCGACGACGACCAGGCCCTGGTGCACGCGGCCCAGGCGGGTGACCGGGCCGCGCTGGACGCGCTCCTCCGCCGCCACCACGACCGCGTCCTCGCCGTGTGCCGGCGCCTGGCCGGCAACGAAGCCGACGCCCTCGACGCCACGCAGGAGGCCCTGATCGCCATCGTGCGCGGCCTGCCCCGCTTCGACGGCCGCGCCGCGTTCTCCACCTGGGCCTACCGCGTCGCCACCAACGCCTGCCTCGACGAGCTCCGCCGCCGCAACCGCCGGCCCACCCCCGGGCTCGACCACGTGCCCGAGCCGATGACCGACCACGACCCCGGCGACATCGCCGCCGCCAGCATCGACGTCGACGCCGCCCTCGCCGCCCTGAGCCCCGACTTCCGGGCCGCAGTCGTCCTCCGAGACCTCTGCGCCCTCGACTACGCCGAGATCGCCGAGGTCCTCGACGTACCCGTCGGTACCGTGCGCTCTCGGATCGCCCGGGGCCGCGCCGCGGTCGCCAGCCACCTCAGCGGGAACCCGGGACCCCCCTCCGACCGTCCTACCTCACGCCCATGACACCCGAGCACCTCGATGACAACGCCCTGAGCGCCACCCTCGATGGCGAGGCCACGCCGGACGAGCACGCCCACGTGGACGCGTGCACCACCTGCCGGGCCCGTGTCGACGAGCTCCGTGCCGCGGCCAACGCCATCGGGACGCCGCTCACCGCGGTCGATCCGGTCCGGCGGGACCAGGCGATCGCCGCCGCCCTGCTCGCCCTGCCCACGCCGTTGGCGTCCCGCCGACGCCGACAGCCGCCGGGCTGGGTGCTCGGCGCCGCTGCCGCCGTGCTCGCCCTCGGCATCCTCGTCCCGCTGGTCAACCGCTCGAGCGGATCGAGCGACGACCGCAGCGCCACCGCCGCGGCCGACGGCAACGCCCGGTCGAAGGCCCTCGAGTCCCCGGAGGCACAGGACTCCTCCGGCGCCGCCGGGGCCACCCAGCTCTTCGCCACCGACTCGGTCGACCTCGGCCCCATCACCAGCGACGACGAGCTCCGTGACCGGGTGCTCGACGCCCTCAGGACGCCGGCCCCCGGCACCCCGACGTCGACCACCGCCCCTGCCACCGCGTCCACCGTGGCCGACCCGTGCGTGGCCACCCTCACCGGCAAGGACGCCACGCTCGGCGCCCTCCGGCTCGACGCCCGCGCCACCGTCGACGGCAACCCGAGCCGAGTCCTGGTGTTCGACGCCGGCGGCGACCCACCGACCGTGCGCGCTTTCGCCGTCACCGACGCCTGCGACGTGCTCCGGTCGACGACGATCCCCGCTCCCTAGGCCGGGCGGGGCCGCAGCCGAAAGGCGGCCACCGCGGCCGCCAGCGCGACGCCGGCCCACACCGTCGAGCGGATGGGCGCCAGCCCCTCCCCGGCCCCGATCCAGCCGGCCCACAGCAGCGAGCCGCCGGCGAGTGCGGCACCGACGCCAGCCGGCACCAGCCCCCGCCACCGGGCGATGCCGAGCACGATCTCGGGCAGACCGAACCCGACGACCAGTCCGGCGGCCGTCGCCGAGCCGAGCGTGAGCTCGTACTCGCCCAGGATCAACGCCGTGAGCGTGGCCGCCGCCGCGGCGGCGACCAGGGCAAGCATCCGGCGCACGGGGCCAAGGGTAGGCTCCGCCCGTGGCAGGCACGGGAGGCGATTGGGCCGCGCAGACGGCCGACACCATCGAGCGCGTCGTCGGGAGCGTCCGGGGCAAGACCTCGGAGCCCGTCGAGCGCGTGGCCCGCATCGTCGTCTACGGCCTGGTGGCCGGCGTCGTCGGTGCCGTCGCCCTGATCCTGCTGATCATCGGCCTCGTGCGCATGGCCGACGCCTACCTGCCGGGCGAGGTGTGGATCCCCTACCTGGTGGTGGGGGGAATCTTCACCCTCGTCGGCCTGTTCTTGTGGCGGAAGCGCAGCGTCAAGACCGTGAAGGTGTGAACCCCCCGTGACCCCCTCGAACGACTCCGTTCGCAACGTCCTCATCATCGGCTCCGGCCCGGCCGGCCTCACGGCTGCCATCTACACGGCCCGGGCCAACCTGGCGCCCCTCGTCATCGAGGGCGAGCCGTCCTCGACCACGGACCAGCCCGGCGGCCAGCTCATGCTCACCACCGAGGTCGAGAACTTCCCGGGCTTCATCGACGGGATCATGGGCCCCGAGCTCATGGGCAACTTCCGGGCCCAGGCGGCCCGCTTCGGCGCCGAGTTCCTCACCGCCCGGGTCAGCCGGCTCGACGCCTCCGAACGCCCGTTCAAGGTCTGGGTCGGCGATCCGAACGCCGCGGAACCGACGTATCGGGCCAACTCGATCATCGTGTCCACCGGTGCCCAATCGCTCATGCTCGGCCTCGAAGCCGAGGAGCGCCTGCTCGGGCACGGCCTCTCGACCTGCGCGACCTGCGACGGTTTCTTCTTCCGCAGCCACGAGATCGCGGTGGTCGGCGGGGGCGACTCCGCGCTCGAGGAGGCCCTGTTCCTCACCAAGTTCGCCGACAAGGTCACGATCGTGCACCGTCGCGAGTCCCTCCGGGCCTCGAAGATCATGCAGGAGCGGGCGTTCAAGAACGACAAGATCGGCTTCCTGTGGAACCACTCGGTCGTCGACCTCCTGGGTGACACCAAGCTCGAGGGTGCCGTCGTCGAGGACGTCAACACCGGCGAGCGCACCACCCTCCCGGTGACCGGGCTGTTCGTGGCCATCGGCCACCGCCCCAACACCGACCTGTTCAAGGGCCTCCTCGACATGGACGAGGCCGGGTACCTGGTCACGGCGCCGGGTGGCACCGCCACCAACATCCCGGGCGTGTTCGCCTGCGGCGACGTGCAGGACCACACCTATCGCCAGGCCATCACGGCCGCCGGCAGCGGCTGCATGGCCGCCATCGACGCCGAGCGCTGGTTGGAAGCGACCGGCGACGCGCCGGCAGACATGGACGAGACGCCCACCGACTGGTGAGGCAGGAAGGAGCACCCCATGGGTGACGCAACCGTGACCGTGAGCGATGCCACGTTCGACGAGGAGATCAACTCCTCCAGCGAGGCCGTCGTGGTCGACTTCTGGGCCGAGTGGTGTGGGCCGTGCAAGATGATCGCCCCCGTGCTCGACGAGATCGCCACCGAGCAGGCGGGCAAGATCAAGATCGCCAAGCTCAACGTCGACGACAACCCCGACATCGCCCGGCGCTTCGACGTGATGAGCATCCCCACGCTCATCGTGTTCAAGGACGGCGAGCCCAAGAAGCGCCTCGTCGGCGCCAAGGGCAAGGGCCAGCTCCTCGACGAGCTCGCCGAGTTCCTGTAGCCCGCCTCCCGAACCCTCGACTGGTGCCCACTCCCCTCCGGAGTGGGCATCGTCGCGTGCCGGACAAGTCTCTGACCTGCGGAAACGCTAGTTATCCACAACCTTGAGCACAGGGTGTGGGTTGTCTGAACCGAAGGTGGAGCCCGAGCCCAGCTCGACCTCCAGTGGAGGCTTCAGTCCCGAGCGACGGGCTCGGTCATGGCCCGGTAGATCCGCTCGAGGTCGTCCAGATCGGCGAACTCGACGACGACCTTGCCCCCGGCCTTGGCCGTCTCCTGGACCTTGACCCGCGTGGCCAGGTGCTCGGAGAGCAGCTGCTCCAGCTCGTGCATCCCGGCCTGGCGGAGCCGAGGTCCACGGGCCGCCGCCTCGTTGGTCGAGGGTTCGCCATCCCCTCGTGCCCGGACCGCCTCCTCCACCGCTCGCACCGAGAGGCCCTCCTGGACCGCCCTGCGGGCCAGCGACTCCTGGAAGGCCCGATCCGGCGTCCCCAGCAGGGCGCGGGCGTGGCCCGCCGACAGGGAGCCCCCGGCGACGAGCTTCTGGATCGCCGGCGGGAGCTGGAACAGCCGCAGCATGTTCGTGACCGTGGCCCGGCTCTTGCCAACCCGGGTGGCCAACTGGTCGTGCGTCATCGAGAAGTCCTCGATGAGCTGCTGGTAGGCAGCAGCCTCCTCCAGCGGGTTGAGGTCCTGGCGGTGGAGGTTCTCGACGACGGCCTGTTCGAGCGACGAGAGATCGTCCGCCGTGCGCACGACGACGGGGATCGTCGGCAGTCCGGCACGCTTGGCCGCTCGCCACCGGCGCTCGCCGGCGATGAGCTCGTACTCCCCCTCACCCGCCTCGCGGACGAGGATGGGCTGGAGGACGCCCAGCTCCCGCACCGACGCGGCCAGGGAGCTCAGCGACTCCTCGTCGAAGTGCCGACGAGGCTGGTTCGGGTTGGGGCGGATGGACGAGACCGGGACATCCCGGAGGGCCGGTCCGGTGCCGCCGGTGGCGCTCGCCGCCTCCGGGGGGATCAGTGCCCCCAATCCCCTACCGAGTCCGGATCGGCGCGCCACCGCTCACCTCCTTGGCCAGCTCGCGGTAGGCGATGGCGCCCCGCGAGGTCGGATCGAACGCGATGATCGGCTGCCCGAACGACGGGGCCTCCGACAACCGGACCGTACGGGGCACCACGTTCCGGCACACCTTGTCGCCGAAGTGGGCCCGGACCTCCTGCACCACCTGGTCCGAGAGCTTCGTCCGGGCGTCGTACATCACGCAGATGATGGCACTGACCTCGAGTCGAGGGTTGAGGTTCTTCTGGACCAGGGCCACGTTGCGGAGGAGCTGTCCCAGGCCCTCCAGCGCGTAGTACTCGCACTGGATCGGGACGATCACCTCGGTCGCGGCGGCGAGGCCGTTGACGGTGAGGAGGCCGAGCGACGGCGGGCAGTCGATCAGGACGAAGTCGTAGTCGTCTGCGGCCGCCTCGATCGCTCGCTTGAGCCGCAGCTCGCGGCTGAAGGCCGGCACGAGCTCGATCTCGGCGCCGGCGAGGTCGAGGCTGGCCGGTGCGACGAAGAGGTTCCGCACCGACGAGGGTTCGACGCAATCCTCCAACGGCACGTCGTTGAGGATCACGTCGTACATCGAGGTCTGCATGTTGCGGGGGTTGAGCCCGAGGCCGGTCGAGGCGTTGCCCTGCGGGTCGAGATCGCAGACCAGGACGCGGTAGCCCAGCTCGGCCAGGCAGGCGCCCAGGTTGACGGCCGTGGTGGTCTTCCCCACCCCGCCCTTCTGGTTGGCCACGGCCATGACCCGCGGCAACGGGCGGGCGAACGGCGACGGCGGGGCCTCTGGCACCGCCTCCGGTGCGGTGCTCACGGGTGCGGGCGGCGTCGGCAGCGCCAGCTCACCCTCGTCCACGGTCGGCAGGCTCCGGGTGGTGGCAGGAGCTGATGGCGGCGCCGAGGCGACGGCCGCTGTGGGCTCCGGCTCCGGCTCCGGCTCCGGCTCCGGCCGCACGGGCTCGGGGGCCGGCTCGACGGCGTCTTCGGGCGCGACCAGTGGTTCCTCCGCCAGCTGGTCGAAGACCCGCGGCGGGGGAGCGACGGGCGGTGCATCGGCGGACGCCGCAGGAGGCGCCGGGTCGTCCTCGGTCGCGACGTCACCCCGCAAGCGCTCGAAGATGGCGCGTGAGCGATCAGTCGGATCTGGGAAACCCTCAACCACGTCTGCCATCCTGGCCGGTCCACCTCGCGAACGCAAGGAACCTCGCCAAGAGCACGTTCCACGTGAAACGACGTTTCGTCTGTGACGAAATGGTCGGAGGGTGATCGGTGCGGCGGATCACCTCCATTTTCGCGCCTGTTTCACGTGGAACGCGAGCGTTCGTGGCCGGTCACGGTTTCACGTGGAACGGCCGACCTCATGCCGGCCAACGTTCCACGTGGCACTACGACCAGAGCGGACGCTTGCCTGGCACGCCGACCCGGCGGGGATAGCGCTCGTCAACGAGCGCGGCCTGGCGGAGCCGGACGAACGACGGGGGCCCAGCCACCACGGCCTCAACCCTGAGTCCGACGACGGCAAGGCCGTCTGCCGACCATCGAAGGCCCGAGGAGTCGGGAGGCTCACTGACCACGAGCTGGCCGCCAACGACCAGCAGGGGAGCGGCACACTCCGCGGTGACGGCCGGCGGGCCGAACCCCCGGGCGACGACCAGATCGAACCCGGCCCGGAGCTCGGGCGCCCGGCCAGCGTCCTCGGCGCGGGCCGTTCGGACCTGCACCCGCTCCTCCAAGCCCAGGGCGGCCACGGCCTCGACCAGGAAGGCCGTACGGCGCACCATCCCGTCCAGCAGCACCCAATCGACCGCAGGCAGGGCGAGCGCCAGCACGAGGCCGGGGATGCCTCCGCCACTGCCCAGGTCGACCGCCCGAGCGAGCCCAGCCGGCGCGATGGCCCCGAGGAACGCCTCGGCGTGGGCGATCTGCTCGTCGATCGGGCCCGGGCCGAGGAACCCGAGGTCCCGGGAGCGGGCCAGCACCACGTCCAAGCCCTCAGCCATGACGCGAAGCGGCCCGCCTCGAAGGGCGGGCCGGCATCGAACGCTGCACGAGGTGCTCAGTCCTCGTCGAGGAGGATCACCACTCGACGACGGGGCTCCTCGCCTTCGGAGATCGTGTGGATGCCCTCGATGTCGTTCACCGTGTCGTGCACGACCTTGCGGTCCGCAGCACCCATGGGCTCGAGCGAGGTCGCCGTGCCCGAGGCCAGCACCTGGTCGGCGATGCCCTTGGTGAAGCGCTCGAGGGCCTCTCGCCGGCGCTCGCGGTAGCCACCGACGTCCAGGCGCAGCCGCGGGCCGCCGGGGCCGTCCTTCTGGAGCACAGCCCGGACCAGCTCCTGGACCGCCTGCAGCGTCTGGCCCTTGGGCCCGATGAGGAGGCCGAGGTCGTCACCGTCGACCCGAGCCTCGAGCGTGTCCTCGTCGACCGTCTCGACCGTCACGTCGCCCTGGAGGTCGAACGCATCGACCAGACCCTCCAGGAACGACCGGACGTTGGCCGCCTGGGCATCGAGATCGAGGTCCTCCATGGGAGCTGCTCCTGTTGTCGTGGGCGCCTTGGGGGCGGTCTTGGTGGTCTTCTTGGCCGCGGCCTTCTTGGCCGGTGCCTTGGCGACCGGCTCGGCGGCGACCGGCTCGGCGGGGGCATCCTTCTTCGGTGCCCGCTTGCGGGGCGCGGCCTTGGCGACCGGCGCATCCTCGGCCGGGACGGCATCACCCGCCGGCTTGCGCTTCCGGTCCCGACGGTCGACCTTGGGTCGAGGGGTCGTCGGGCGCACCCGGGCACGGACCCGGGCCTCCTGGCGCAACCGCCCGAACAGGCCGCTCTTGGCCTCCTCGAGAACCTCGAACTCGGCATCCTGCTCGTCGACGCCGAGCTGGTCCAGTGCGGCGTCCTTGGCCTCTTCGACCGTACGACCGGTCGTTTCCACCCACTCCACGGCGCTACTTCCTCTTCCGCTTCTTGTTGTTCCGGTTGCGAGCAGCAGCGGCCGCCGACGGCGTCGTGCGCCCGCTCGTCCCCTTCGCGGCCCCGGCAGCCTTGGGCGGCGGGGTCGAGGGGGTCGGCTTGATGATCTCGGTCTGGCTTCCGCCCTCACCGAACTCCAGCTTCGTCACGAGGGCCTGCTGGCCGACGCGCACCAGGTTCGACACGACGAAGTAGATGACCACCCCAGCCGGGATCGACAGCGTGATCGGCACGAAGATGAACGGCACGATCTTGCCGACCATCTGCTGCTGGGGGTTCATCGCCGCGTTCGGGTTCCGGCCGGCGATCTGTCGCTGCTGGTACCAGGCGGTGGCCGCCACGATGGCGATCATCACGAAGTAGGGGAGCGCCTTGATGATGCCGGCGTCCTGCAGCTCGGTCAGGGCGCTCCGCGACAGGTCGATGCCGAACGACAGCATCTTCGTGCTGTGGTCGAGGGCCTTGTAGAGCGCGGAGTCGTGGTCGAGGTAGCTCGGGTTGAAGGTCTTGTCCGGCCCGATCTTGGTGAGGCCGTGCAGCACCCGGTACAGCACGATGAACACCGGCATCTGGAGCAGCATCGGCAAGCACGAGGAGAACGGGTTGATGTTGTTGGCCTGGTAGAAGGCCATCATCTCCCGGTTGAGGGCCTCGCGATCGCCCTTGTACTGCGCCTGCAGCCGCTTCAGCTCGGGTTGGACCCGCTGCATCTTGATCATCGAGCGGGTGCTCTTGATCGAGAGGGGGGTCAACACCAGCATGATGGCCAGCGTGAACAGCAGGATGGCCCCGCCGTACGATGGCCACAGGTCGTAGAAAAAGGCCAGCGCTTTGGCCAGCGCGTCGAACATCTAGCTCGCCCTCCGTTCGGGCACAGGATCGAAGCCGAATCGCCCCCAGGGATGGCAGCGGGCGAGACGACGGAGAGTGAAGAGGCCGCCACGCACAGCACCGTGCTGTTCGAGCGCCTCGATGGCGTAGGCCGAGCACGTGGGCGTGAACCGGCAGGGGGAAGGGCGACTGCTCATCACGACCTGCCAGAACCGGCAAACGGCGCGAAGCGCACGAGCAGGGATGCTCACGAACGTTCGGCCAACTCGGTCAGGGCGGTGGACACGATGCGACGAAGATCTCCGTAGTCGAGGGTGGCTGCGGCCGGGCGGGCGCCCACCAGGTAGGTGCCTGGCCGGAGCTCGGGTGCCAGCTCGGTGAAGATCGAACGCAGGCGGCGCCGCATCCGGTTCCGCACCACCGCCGTTCCCACCGGCCGACCGATGGCGAACGCCAGTTCGGGCGGTACGCCGCCCGGGCCGGGCAGCCAGGTCACGCTCACGGCACCCGACCGCACCCGACGTCCGGACCGGCGCAGCTCCTCGAAGGTCGCTGCGGTCCGCACCCGCCGGGGGGCGGTGCCCATGGGCTCAGGCCGACAGCTTGTGGCGGCCCTTGCGGCGGCGGGCCTTCAGGATGGCCCGACCGGCGCGGGTCGACATGCGGTGGCGGAAGCCGTGGTTCTTGGCCCGCTTCCGGGTGTTGGGCTGAAACGTGCGCTTCACGAGCGTCCTCTCTGCAAAAACAGGGGTGGTGCCGGCGCGGCAGACCAGACGCCGCGACTGCGCCTGGGGAAAGGGTAGAGGTCCACCACCTGCGGCAGCAACCGCGGTAGTGGAGGCCCTTGCGCCGCACCGGCCCGCCGGTGCTACCGTGCGCCCTCGGCCTCGCCTGGGCCTCCGTCGCCGGAGGGGCCGCCACAGCGCTTTTCCACAGTTGTGGACGCAGCTGTGGGTACTCGCGACGGGAGAGAGGCATCGGGGCTGGTGGGCGAGGCAGAGCAGCTGTGGAGCGCCTGCACCGAATCCCTCCGGTCGGCGGTGCCCGACGCCGTCTGGAACAGCTGCTTCCAGCCCAGCGTGGGCCGTTCGCTCGCCGACGACCGCCTGGTCGTGGCCGTGCCCAGCTCCCTGGTCAAGGAGCGCATCGAGGGCCGCTGGCTCGAGGCCGTGCACAAGGTGCTGGCCGAGCTCGGCTCGCCCCAGGTCCAGCTCGTGTTCGAATCGGCGCCGAACGCCGGGGCCGAGGAGCTCTTCCCCGGAGCCGGCGCGCCGGAGCCCGAACCGCGGCACGCACCCCTCCCGAACCGCCCCGGCCCGGCGCCGGCCGAGGAGACCCGGCCGATCACGCTGAACCCCCGCTACACGTTCGAGACCTTCGTCACCGGCGCGTCCAACCGGTTCGCCCACGCCGCTGCCCTGGCCGTCGCCGAGACCCCGGCACGCAGCTACAACCCGCTCTTCATCTACGGGGTGGCCGGGCTGGGCAAGACCCACCTGCTGCACGGCATCGCCCACTACGTGCACCAGAACTACCCGGCCTACAAGGTCCGCTACGTCTCCACGGAGCAGTTCCTCAACGACTACGTCGAGGGCATCCGGACCAACTCCATGGCCCAGTTCAAGAAGAAGTACCGGGAGAACGACGTCCTCCTCGTCGACGACATCCAGTTCATGGAGGGCAAGGAAGGGCTCCAGGAGGAGTTCTTCCACACGTTCAACCAGCTCCACGGGGCCAACCGCCAGATCGTCCTGAGCTCGGACCGTCCGCCGCGGGCCATCGCCACGCTCGAGGACCGGCTCCGGAGCCGCTTCGAGTGGGGGCTGATCACCGACATCCAGCCGCCCGACCTCGAGACCCGCCTCGCGATCCTGCGCAAGAAGGCCGAGCGCGAGCCGACCCACGTCCCGGACGAGGTCCTCGAGTTCATCGCCACCCACATCACCAACAACATCCGCGAGCTCGAGGGCGCCCTCATCCGGGTCTCGGCCTTCGCCAGCCTCAACCGGGCGCCGCTCTCCGCCGAGCTGGCTGCCGAGGTCCTGGGCGACGTCCTGTCCGACAACCAGCCCCGCCCGGTGACGGCGAAGGTGATCCTCGAGGCCACCTCCAAGATGTTCGGCTTCTCGGTCGAGGAGCTCCAGGGCAAGAGCCGGCGACGCCCCCTCGTGACGGCCCGCCAGGTCGGCATGTACGTCTGCCGGCAGATGACCGACCTGAGCTACCCGGCCATCGCCCGGGAGTACGGCGGGCGTGACCACACCACCGTGATCCACGCCGTCGAGAAGATCGGGGCGCTCATGAAGGAGCGCCGCCAGATCTACGACCAGGTCACCGAGCTCACCCAGTCGATCAAGTCGGGCTAGGGGCGAGGTGCCGGCGCGGACTGGTCACAACGGGTGGCACCCGCGCGCTGGTACAACCGTGTGCACTGCCTGTGGACAACGTGTGGAGCCCGGGACCTACCCCACAGGCCAGAGGTGGGGATGCGCAGACCACCCCCGCCGGTGTGCGACCCTGGGGACGAAGGTGGGACGACGACATGCCGTCTGACCAGCCACGACGCGGGGTTGTCCACGATCCACACCCCTTACTGTTGTCATTGGAAGATCTCTCTCTAAATGACAGAGATAACAAGGAGCCAAGGTGAAGTTCCGCTGCGAGCGTGACGTGCTGGTCGAGGCCCTCGGCACGGCCACCCGGGCCGTCGCCAGCCGCGGCGGCGCGCTCCCCGTGCTGTCGGGCGTCAAGGCCGAGCTCACCGGTGACCAGCTGGTCCTCACCGGGAGCGACCTCGACCTGACGATCCAGGTCGGCATCACCGTCGCCGGCCAGCAGGACGGCGTGGCGGTGCTGCCCGCTCGCCTCGCCGCCGACATCGTGCGCTCGCTGGCCGCCGGCGCCGTGCACATCGATGCCGAGGGCGACGAGGCCCGGATCTCCTCGGGCCGCTCGGAGTTCTCCGTCCGCCTGCTCCCGGCCGAGGACTTCCCCCGGCTCACCGAGACCCTCGGCGACGAAGTCACCCTCGACGCCAGCGCCTTCGAGGAGGCCCTCAAGCAGGTCGTGCGGGCTGCCAGCCACGACGACGCCCGCCCGATCCTGACCGGTGTCCTGATGGCCGCCGAGGGCGACGGGCTGCGACTCGTGGCGACCGACTCCTACCGGCTCGCCGTCCGCGACCTGCCCGGCACCACCGTGCTGCGCGAGGGGCAGACCGTGCTCGTGCCGTCGAAGGCCCTGGGCGAGCTGACCCGGATCCTGGCCGGGGCCACCACGGTGACCCTGCGCCTGGCCGAGCGCGACGCGTCGTTCGTGGTCGACGACACCCGGCTCACCACCCGCCTGATCGAGGGCGAGTTCCCGAACTACCGCCAGCTCATCCCGAACACGCACCCGAACCGGCTCACCGTCGGCCGGGAGCCGCTGCTCGAGGCGCTGCGCCGTGTGAAGCTCCTCGCCCGTGAGGCCACGCCAGTGCGCATCACGCTCAAGCCCGACGGCATCGAGCTGACCGCCATCACCCAGGACGTGGGCCAGGCCCACGAAGACCTCGACGCCAAGTACGAGGGCGCCGAGATGGTCATCGCCTTCAACCCCGAGTACCTGGCCGACGGCGTCGAGGCCGTGAAGGGCGACGAGGTCACGCTGGAGACCGTCGACGCCCTGAAGCCGGCGGTCGTGAAGTCGGTCGAGAGCCAGGACTACCTGTACCTGCTCATGCCCGTCCGGGTGTCGTAGGGGCTTGCGCGTCACCCGGCTCTGGCTGACGGACTTCCGGAACTACACGGCGGCCGAGCTCGAGCCGGCGCCGGGGCTGACGGCGATCGTCGGGGCCAACGGCGAGGGCAAGACCAACCTGCTCGAGGCCGTTGGCTACCTGGCCACGCTGGCGTCGTTCCGGGGGGCGCCGGGCGAGGCCCTGGTGCGGGCCGGTGCCGAGCTCGCGGTCGTGCGGGCCGAGGTCGAGCGCGAGGCCTCCGTGGCGAACGGGATCGCCAGTCGGGCATCGCTCATCGAGGCCGAGCTGCGCATGACCGGGCGGGACCGGGTGCTGGTGAACCGCCAGTCGTTGAAGCGGGCCCGTGATCTCCTGGGCACCGTGCGCACCACGGTGTTCTCGCCGGACGACCTGGTGCTGGTGAAGGGTGGCCCGGCGGAGCGTCGCCGCCTGCTCGACGACGCCCTCGTCGCCTGCGCCCCCCGCCACGACGCCACCCGATCCGACCTCGACCGGATCCTGCGCCAGCGGACCACGCTGCTCAAGCAGGCGGGTGGTCGGCTCTCGCCCGAGGTGGCGGCCACGCTCGACGTGTGGGACGCCAAGCTGGCCGAGGTCGGGGAGGTGCTCGGCACCGCCCGCGACAAGCTGGTGGCCCGGCTCGGACCGGTGGTGGCCAAGGCCTACGACGACGTGGCCTCGGCCGCGGCGCAGGTGACCCTGACCTACGAGGCGCCGTGGCGGGAGGGCGGGCTGGCCGCCGCGCTCGAGGCGGCTCGACCCGATGACCTCCGGCGCGCCGTGTCGACGGTGGGGCCCCACCGCGACGAGTTGGCGCTCACGATCAACGGCCTGCCGGCGCGCACCCACGCCTCGCAGGGGGAGCAGCGGTCGCTGGCCCTCGCCCTGCGCCTGGCGACCCACGCCGTCGTCACCGAGGTGACGGGCAGCACCCCGGTCCTGTTGCTCGACGACGTGTTCTCCGAGCTCGATCCCGACCGCAGCGCGGCGCTCCTGGAGCACCTGCCACCGGGGCAGTCGCTGCTCACCACGGCCGGCCCGCTGCCCGAGGCCGTGACCCCCGAGCTCGTGGTGCGCGTCCGAGCTGGCAGCATCGTCGGATGAGTCCTCGCTGGAAGCCACTTCCAGGGGAGGTGGCCGACCCGCGGCGGGTGGGGGAGTCGCTCGACCGGGTGGCGTCGTCGCTCGGCGTGCCGCTGGCGTCGACGCTCTCGACCGTGTTCGCCTCGTGGCCGGACATGGTGGGCGAGTCCGTGGCCCAGCACTCGCGGCCCCGCTCGCTCCGCGACGGCGTGCTGGTCGTCGCCGTGGACGAGCCGGCCTGGGCGACCCAGCTGCGGTGGCTCGAGGCCGACCTGCTGACCCGTCTCGGGGAGGCCCTGGGCCCGGGTCAGGTGGCCCGGATCGAGGTCCGCGTCCAACCCGTTTGAGGGGCCCGCGTGGCCCGGGGTTGTCACAGGTGGCTGGTACACTGGCTCCATCGCGAAACCGGCCGCTGACCAGCACTTTTCCTGCGTCGCGCCGTGGGTTCGCCGATCCTTGCACCCCTCCAGAAAGACGCGGCGTGGCACAAACCACTGACTCGTACGGCGCCAACGACCTCCAGGTCCTCGAAGGCCTCGAAGCGGTACGCAAGCGGCCCGGCATGTACATCGGGTCGACGGGCCTGAACGGCCTCCACCACCTGGTCTGGGAGATCGTCGACAACTCCGTCGACGAGGCGATGGCCGGCCATGCGACCCGCATCGACGTGACCCTGCTGGCCGACGGCGGGTGCCGGGTCGACGACGACGGGCGCGGCATGCCGGTCGACATGAACGCGAAGTACAAGAAGTCGGGCGTGGAGATCGCCCTGACGATGCTCCACGCCGGCGGCAAGTTCGGCGGCGGCGGCTACAAGGTCTCCGGCGGCCTCCACGGCGTGGGCGTCTCGGTCGTGAACGCCCTCTCGTCGCACCTGATCGTCGAGGTCGACCGCAACGGCGACCACCACCGCATGGAGTTCGCCAAGGGCGGCGTGCCCCAGGGCAAGCTCGAGGTCGTCGGCAAGGCGCCCCGCGGCCGCACCGGCACCACGGTCACGTTCTGGCCCGATCCCGAGGTGTTCAAGTCCGAGGGCGTCGAGTTCCGGGCCCAGACGATCCTCGAGCGCCTGCAGATGATGGCGTTCCTGAACAAGAGCCTCGAGATCCGGTTCAAGGACGATCGTCCCGGCCACTCGAACGAGCCGGTCGTCTACCGCTACGCCGGCGGCATCGAGGACTTCGTGAGGCACGTGAACGCGTCGAAGGAGGCGCTGTTCAAGCGGGTGGGCTACTTCACGGCCAGCGAGGAGACCCAGGAGGTCGAGGTCGCGTTTCAGTGGAACACCGGCTACTACGAGGGCATCCACAGCTTCGCCAACGGCATCGCGACCGGCGAGGGCGGCATGCACGAGGAGGGCTTCCGCAAGTCGCTCACCAACGCCGTCAACAAGTACGCCCGAGCGCGCGCCCTGTTGAAGGAGAAGGACGAGAACCTCACCGGTGAGGACATCCGCGAGGGCCTCACCGCGATCATCTCGGTCCGCCTCCAGGACCCGCAGTTCGAGGGCCAGACCAAGGCCAAGCTCGGCAACGTGTCGATGCGCTCGCTCGTCGAGCGCACCACCAACGAGAAGCTCGGCGACTGGCTCGAGGAGCACCCCACCGAGGGCAAGCAGATCGTCCAGAAGGCCACGCAGGCGGCGCGGGCACGCGTCGCCGCCCGCCAGGCGCGCGACGCGACGCGTCGGAAGTCGCCGCTCGAGGGCGCCGGCCTCCCGGGCAAGCTCACCGACTGCTCGTCGCGCGACCCGCGCGAGGCCGAGTTGTTCATCGTCGAGGGCGACTCCGCCGGCGGCTCGGCCATCAAGGCCCGCGACCCGCGGGTGCAGGCCATCCTCCCGATCCGGGGGAAGATCCTCAACGTCGAGCGGGCCCGCATCGACAAGATGCTCAAGAACAACGAGATCGAGGCGCTGGTCAAGGCCGTCGGTGCCGGCCTCGGCGACGAGTTCGACGTCGAGAAGATCCGCTACAACAAGGTCATCATCATGTGCGACGCCGACGTCGACGGCTCGCACATCCGGACCTTGCTCCTCACGTTCTTCTTCCGGCAGATGAAGGAGCTGGTCGAGGCCGGCCACGTCTACATCGCCCAGCCCCCGCTGTACTCCACGGTGGTGGGCAAGGAGAAGGTGTACCTGAAGGACGACCAGGCCCAGGCCCGGTTCCTGGAGGAGCACGCCCCCAAGAAGTTCGAGTTCTCCCGGCTGAAGGGCCTCGGTGAGATGGACTGGGGCGAGCTCGGCGAGACGACCATGGACCCGACCAAGCGCACCCTGCTCCAGGTGAACGTCGAGCAGGCCGCACTGGCCGACGAGGTGATGTCGATCCTCATGGGCGAGGACGTGGAGCTGCGCAAGCACTTCATCACCACCAACGCCACCGACGTCCGCTTCCTGGACATCTGAGGATCGAATGACTGACGTCCCCCCCTCTGACGACGCGCCCCAAGCGCGCGACACCTCCGGCGACACCGCCATCGCCGGGATCGAGCCGATCGAGTTCCAGGAGGAGATGGAGCGGTCCTTCCTGGACTACGCCATGTCCGTCATCGTGAGCCGGGCCCTGCCCGACGCGCGCGACGGCTTGAAGCCGGTGCACCGCC
>JAODBP010000120.1 GCA_025464025.1 Actinomycetes bacterium | reverse complement strand
TACGCTGGCGGAACGACCTCGACCCGGTTGCGACCGCCGTCCTTGGCCCGGTAGAGGGCGGTGTCGGCCTCGTGGAGCACGAGGTCGACGGGTCGGTCGCGCTCGCCCAGCCAGGCCAACCCGGCGCTGATCGTCACCACGCGGCTGGGTGGGTTCTCGACGTGGGGGATGGCAAGCGCCTCGACGCCGGCCCGCAACCGCTCGGTGGCCCCGAGGGCACCGCCGTCGGCGTCCTCGCCCTCGGGGAAGACGCACAGGAACTCCTCACCGCCGTAGCGGTAGTAGGCGTCGCCCTGTCGTGACTGCGACCGCATGACCTCGGCGATGGTGGCCAGCACCTCGTCGCCGGCCAGGTGGCCGTAGTGGTCGTTGTAGCCCTTGAAGTGGTCGACGTCGAAGAGGGCGAGGCCGTAGCGGTGGCCGTAGCGGTCGGCTCGACCCCGGATCTGCTCGAGGTCCTCGCGCAGGGCCAACCGGTTGCCGAGGCCGGTGAGGGGGTCGCGCCGGGCCATGATCCCGAGCTGGTGGTTGACGGTCTCGAGCTCGGCCCGTTGCCGAGCGAGCTCGCGGTGCAGGGCGATCATGCGGCGGGCTGCGAGCAGCCGGATGTGGAGGTCCTCCACGACGAGCGGCTTGGTCAGGTAGTCGTCGGCGCCGGCCAGGATGCCCGTGGCGACCTGGTCCTGGCCGTCGTGACCGGTGAGGACGATGACGTAGGCCATCGAACCGTCGGGGTGCTCCCGGATCTTCTGGCACAGCTCGATGCCGTCGAGCCCGGGCATCGTCCAGTCGGTGATGACGACGTCGGGCTGCTCGGCCACGAACCGCTGCCACCCCTCGAGGCCGTCGGCCGCCACGAGCGGCACGTGCCCGAAGGAGCGGACCGACTCCTCCATGAGCACGCGGTAGGCGGGGTCGTCGTCGACGACGAGCACCCGCAGCGTGAGCGCCCTCTCGGTCACGTCCTCACCCTAGGGCGACGGGTTCCGCCAGCTTCGCCCGTTGCGCTCCAGGAGCCGGTCGGCCTCCCGCGGACCCCAGGTGCCCTCGGCGTACGGGATGGGCGGGTTCGGGTCCTCGGCCCAGGCCTCGATGATGGGCTGGACGACCTTCCAGGCGGCGTCCACCTCGTCGCTGCGGATGAACAGCGTGGCGTCGCCCACGAGGGCGTCGTGGAGGAGCCGCTCGTAGGCCTCGGGCGGGTCGGCCCCGAACTCCTCGCACCACGTCATGTCCATCTCGACGGTCTTGATGTCGAACGTGGTGCCCGGCACCTTTGCGCCGAAGCAGAGCGTGATGCCCTCGTCCGGCTGGATCCGCAGCACGAGCATGTTGGGCCCGAGCTTGCGCACCTGGGTGGGGGCGAACGGGAGGTGGGGCACGCCGTTGAACCGGAGGACCACCTCGGTCACCCGCGTCGGCAGCTCCTTGCCGGTGCGGATGTAGATGGGCACGCCGCCCCAGCGCCAGTTGTCGATCCGGAGCCGCATGGCCACGTAGGTCTCGGTGCGGCTGTCGGGGGCGACGTCGCGCTCCTGCCGGTAGCCCTCGTACTGGCCCCGCACGACCTCGTTGCCGACCTCGTCGACCTCCATGACGTCGATCGAGCTGAGCAGCTTCACCTTCTCGTCGCGGATCGCCTCGGCCGTCATCGAGACCGGCGGCTCCATCGTGGTCAGGGCCAGCACCTGGAGGGCGTGGTTCTGGACGATGTCGCGCAGGGCGCCGGCCGTCTCGTAGAAGCCGGCCCGGTGGCCCACGCCCTCGGCCTCGGCCACGGTGATCTGCACGGAGTCGACGAACTGGCGGTTCCACAGCGGCTCGAAGATGGCGTTGGCGAAGCGCAGGGCGAGGACGTTCTGGACCGTCTCCTTCCCGAGGTAGTGGTCGATCCGGTAGATCGAGGCCTCGTCGATGTGGGCGTGGAGGTCGTCGTCGAGCCTGCGGGCCGACTCGAGGTCGGTGCCGAACGGCTTCTCGATGACGATGCGGGCGAAGTCGCCACCCTCACCGGGCGTGTCGAGGTCGGCCCCGTCGAGGCACTCGGCGATCCCGGCGAAGAGGGCGGGCGGCACCGAGAGGTAGAAGAGCCGGTTGCCGCCGCACCCGTCGGCGCCGTCGGCCTCGTCGAGCACCTTCGAGAGCCGCTGGAACGTGTCGAGGTCGGTGTAGTCGCCCGACACCCACCGGGCCCGCCCGACGATGGCGTCCCACGTCGACGTGTCGCCGTCGACGTGCTTGTCGGCGACGGCCTTGGCCATGGTGTCGCGCCAGCCGTCGTCGCCCAGGTCGGAGCGGCCGACGCCGATGATCCAGGACCGCGGGTCGAGCAGGCCCTCGACGGTGAGGGCGTGGAGGGCGGGCAGCAGCTTGCGTGACGCGAGGTCGCCGCTGGCCCCGAAGATGACGACGGCCGCCGGCGGCGCCGGCACCGCACTGGCTGGAGTGCTCATGCCTCGAGCTTCGCCGCCTTGGCGTCCAGGTCGGCGCTGAGGTCGTCGAACGCCTTCGAGAACGAGGCGACGCCCTCGTCCTCGAGCACCCGGGCCACGTCGTCCATGTCGACGCCGACCTTGGCCAGGCGGTCGAACACCTCGTGGGCCTCGGCCAGGCCGTCGTCGACGGTCCGGGCCACGGTGCCGATCGCCTCGAACTCGTCGAGCACGCCCTCGGGCATGGTGTTCACCGTGTCGGGGCCGATCAGCGTGTCGACGTAGAGCGTCTTCGGATAGGCCGGGTTCTTCGTCGACGTCGACGCCCACAGCGGCCGCTGGACCTTGGCCCCCTTGGCCGCCAGGTGCTCCCAGCGCTCGCCGCTGAACGTCTCCCGGAAGAGCTCGTAGGCGAGCTTCCCCTGGGCCACGGCCGCCTTGCCCCGGAGGAGCAGCGCCTCGGAGGAGCCGATGGCCTGCAGCCGCTTGTCGACCTCGGAGTCGACCCGGCTGATGAAGAACGACGCGACCCCGTTGACCACGGAGGGGTCGCCACCGCCGTCCACGAACGCCTCGACGCCGTCGAGGTAGGCGTTCATCACCTCGACGTAGCGGGGCAGGCCGAAGATGAGGGTGACGTTGATGTTGCGGCCCTCGACGTGCATGTCGCGGATGGCCGGCAGCCCGGCCGCAGTGCCTGGGATCTTGATCATGAGGTTGGGCTCGGCGATCTCCTCGTGGAACCGCCGAGCCGCGTCGGTGGTGGCCACGGTCTCGCGGGCGAGGTCGGGCGCCACCTCGAGCGACACGAAGCCGTCGTTGCCGCCGCTCTCGTCGTGGACGGGCCGGAGCAGGCGGAGAGCGTCGCGGATGTCGGTGTCGACCATCGACCAGTACGCCTCGTCGACCGTCTTGCCGGCGCCCACCAGCTCGCCGAACTGGGCGTCGTAGGCGTCGCCGGACATCATCGCCTTCTGGAAGATGCTCGGGTTGGAGGTGACCCCCCGCACGCCCTTGTCGATCCAGCCCTGGAGGGTGCCGTCCTGGATCCAGTCCCGCCGCAGGTTGTCGAGCCAGGGGCTCTGGCCCTGCTGCTGGAACAGGTCGTGCAGCTTGGTCATGGG
>JAODBP010000118.1 GCA_025464025.1 Actinomycetes bacterium | reverse complement strand
CCGAGTCCCGCGCTCGAACTGGCGACGGATTGACAACAGAAACGTTGTCAATCCGTCGCCGGTTCGGGAAGCACCAGGTCCGGCGCGCCCCGTTGTCCCCTCGGAGCGTCTTTGGTCCTGGGGCGATCTCGTCAGGGTGTGGGCCCCGGCGACGGGCGCGACGGGCGGGGGGCGGCGCCGTGGCACGCTTGTCCGTCCCCTCGCGCAGGCCGTCGCGGAGGACGACGGCGCCAGCGACACCGAGGACGAGCAGGCACATGACGAGCGCGAGGACGGCGGACGAAGGCGTACCGAACGGTGGCGTGCCGCCCGTCGGTCCCGGCCGCCCCGGTCCCCGTCCGCTCACCCTCGTCGTGCTCCTCGCCGTGGTCGGGTCGATCATCGGCGCGGCGTCGTTCCGGGTGCCCTACTACTCGATCTCCCCGGGAAGCGCCCTCGACGTGTCCAGCCTGGTCAAGGTCGGGACCGGGGCGCCCGACTTCCCGCCCAAGGGCGCCGTCTACATGTGCACCGTGTCGCTCCAGCGGACGACGATCCTCCAGGCCGTCCGGGGCTGGCTCGACCCCACCGTCGACGTGGTCAAGGAGCAGGTGATCAAGCCGAAGGACGTCACCAGCAAGGACCTGCGCACCTACAACCTCCACGTCATGGACACCTCGAAGGAGCAGGCGCTCGGCGTCGCCTTCGAGCAGCTCGGCTACGACGCCATCAAGGGGAAGGGGGCCCAGGTCGTGCAGATCGTCAAGGGCTCCCCGGCCGACGGCCCCCTCGCGCCGGGCGACTCGATCGTCGCCGTCGACGGCACGCCCACCGAGTTCTCGCCGGAGGCCGTCCGCCTCCTCCACGCCCACCACCCGGGTGACACCGTCCGCCTCACGGTCCGGCCCGACAAGGCCGAGGCCACCAAGGAGGTGACGGTGAAGCTGGGCGCCAACCCGGACGACCCGAAGCAGCCGCAGCTCGGCGTCACGCTGACCTCGACCCCGCCGACGTTCGCCTTCCCCTACAAGGTCGACATCGCGTCCCAGCAGATCGGCGGCCCGTCGGCCGGCCTCGCCTTCACGCTCGAGATCCTCGACGTGCTGACCCCGGGCGAGCTGACCGGCGGTCGCAAGGTGGCGGCCACCGGCACCATCGAGCTCGACGGCTCGGTGGGGGAGGTCGGTGGCGTGGCCCAGAAGGCGGTCGCCGTCGAGGAGGCGGGCGTCGAGCTGTTCCTCGTGCCCCGGGCCGAGGTGGCCGAGGCCCGCAAGCACGCCAGCAAGAAGTTGCGGATCGAGCCGGTCGACGACCTGCAGGACGCCCTGCGCATACTCTCGACGTTCGGTGGCAACGGGCTGGCACTGGACAAGGTCGGCCCCGACGGAGCCTGACCAGAGGGTGGGGCGATGAGCGCGACCCAGGCGCAGGTCGCCTTCGCGGCCGAGTTCGTGCTCTTCCTGGCCGCCCTCGCCGGCGTGGCCGTGCTCGTGCTTCGCCCCGAGCTGCTGGCGCCCGACCGCTGGAGCCGGTGGGCCATGGCCACCGGGTTCCTCGCCATCGGCGCGGCGTCGTTCGTGCACGGCTCGCTCATCGAGCCCGAGGCCGGCTCGGCCTGGGTGGTGGCGCCGCGGCTGGCCGGCCTCCTGCTGCTGGCCGCCGTCACCGTGCCGGCCCGGCCGTCGGTGGTGATCCACCTCGCCCGCCTGGCCGTCGGCGTGCTGGTCGCGGCCGAGGTCGCCGCTCTCGTCGTCGCCGACCCGGGCACCGGCATCGACGTCGCCCGCATCGTGGGGGCCGCCCTCCTCGCCGCCGTGCTGTTCTTCGTCGCCCGCCGTTCGATCCCGGCCCGGGTCGCGGCCGGCGCCGCCGGCACCGTCCTCCTCGTCGTCCTGGCCGTGTCGGTGACGCTGTCGAACGTCCTCGTCGACAACGTGCAGAACGAGGTGCTGCGTCGCACCGAGACCCGTGCCGCGTCGGAGGCGGGCGGGGCCAAGCGGGCGCCCGACGCCTCCCGGGTCCGGGCCGCCAGCGTCGCCCAGCTCGTGCGCGACCGCACCCGCAACCTCGGCGACCCGCGCGTCGTCCGGGCCCAGCAGCTGCTCCTCGCCCTGGCCGCCGATCCGGCGTCGCCCGACGGCCAGCAGGCGGCCGGCGAGCTCGAGACCAGCCTGAAGCAGCTCGGTGAGGGGCTCGGCACCGACTTCGGCTCCACGGTCGGCCTGCTCGCGTTCGTGACGCCGACGGGCGTGGTCGTGCCCGGCATCGGGGTCCCGGCCGAGCCTGGCGCCCGGGCCCAGCTCGGCTTCCTCGACGTCGTCCAGCAGGCGATCGACGACCAGACGGCGCAGTCGGCGCCGGAGATCCTCAACCGGAGCCTGCTCGCCGTGGGCGCCGCCCCGGTGGCGCTCGAGACCGCCGACGGGCCCCAGTTCGTCGGCGTGGTGGTGGCGGCCGACCCCATCGACGACTCAACCCTGCAGGGGGGCATCCGCGACGACGCCGACCTCAGCCTCGCCATCGTCGGGGCCGACGGCGTGCTGGCCCGGGCCGGGACGCAGCCGCCTTCGGCCGTGCTCCGCGCCGTGGCCGACGAGGCCATGCGCACGATCAGCCCGGCCAGCCGGGCCACGACCGGCCGGTTCGTGGCGGCCAGCCCCATCCTCCGCGGGGCTCGCCCGGTCGCGGCCGTGGTGGCGTCGGCGCCCAGCCGGCTGGCCGACGACACCCGCCAGCGGCTGTTCCGCACCCTGTTCATCGTGGCCCTGCTGGCCACGCTGGCGGCCATCGTGCTGGCTGCCCTCATCGGCAACCGCATCGGCCAGGGCCTCCAGCGCCTCACCTCGACCGCCGAGGAGATCCAGTCCGGCAACCTCGACGTCAAGGTCGGGCTCACCCAGACCGATGAACTGGGCGTGCTGGGCACCGCCTTCGACCGGATGGCCGGCTCGCTGCGGACGATGACCGACGAGCTGCGCGAGGCCGCCATCGACGAGGCGCGCCTCCGCGGCCGCATCGAGGCCGTGCTCGGGGGCATGGGCGAGGCCCTGGTCGCCGTCGACGTCGAGGGCCTGGTCACCGACTTCAACGCCGCGGCCGAGGAGCTGTTCGGCACCACGGCCCGCCAGGTCCGGGGCCGGCCCGTCACCAGCTTGTCCCTGCACGGTCCGAAAGGGGACAATCTCGGCATGCGGTTGTCCGAGCCGCCGACGGCGCCCTGGGCGTCTGAGGGTGTCGTGCTCCGTGCCGACGGTGCCGAGGTGCCGGTCGCGGTGAGCGGTGCGGCGCTCCGAGGCGCGGCCGGTCAGCTGGCCGGTTCGGTGGCCGTGGTGCGCGACATGCGCCGCGAGCGCGAGGTCGACCGCATGAAGACCGAGTTCCTCTCGAACATCAGCCACGAGATGAAGACGCCGCTGACGCCGATCAAGGGCTATGCGCAGATGCTGGCGTCGCGCGACCTGCCGCCCGATCGAGCCCGTGCCTTCGCCGCCGAGATCGTCGCCGGGGCCCGCCAGCTCGAGCGGGTCATCAACCAGCTCGTGAACTTCGCCACCATGGCCGCCGGCCGGCTCGAGCCCCACCCCGAGGCGCTCAAGCCCCGCGCCGTGCTCGACGACGTCGTGGCCCGCTGGTCCGATCGCCTCGGCGACGAGCACGCGGTCGAGCGGAAGGTCTCGCGGGGGACGCCCGACCTCCTCGTCGATCGCCGGCTCCTCGACCTGTCGCTCGACGAGCTGCTCGACAACGCCGTCAAGTACTCGCCCGACGGGGGCCGCATCACGATCACGGCCTCGTCCGACGGCAACGGCTCGGTGCTCGTCTCCGTCGCCGACCGGGGCGTGGGCGTGCCGGCCGATCGGCTCGAGTCGATCTTCGCCGACTTCGCCCAGGGCGACGGCTCCTCCACCCGCGAGTTCGGTGGCCTCGGCCTCGGCCTGCCCCTGGTGCGCCACGTCGCCCAGGTCCACGGCGGCGAGCTCACCGTCGAGTCGACCGAAGGGCAGGGCTCGACGTTCACCCTCCGCCTGCCCGCCGTGCAGCCGCGCCCGTGACCGAGCGCAGCGAGCGAACCATGAGCACAGGCCTTGTGAGGCGCCCCAGCGCCGAACGGCTCATTGGTGCCCCGTGCCGCGGTAGCGGTCGAAATGGTCAGCGAACGTCGACGGTGCACCAATGAGGCGTGTGGCCGCGCTCCTGGCCGTCGGCCTGGTCGCGCTCCTCCTCACCGGATGCGGGCCGGGGAAGGACAGCGACACCTACGTCCTCGAGGTCCAGGGTGCGGCGGACGTCAAGGCGCCCGAGGTGCAGCACCTCGGTGCCGGCCGGCACCGGTTGCAGGTCGGGCAGACCGTCACCGTGACCGGGGGCAGCGCGGTGCTCGGCCTCCCGGGCGACACGTCCCTCGAGCTGCGGCGTGGCTCGACGGTGGAGGTGGGCCCGCGACCCACGCTGGTCGACGGTGACGCCCTCGCCGTGGCCGGTTCGGGCGACGACCTCACGGTCGCGGCCGGCGATGCCACCTTCGACCTGCACGACGGTGCCGCTCGCGTGCGGCGCTCGGCGGGGGTCACGTTCGCGGTCTACCAGGGTGGGGCCGACGTCGAGTCGCTCGGCCGCCGGCGCACCGCGAAGGCGCTCCGGCAGGTGACCGTGACGGACAGCGGTTCGCTCCAGAAGGCCGTCCCCCTGGTCTACGACCGGGCCGATCCCGATCCGTGGGACACCCGCTACCTCAACGACGCCATCGACCTGGGGGGCCAGCTCGACCGGCGGGTGCGACTGCTGAACACCCGCCCGACGCCGCCCGCCTGGGATGCCGGCTACCTCGAGGGGATCGTCCCCGCCCTCCGCTCGGCCAAGGGCTTCGACGCCGGCCTGCTGGTTGCCGGGCGTTCGGTGGGGGAGACGATCGTGGGCGCGTCGATCGCCCTCGGCGGCAGCGGCGACCTGGCCGATCGCTGGCAGCACGCCTTCGCCTTCCGCGAGGAGGGGGCCGACTGGGGCCTCGTCGCCCTCGACCAGCGGGCCCGCCGCGCCTCGGTGCTGAACGTGCTGAACGGGGTGCTCGACCGCGTCGTCGCCTCGATCTCGCCGATCTCGACCGGCGGTTCAGGCGGCCCGTCCACCACCTCGACCGGTGGCCGGGCATCGACGACGACCACGACCACCCCTCGCCGGGGGACCACGCCGACGGCGCCGACGGCGCCGGCCACGCCGATCCTCCCGCCGATCACGGTGCCCATCCTCCCGTCGTCGCCCACCCCGACGACCCCGCCGCCGACCACGCCGACCCAGCCGAGCTCACCCCCGACGACGCCGTCGACCCCGAAGCCCACCATCCCGCCGGTGACCGTGCCGCCGCCGGTGCAGGGGCTGCTCGACGGGCTCCTCGGCAACGGCGGTGGCCAGTCGACCCCCGGCCTGGGCGGCCTGCTCAACGCCATCAGCCACCTGCTGGACGGCAGCTGACCGTCCAACCGATCGGGGCATCTGGGTCGTAGCATCCCTTTGATGGCCGATGAGCAGCCGATCGGCGCGGACGACGTCGCCCGCAAGCAGTTCGCCACGGCGTTCCGCGGGTTCGACCAGTACGAGGTCCGGACGTTCCTGGCCCAGGTGGCCGCCGAGCTCGGCTCCCTCAACGAGCGGGAGCGGGCCCTCCGCGAGCGGTTGGCCGAGGCCGAGGCCAAGCCGCCGCCCCGCGAGGTCGGGGAGGACGAGCTGGAGGCCGCCCTCGGCGTCGAGACGACGCGGGTGCTGCACGCGGCGCGCGAGGCGGCGGCCGAGATCCGGGCCAAGGCCGAGGAGTCGGTCGGCCGCCTCCTGCGGGAGGCCAACGACGAGGCCAGCCGCATGCGCTCGGAGGCCGAGACGGTCCTGTCCCTGCGCACCGAGGAGGCCGACGCGGCATCGGCCGCGATCCTGGCCGCGGCCGAGGAGACGGCGGCGATCGTGCGGGCCGACGCCGCGGCGGCGGCCGATGCCGCGGTGGCCGAGGCCCAGCAGCAGGGCCGGGACATGGTGGCCGAGGCCCAGGCCGTGCGGGAGCGGGTCCTGAAGGACCTGGCCCGACGGCGCAAGGCGGCCGCCACCCAGCTCGAGCAGCTCCTCGCCGGGCGCGAGCGGCTGCTCGGCGCCTACGACGTGGTGCGCACCACGCTCGACGAAGCCACCCGCGAGCTCACGGTGGCCGAGCGGGAGGCCCGGGCCGCGGCCGACGCCGCCGGCCTGCGGGCACCGGCCGACGAGGAGCCCGACGACGTCGCCGAGGCCGCCGGGCCGGAACCGGTCGCCGAGGTCGCCACCGAGCCCGCACCCGTCCCCGAGCCCGAACCCGAGGCGCCGGTGCGGCCGGTCGCCATCGTCCCGCCCCTGCCGGAGCCCGAGCCGCCCGACGACCGCCGCAGCTCGTCGCTCCGCCTCCTCCGCCGCAAGGGCGAGAGCACCGAGGTGCCGTTGCTGGAGGACGACGTCGAAGGCGTCCGCCTGGTCCGGGCCGATGCCGTCGCCGCACCCCGCCCCGTGGTCGTGCCCGACCCCGAGCCGGAGGTCGCCGTCGAGTCCGACCCGGCGTCCGCACCCGAGGTCGATGCCGAGTCGGAGAAGCCGGTCGACGACCTGTTCGCCCGGCTGCGGGCCGACCGCGAGGCGGCGGTGGCCAAGGCCGAGCAGGTGCTGGCCCCGGCCGCCGAACCGGAGGCCGAGCCCGAGGTCGTCGCCGAGCCCGAGCCGGTGGCGGCCGACGACACCGTGTTCGAGGCCCGCGACGCGGTGCTCGAGCCGGCCGAGCGGGCACTGACCCGCGCCCTCAAGCGAGCACTCGCCGACGAGCAGAACGAGGTGCTCGACAACCTTCGGCGGCTGCGGGGCACGCCGAGCCTGGAGGCGCTCCTCCCGGACGTCGACGAGCACGCCGGTCGGTTCTCGACCGCGGCCGTCGAGCACCTGCGCACCGGGGCCGAAGCGGGCGCCGCGTCGTTCGACGGCGACGGGCCCGGCGTCGACGAGCTGGCCGCGGTGCTGGCCGCCGACGTCACCGACGACGTGCGGGCCCGGCTCGAGCGGGCCCTCGACGCCAACCGCGGCGACGACGAGGCGCTGATCGAGGCCATCTCGGCCACCTATCGCGAGTGGAAGACGGCTCGGAGCGAGCCCCTCGCTCGCCACCACGTGGCCGCCGCCTACGCCTTCGGCGTGTTCACCGCGGTGCCCGGCGACGAGCTGGTGTGGGTGGTCGACGTGGCCGAGGGCGGGTGCGCCGACTGCGACGACAACGCCCTGGCCGGTCCCACTCGTCGGGGCCAGGCCTTCCCCACCGGGCAGGTCCACCCTCCGGCCCACGCCGGCTGCCGCTGCCTGGTGCTGCCCGCCACCTGACATCGGCAGGTCGGGGACTAGCGTCCCCGACATGCGCGTCCCGTCCGACATGCCCCGCCCCCGTCGCCAGGGGCTCGGCTCCCGCGGGCGGATCGGTCTGGTCCTCCTCGCCGTCGCCCTCTTCATCCTCCTCACGTCGCTGCGGGGGATCGCCGGCTTCTACACCGACCTCCTCTGGTTCGACTCGCTCGGCTTCCGCAGCGTGTTCACCGGTGTGCTCGGGGCCAAGGCCAGCCTCACGATCCTGTTCAGCCTCATCTTCTTCGTGCTGCTGTGGGTCAACCTCCTCATCGGTGACCGCATCGCCCCCCGCTTCCGCCCGGCCGGGCCGGAGGAGGAGGTCATCGAGCGCTACCACGAGCTGATCGGGCACCGCACCGGGCTGGTGCGCACGGCCGTGTCGGTCGTGTTCGCCCTCATCGCCGGGGCCGGGGTGGGCGGCCAGTGGAACGCCTGGATCCTGTTCACCCACGCCCACGACTTCGGGGTGAAGGACGCGCAGTTCAAGACCGACGTCGGCTTCTACGTCTTCAAGCTGCCGTTCCTGTCGTTCCTCGTCGACTGGGGCTTCGCCTCGATCGTCATCGTGCTGATCGTCGTGGCCGTGGCCCACTACCTGAACGGCGGCATCCGCCTCCAGGGCGCGGCCCAGCGGGTGACGCCCCAGGTGAAGGCCCACCTGTCGGTGCTGCTCGGCCTGCTCGCCGTGATCAAGGCGGTCGGCTACTGGCTGCAGCGCTACGAGCTCACGTTCTCGCACCGGGGCACCGTCGACGGGGCGACCTACACCGACGTCAAGGCGCAGCTGCCGGCGATCAACCTGCTGATCCTCATCTCGGTGGCGGCCGTTGCCCTGTTCATCGTCAACATCTGGCGGCGGGGCTGGGTGCTGCCCGTGCTCGCCGTCGGGCTGTGGGCCTTCGTCGCCCTGGTCGTGGGCGGGATCTACCCGGCGATCATCCAGCGGGCCAAGGTCCAGCCGGCGGAGTCCTCCAAGGAGGCGCCGTACATCGCGCGCAACATCGAGGCCACCCGCGCCGCCATGAACATGACGAAGTCGCAGGTGGCGACGAAGAACTTCGCCGCCGACGACAAGCTCGACTCCGCATCACTGGCCGAGAACGTCGGCACGGTGAAGAACATCCGCCTGTGGGACCCGGACGAGCTGAAGGCGACCTACCAGCGCCTGCAGGAGGTCAGCCCCTTCTACGCCATCACCGACGTCGACGTGGACCGCTACCAGATCGACGGCGAGACCCGGCAGCTCCTCGTGTCGGCCCGGTCGCTGAACACGAGCGGCGTGCCGCAGTCGAGCTGGGAGGCCCGGCACCTCACCTACACCCACGGCTACGGCGCCGTGGCCGCCCCGTCGAACGCCAAGGACGCCGACGGCCGGCCGTCGCTCCTGCTGCGCGACATCCCGCCGCGCTCGACCGACGCCGCGCTCGCGCTCGACCAGCCCGGCGTGTACATCGGCGAGAACCTCAGCGGCTACGTGATCGTGAACTCCGGTCGCAAGGAGATCGACTTCCAGGGGGCCAAGGGCACCCGCCTCACGCAGTACAAGGGCAAGGACGGCGTCAAGGTCGGCAACTACCTGCGGCGGGCGGCGTTCGCGCTGCGCTTCGGCGACATCAACCCGCTGATCTCCGGCAACGTGAAGTCGGGCTCGAAGATCCTGCTCGTGCGCGACGTGCGCGAGCGGGTCAAGACCCTGGCCCCGTTCCTGTCGTTCGACGCCGACCCGTACTCGGTGATCGTCGACGGCCGGGTGAAGTGGATCGTCGACGCCTACACGACCACGAACCACTACCCGAACGCCCAACGGGCCGACCACGCCTCGCTGCCGGCCGGGAGCGGGCTCGACAAGGACTTCAACTACGTCCGCAACTCGGTGAAGGCCGTGGTCGACGCCTACGACGGCACGACCACCTTCTACGCCGTCGACACCAAGGACCCGATCCTGCGGGCCTACCGCGACGCCTTCCCGAAGCTGTTCACCGACGGCTCGAAGGTGCCCGATGCGCTGCGAGCCCACTTCCGCTACCCGGAGGACATGTTCCGGGTGCAGACGAACATGTGGGGCCGCTACCACATCGACGACCCGGACGACTTCTACAACCAGAACGACGCCTGGAACGTGGCCCAGAAGCCGCCGACCGGCACCGGGATCGCCACCGCGACCCTGACCACCAACGCCGCCGGGCAGCAGGTCGCCAGCCGGGAGGAGCGGATCGAGCCGTACTACCTCCTCATGCGCCTGCCGGGGGAGACGAAGGAGTCGTTCCTCCTGCTGCGGCCGTTCGTGCCCGTCTCCGGTGACGACAGCCGCAAGGAGCTCACCGCCTTCATGGTGGCCAAGAGCGACGGCGCCGACTACGGCAAGCTCGAGACGTTCGTCATGCCGCAGGGCAACCGGCCCGACGGTCCTGGCATCGTCGCCGCGACCATGCAGCAGGACCCCGACGTGTCCCAGCTCCAGACGCTGCTGGGCCAGCAGGGGTCGAACCTCATCTTCGGCAACCTGATCCTGGTCCCGATCGACCAGTCGCTGCTCTACGTGCGACCCGTCTACACCGAGGCGGAGTCGACGAAGATCCCCGAGCTGAAGCGGGTGATCGTCGCCTTCAACGGCAACGTGGCGGTGAAGGACACGCTGGCCGAGGCGCTCGCCGCCCTGTTCGGCGCCGCACCCGACACCGGCGAGGAGGCACCGTCGACCCCGGGCACGCCCACCACGCCGTCGACCGACGACGTGGCCACCTTGCTGGGCAAGGCGGTCACCGCCTTCGCCGATGCCGACACCGCGCTCAAGAACGGCGACCTCGGGACGTACCAGGAGAAGGTGAAGGAGGGGCAGGCCTACGTGAAGCAGGCCCAGGGCCTCTCCGACGCCAAGGGGTCGACGACGACCACGACCACCAAGCCGGGCTCGACCACGTCGACCACCCAGCCGCCGGACGCCTAGCTCAGCCGGCGGCTGCTTGGTTCCGCCCGGCGAGGTGGTCGTCGAACGACGTCGCCAGCCGGGCGTGTTCCGAGCGCAGCTCGGTGACGGTGCGGGACACCTCGGCGGCCAGCCGGGCGGCGTGCATGCGCACGCCGAGGAGGTCGTCGTGGGTGGTCGAGGTCATGGCCAGCTCGTCGAGCTGCTCGGCCAGGTCGTCGAGCCGGCTGCGGCTCAGCACGGCCGACACGGTGTCCTCGAGGTCGGCCAGGCGGCGCTCCAGGCGGTCGAGCTGGTCGAGGTGGGCGACCTCGGCGTCGGCCTGGAAGGCGGCACGCACCCGCTTCCTGCGCATCCCTCGACCGTAGTGGGCCGGTCCGTCCGGTTCGCGGACCGCTTTGGCACCCGGCCGGTCTCCCGTTACACTCGCTCTCCACGCCGCGGGGTGGAGCAGTCTGGTAGCTCGTCGGGCTCATAACCCGAAGGTCGCAGGTTCAAATCCTGCCCCCGCCACCATCGCAAGCAGTGCAGAGGCCCTTTCCGCGAGAGCGGGAAGGGCCTCTGCGTTTCCTCTCCCTTTCGGCTGTATGGTTGTCACCTGTCGAGAACGTTCTCGACGCACCACAGAGACGCCTTGTCGGGCGAACTTGTTCGTCCCGTACACCTGGCTCGACGCCTCCTGATCGCGAGGAGCGAGCCATGTCGATGTTGGCGCTGTCCAAGGCCCCGACGGGGATCAAGGGTTTCGACGACGTCACCGGTGGCGGCCTGCCGCGAGGGCGTCCGACGTTGGTCTGTGGCCCCGCCGGATGTGGCAAGACCCTCCTCGCCATTGAGTTCCTGGTCCGTGGGATCACCGAGTTCGACGAGCCGGGCGTCTTCGTGGCGTTCGAGGAGTCGGCGGACGACCTGGTTGCCAACGTGGCCTCCCTGGGATTCGATCTGGCCCAGCTGGAGTCGGACGGGAAGCTGGTCGTCGACCACGTGAACATCCCCAGCGGAGCGATCGTCGAGGTCGGCGAGTGGGATCTCGAAGGGCTGTTCCTGCGGCTCGGCGCGACCATCGACGCCATCGGCGCCAAGCGGGTCGTGATCGACACGATCGAGACCCTCTTCGGTGCGTTCTCGAACACGGCCGTGCTCCGGTCCGAGCTTCGTCGGCTCTTCCTGTGGCTCAAGGATCGGGGGGTCACCGCCGTGATCACCGGCGAGCGCGGCGACGGGACGTTGACCCGCCACGGCATCGAGGAGTACGTCTCCGACTGCGTGATCGTGCTCGATCACCGGGTCACGGAGCAGACCTCGACCCGCCGGCTCCGGATCCTCAAGTACCGTGGCTCGGCGCACGGGACCAACGAGTACCCGTTCCTCATCGGCGAAGCAGGCATCTCCGTCCTTCCGGTGACCTCCGTCGGTCTGCAGTACCCCGCGTCCACCGAGCGGCTCTCGTCCGGCGTCGCTCGCCTCGACGCCATGCTCGGCGACGAAGGCTTCTTCAAGGGGAGCGCCATCCTCGTCAGCGGCACCGCCGGCACCGGCAAGTCGACGCTGGCGGCGCAGTTCTGCGATGCCGCCTGCCGACGCGGCGAGCGGGCCGTCTACTTCGCGTTCGAGGAGTCCGAGGCGGAGATCGTACGGAACATGGCGTCGGTGAGCATCGATCTGAGGCAGTGGATCGACGCCGGCCTCTTGCAGTTCCACTGCTTCCGACCCAACCTCCTCGGCCTCGAGGCCCATCTCTTCGAGACACTGAGGCTGGTCGACGAGTTCGATCCGGCCGTGATCGTGAAGGACCCCGTCTCCGACCTCCTGCGGGTCGGGACCGAGGTGGATGTCTCGGCGATGCTGACGCGCCTTGTCGACTTCTTGAAGTCCCGCGGGATCACCTCCCTGTTCACCTGTCTGACCGCCGAGATCGTGCGCTCAGGCACCCAACACATCGCTTCTCTGGTCGACACCTGGCTCCAGGTCAAGACGATCGTGGGCAACGGCGAGCACAACCGGGTGCTGTACGTCCTCAAGGCCCGGGGCATGGCCAACTCCAACCAGATCCGCGAGTTCCTGATCACCGCCCAGGGCATCGAGCTCGCCGACGTCTACGTCGGCGACGACGGTGTGCTCACCGGCTCGGCGCGCCAAGCGCAGGAGGCGAAGGAGCGCGCCGCGGGGTTGGCCCGGGAGGACGACCTCGAACAGCGAGGGGTCGACCTGACCCGGCGACGCGAATCGGTCGAGGCCCAGGTCGCGGCGTTGTGGCGCGAGTTCGAGACCGAGTCGGACCTCGTGGAGCGGCTCCTGAGCCACGGTTCCGTCGGCGTCGAGGATCGAGCCGGGCAGCGCGCCGCGCAGGGTCGGCTTCGCCGAGCCGACCCGGAAGCTGCCAGTCGAGGCGACGACGTCCCGGTGGGCACCTGATGGCCGCTGGTGCGAGCGTCAACCCACCCACGGCGGCTGACACCGAGGTCTGGTCGCTGCGCCTGTACGTCGCAGGGCAGTCGCCCCGATCGCTGAGCGCGCTGGCGAACTTGACCCAGCTGTGCGACGAGCACCTGGCCGGGCGCCACGACATCGAGACCATCGACCTCGTCGACGACCCCTCCCGAGCGCGCGACGACGACATCCTGGCCATCCCCACGCTCGTCCGCTGCCGTCCGAAGCCCGAGCGCAAGATCATCGGTGATCTCTCGGACACCGCGAGGACCCTCGCCGCCCTCCGGCTCCACCCGGGAGCGGCTGGATGACCGACCCGGTGCAGTACGAGCTGACGTTGTTCGTGAGCGGACCGTCCACGCTCTCCGAGCGAGCCATCGCCAGCGCCCGGGAGCTGTGCGATCTCCACCTGGCGGGGCGAGCCCGACTCGCGGTGGTCGACGTGCGGGCGGACGCCAGCGCCGGCCTGGGCGAAGGGATGCTCGTCACGCCGACCCTGGCGAGGACCTTCCCGCTGCCGGTGCG
>JAODBP010000010.1 GCA_025464025.1 Actinomycetes bacterium | reverse complement strand
TGGTCTCGATGCCGAGGGACAGCGGGGTGACGTCGAGGAGCAGGACGTCCTTGACCTCGCCCTTGAGCACGCCGGCCTGGACGGCGGCGCCGATGGCGACGACCTCGTCCGGGTTGACGCCCTTGTGGGGCTCCTTGCCGGTCATGGTCTGGACCAGGTCCTGCACGGCCGGCATGCGGGTCGAGCCGCCCACGAGGATGACGTGGTCGAGGTCGCCCTTGTTGAGGCCGGCGTCCTTGATGGCCGACTCGAACGGGTGGCGCACCCGCTCGAGCAGGTCGGCGGTGAGCTCCTGGAACTTGGCCCGGGTGAGGTTCTCGTCGAGGTGCTTGGGGCCCTCGGACGTGGCCGTGATGAAGGGCAGGTTGATCTGCGTCGACTGGACCGACGACAGCTCGATCTTGGCCTTCTCGGCGGCCTCCTTGAGGCGCTGCATGGCCATCTTGTCGATGGCGAGGTCGACGCCCTCCTTGCCCTTGAACGACTCGACGAGCCAGTCGATGACGCGCTGGTCCCAGTCGTCGCCGCCGAGGTGGACGTCGCCCGAGGTGCTCTTGACCTCGAACACCCCGTCGCCGATCTCGAGCACCGACACGTCGAACGTGCCGCCGCCGAGGTCGAACACGAGGATCGTCTGGTCGGCGCCCTCCTTGTCGAGGCCGTAGGCGAGGGCGGCGGCGGTGGGCTCGTTGATGATGCGGAGCACCTCGAGGCCGGCGATCTGGCCCGCCTCCTTGGTGGCGGTGCGCTCGGCGTCGTTGAAGTAGGCCGGCACGGTGATCACGGCCTGGGTGACGGTGTCGCCCAGGTACGCCTCGGCGTCGCGCTTCAGCTTCTGCAGCGTGCGGGCGCTGATCTCCTGCGCCGTGTAGCGCTTGCCGTCGATGTCGTCGGTGGTCCAGCCCGTGCCCATGTGGCGCTTGACGGACCGGATCGTGCGGTCGGGGTTGGTGATCGCCTGGCGCTTGGCCACCTCGCCGACGAGGACCTCGCCGTTCTTGGCGAAGGCCACGACCGAGGGGGTCGTGCGAGCGCCCTCGGCGTTGGGGATGACGGTGGGCTCACCACCCTCGAGCACGCTGACGACGGAGTTGGTGGTGCCGAGATCGATGCCGACGGCCTTGGCCATGGGTCGCCTCCTGGAAGGGACGAGAGGGGGAGAACTTGGGACGCCCACCAGCGTAGCGCGGCTGATCATCGACGCAACAAAGAAGTTGAGCGCTTTGTTGTCAAGTGATGCAGGAGCGGGCCCCCCGGGGCCGTGTCGCTACCCTCGTCCGGTGCACCTCGACGGCTGGATCGCCCTCGCCGGGCTCGCCGTCGGCTTCGTCGTAGGCCTCACCGGCATGGGCGGCGGCGCCCTCATGACGCCGCTGCTCGTCCTGCTGTTCAAGGTCGAGCCGCTGGCCGCGGTGTCGAGCGACCTCGTCGCCGCCTTCGTCATGAAGCCGGTGGGCGCCGGCGTCCACCTCCGCCGGGGCACGGTGAACCTCGAGCTCGTGAAGTGGCTGGTGATCGGCTCGGTGCCCTCGGCGTTCTGCGGCGCCCTCCTCCTCGACCAGCTCGGCGACGGCACGGCGGTCCAGGACCGGATCAAGGTCGTGCTGGGCTGCGCCCTCCTGCTGGCCGCCGGCTCGATGGTCGCCAAGCAGTTCGTCGCCCGCGGCCGCACCTACGGCGACGAGCCCACCGTGGTGAAGCCGCTCCCGACGCTGCTCATCGGCTTGGCCGGCGGGCTGATCGTCGGCCTGTCCTCGGTCGGCTCCGGCTCGCTGATGATCGTGATGCTGCTGGCCCTCTACCCGTCGCTCAGCGCCAAGCAGCTGGTGGGCACCGACCTCGTGCAGGCCATCCCGCTGGTCGGCGCCGCCGCCGCCGGCCACCTCCTCTTCGGCGACTTCCACCTCGACGTCACCACGTCGCTCCTGATCGGCGCCCTGCCCGGCGTCTACCTCGGCGCCCGCGTGTCGTCCCGGGCGCCCGACGCCCTGATCCGACCGGTGCTGGTCGTGGTGCTGGCGGCGTCGGCCATGAAGCTGCTCGGCGTCCCCAACCCGGTCGTCGGTGCCCTCCTCGCCGTCGCCGCCGTGGCCGGCGGCGTGGCCCTCTACCGGGCCTGGACCCGCCCGGCGTCGGGCGTGCCGGACAGCACGCCGACCACCTCGTCCCCGGGCAGCGGCCGGGAGTAGAGGAAGCCCTGTCCCCGGTCGCTGCGGGGGCGGAGGTAGGCCGCCTGCTCGGGCGTCTCGATCCCCTCGGCCACCACGGTGAGACCGAGGCGGCGGGCCATGGCGAGGATGGCGTCGACCAGCGGGGCGTCGGTGCCGATGGCCAGCTCGGAGACGAACGACCGGTCGATCTTCAGCTCGTCGACGGACACCCGCTGGAGCCGGCCGAGCGACGAGTAGCCGGCACCGAAGTCGTCGATCGAGAGGCGCACGCCCAGGCCCCGCAGGGCGAGGAGCGTGGCGTCGACGTGGAGGTCGTCGGAGGCCAGCGACCCCTCGGTGATCTCGAGCGTGAGCAGGCTCGGCGACAGGTCGGCCACCTCGAGGGCGGCGGCCACCGTCCGGGCCAGCCCGGCGTCCTGGAGCTGACGGGTCGAGACGTTCACGGCCACGTCGAAGGGCGGGCCATCGGGCCGGATGGCCTGCCACGACGCGGCCGCCCGGCACGCCTCGGTGACGACCCACGCCCCGATCTCGACGATCAGCCCGCTCTCCTCGGCCACCGGGATGAACTCGACCGGCGAGATCAGCTCGCCGCCGTCGCCCCGCAACCGGAGGAGGGCCTCGGCACCGACGTACTCGTCGGCGGCCAGGTCGACGATGGGCTGGAAGTGCAGCTCGAGCCGGCGGTCGACCACGGCCCGCCGCAGCAGCTCCTCGATGCGCTGGCGCCGCACGACCTGGTCCCGCATCGTCGGCGTGAACAGCTCGATGCGGCCCTTGCCCTTGGCCTTGGCCACGTACATGGCGGTGTCGGCGTCGCGCAGGAGGCCGGCCGGCGTGGCCTGCTCGTCGGCGGCCGCCACGCCGATGCTGCCGAGGCAGCGGACCTGGCGGCCCTGGACCACCAGCGGCATGCGCAGGGCGTGGAGGATGCGGTCGGCCACGGCCACGCCGGCGTGGGCGCGCGGGTCGTCGTGCATCACGATGGCGAACTCGTCGCCGCCGAGGCGGGACACGAGGTCGCCGGGACGGGTGGCGTCGATGAGGCGGCCGGCCACGGCGACGAGCACGTGGTCGCCGAGGTCGTGGCCGGCGGTGTCGTTGACGGCCTTGAACTCGTCGAGGTCGAGGAGGAGCAGGCTCGGTCGACGACCGGCGGCGAGCAGCCGGCCGAGCTCGTCGTGGAGGTGGGCCCGGTTGGCCAGGCCGGTGAGGCCGTCGTGGAAGGCCTGGTGGCGCAGGCGCTCCTCGAGCTCGATGCGGTCGGCCACGTCGCGCAGGGCGAGCACGATGCCCTGCACCGCCGGGTGGTCCTGGAGGTCGGTGACCGTCGCCTCCATGTGGCGCCACGTGCCGTTCTTGTGGTGCATCCGCGAGACGTAGACCTCGACCCGCCCCTGGGTGCCGAGCGCCTCGGCCGAGGCCCGCCGGGCCGCGGCCAGGTCCTCGGGGTGGGCGAGCTGGTCGATCGACATGCCCAGGAGCTCGCCGGGGCCGTAGCCGAGCAGCTTCTCGGCCGCCGGGCTCTGGTAGCGGACCTTCAGGTCGGAGCCGACGATGACCACGACGTCGGAGATGCTGGCCACGATCGAGCGGAAGTGCTCCTCCCCGGCCCGCAGCTCGGCCGTCGCCTCGTCGACGCGGCTCTCGAGGGTCTGGGCCAGCGAGTGGTTCTCGAGGATGGCCAGCACCTGGCGGACGACGAGCATCGACGCCAGCACGAACCCGGCGGTGACCATGCCGGGGGTCAGGTGGTGCCGGGACTGCTGCACGACGCCGGCGACGATGGCGATCGACACCGGCACGTAGGCACCGAGCGACTCCCACCGGGCCGGGGCCAACCGCACCCGGCCGTGCAGGCCGGCGTCGGCTCGCACCGCGCCGGCCGACAGGCCGACGACGCCGTAGGCGAGCACCCAGGTCGGATCGAGCAGGTTCCCGGCGACGAACCCGCCGTGGAGGTTGGCGTAGGCCCAGGTCGTGTCGGCGACGGCGCCGATGAAGAACCCGGCGCCGAGCAGCAGCCACGGGAGCCGAGACCGGGCCGGGACCCGCGTCATGGTCGCCATCGCCACGGTCGAGGCGGCGACCCCGAGCGCCGGGTAGAGCCACGTGACCGTCTGGCTCAGGTCGGCGGCGTGCTCGGCCAGGGCCGGGCCGAGCACCGTGGTCCACGCGAGGAACAGCAGCGCCCCGCCGACCATGACCACGTCGAGGAGGACGCGGAGCGCGCCGGAGCGACCGTGCACGAGTGGGACAAGGCCGGCGAGCACGGCGCCGACGGCGACGACCAGGGCGGCGGTGAAGAACCAGTCGGTGGGTGACGGGTTCGGCACCTCCTGGTGGAGCACGAGCTCGTACCAGGCCCACCCGGCGTTGGCGACCGACCACCCGGCTTCGACGATGGCGAGGCCGACCCAGCAGAGCCGGGCCCGACCCTGCAACCGCCGGGCCGCCGAGGCGCAGGCCACGGCGGCGGCGAGGGGCACGCCGATGAAGAGGACGTCGCTGAGCACCTGCCCGCCCGCGAGGCCCGACGCCAGGTACAGCCAGTGGCAGGCGACGAGCGCGGCAAGGCCGAGGACGACCTTCGGCACGCGCGTCACCAACTGTGGACCCACACGAACCCATCGGTCGATGGCGGCCCGATGTTGAGGGTTCTGGGCCGTACTACCTTCCGAGGCCATGACGACCCTCGTGCTGCTCCGGCACGGCCAGAGCGAGTGGAACGAGCTGAACCTCTTCACCGGGTGGCACGACGTCGATCTCACGGCCAAGGGCGAGGCCGAGGCCCGCCACGCCGGCACGCTGCTGCGCGACCACGACATCCACCCCGACGTGGTGCACACCTCGCTCCAGAAGCGGGCCATCCGCACCGCGAACCTCTCGCTCGAGGCCCTCGACCGGCTCTGGATCCCGACCCGGCGCCACTGGCGCCTGAACGAGCGCCACTACGGCGACCTCCAGGGCCAGAACAAGGCCGAGGCGACCGCGAAGTTCGGCGCCGACCAGGTGAAGGTGTGGCGCCGGTCGTACGACGTCCCGCCGCCGCCCGTCGCCCTCGACGACCCCCGCCACCCGAGCCACGACGAGCGCTACGCCACCCTCCCGCCCGACGTCATCCCGGCCACCGAGTGCCTGGCCGACGTGGTGGCCCGCATGCTCCCCTACTGGCACGACCACATCTGCGTCGACCTGCTCGAGGGGCGCCGGGTGATGATCGCCGCCCACGGCAACAGCCTGCGGGCCCTGGTGAAGCACCTCGACGGGATCCCCGACGCCGACATCGCCGAGCTCAACATCCCGACCGGCATCCCGCTCGTCTACGAGATCGACGAGCACCTCCAGCCGGTGTCCAGCGGCTACCTCGACCCCGAGGCCGCCGCCGCGGCCGCCGCCGAGGTGGCCAACCAGGCCAACGTCACGCCCGCCGAGTCGGAGCCGGACGACCCCGGCGACCCCCAGCCGAACTGACCGCGGTCAGACCGCGTCGACGCCCTCCTCGCCGGTGCGGATGCGCACGATGCGCCCCACCGGGGTGAGCCAGATCTTGCCGTCGCCGATCTTCCCGGTCCGGGCGGCATCGGCGATCACGTCGACGACCTGGTCGACGAGGTCGTCGTCGACCACGACCTCGAGGCGGACCTTGGGCACGAAGTCGATCTGGTACTCGGTGCCCCGATAGGTCTCGGTGTGGCCGCCCTGGCGGCCGAAGCCCTTCACCTCGCTCACGGTGATGCCCTGCACGCCGGCGCCCTTCAGGGCGTCCTTCACGGCGTCGAGCATGTGGGGCTTCACGATGGCGGTCACCAGCTGCATGGCCGGAAGGTTGTCACGCCATGGTGGCCATGTGACGGGTTCCTGACTCCAGCAGGTAGCCGCGCGAGCGGACGGTGCGGATCACCAGGCCGAGGGGGTCGACCCGGCGCCGGAGCCGGAGCACGTGCACGTCGAGGGCGTTGCGCCCGGGCGCCCCGTCGGGCCAGCCGGCCCGGGCCAGCGCGTCGCGGCTGACCACGGCGCCGGAGCGGTCGAGGAGGGCGGCCATCAGCCGGGCCTCGACCGGGGGCAGGGCGACCCACGACTCGTGGTGGTGGAGCACGCCGTCGCCGTCCAGGGCGGGGGCCGACTGGTCGTGGTAGCTGGCCCGCAGCTCGAGGGCGGCGACCCGGGCGCGGAGGTCGGCCTCCTCGATCGGGGCCCGGGCCCAGTCCTCCAGGCAGTCGTCCGGATCGGGCGGTGGCGCGCCGTCCTCCAGCAGGAGCAGGCGAGGGCGACCGCCTCGGCGCAGCTGCTCTCGACGCTCGCGCTCGGCGGGCCAACGGACGATCACGACCTCCATCGGGGCCGACCGTACGAAGCGGATGTTGCCCCATTGTTTCGCTGGCATGAACCGTCCCGGCGCGCGCCGAACGCGGTGGGTTAGCGTGCGCGCCATGGCCGCCAAGGACACCTACCTCGACCACCTCGCTGAGGTCCCGCTCTTTGCCGCGGCCTCCCGCAAGGACCTCCAGAAGATCGCCCGGGCCTCCGACGAGGTCGCCGTGAAGGCCGGTCGGGTGCTGGTCGACCAGGGCCGCCCCGGACACGAGTTCTTCCTCATCCTCGACGGCAAGGCGAGCGTGCGGCGCAACAACCGCAAGGTCGCCGAGCTCACCGGCGGCCAGTACTTCGGCGAGCTCTCGCTGCTCGACCGCGGACCCCGCACGGCGACCGTCGTGGCCGACACCGACATGAAGGTGCTCGTCCTCGGCCAGCGCGAGTTCCTCGGCGTCCTCGACGACGTTCCCGGCCTGGCCTACAAGATCCTCCGGATCATGGCCGGCCGCCTCCGCGACGCCGACCTCAAGAACGTCGGCCACTGAGCTGATGGTCTCGCTCCGCAGGCTCCGCTCGACTGCCGCCTGCTCGCTGGCGCTCCCGACACCGGCCTGACCGCACGCCGGCCGGCACCACCCGGCCCGCGGAGGGTTTCGCCCGCGTCAGAAGCCGAGAAGTAACGTCCCGGCCGCGATGGCCACGACGCAGGAACACCCCACCGAGGCCGGCGAGAAGACCCGCCGGTCCCGCCCCACGCCCAGCCAGATCTCGCTCGGGATCGGCGCGCTCTTCGCCGTCATCACGGTCGGGTCGTGGGTGTCGTCCACCGTCTTCGGGTTCGAGGACGACTCGCCGGTCAGCCGGCACGTGTTCGGCAACATCCCGGATGCCTGGCAGCTCGCCTTCTACACCGTGCTGCCCATCCTGCTGCTGTGGGGCGCCTACAACTTCTCGCTCCGGGTCCGGAACTGGGAGCGGGGCGCACCCGACGACCGGTCGACGACGACCAAGAACGTCGGCCGCCGCATCCGCGACTTCCGCGCCGGCGTCTACATGCAGACGCTGCTGCGCGACCGGGGCGCCGGCCTCATGCACTCGATGATCTACTTCGGCTTCCTGGTGCTCCTGGCCGTCACCACGACGCTCGAGATCGACCACCAGATGCCGGAGAGCCTCAAGTTCCTGCACGGCGACGTCTACAAGATCTACGCCGCCATCGGCGACGGCGCCGGCCTGGTCTTCACCGTCGGCATCCTCTGGGCGATCTACCGCCGCTACGTCCAGCGCGTCTACCGGATCCGCATCAAGTCGAAGCCCGAGCACGCCATGATCCTCGGGACGTTCCTCGTCATCGGCCTGTCCGGCTTCGGCGCCGAGGCGTTCCGCATCGCCCTGGCCGGCAAGCCTGACTTCGAGAAGTTCAGCTTCATCGGGTACCCGCTGGCCACGCTCGTCGACGGCCTGTCGAGCTCGGCCCTGAGCGACTGGCACCGGGCGTTCTGGATCGCCCACGTGCTCGCCTTCATGACGTTCCTCGTGATCCTGCCGATCACGATGCTGCGCCACATGTTCACCAGCCCGCTGAACATGTACCTGAAGGACCGCGAGCGGCCCAAGGGCGCCATGAAGCCCATGCCCAACCTGATGGAGACCGAGCTCGAGAGCTTCGGCGCCTCCGTCATCGAGGACTTCACCTGGAAGCAGCTCCTCGACACCGACGCCTGCACCATGTGCGGCCGCTGCACCAGCCGGTGCCCGGCGCACGCCACCGGCAAGCCGCTCGACCCCCGCGAGATCGTCCTCAAGGTGGGCGAGGTCATGGCCATGTCGGGCAACCCGCAGGTCTCCACCCCGATCGGGCTCAACGGTGACATCACCGTGTCGTCCAACTCGGTCTTCGAGCGCATCACGTCCGAGGAGATCTGGTCCTGCACCACGTGCAAGGCGTGCGACGAGGTCTGCCCGGTCAACATCGAGATCCTCGACAAGATCCTCGACATGCGGCGCTACCTGTCGCTCATGGAGTCGGACTTCCCCACCGAGCTGGGCAACGCCTACCGGGCCATGGAGAACAGCTCGAACCCGTGGGGCATGAACCAGGGCGAGCGGGCCGACTGGGCCAAGCCGCTCGAGGGCATCGAGGTCGTCGACCCCGGTGACGCCTTCTCCCACGAGTACCTCTACTGGGTGGGCTGTGCCGGCTCGTTCGACGACAAGAACAAGAAGGTCACCCAGGCCACGGCCAAGCTCATGCAGCGCGCCGGCCTCGACTTCGCCATCCTCGGCCCGTCGGAGATGTGCTCGGGCGACCCGGCTCGCCGCTCCGGCAACGAGTACATCTTCCAGATGCTGGCCATGCAGAACGTCGAGATGCTCAACACCATGGGCGTCAAGAAGATCGTCGCCCAGTGCCCGCACTGCTTCAACACGCTGCTGAACGAGTACCCGCAGCTCGGTGGCAACTACGAGGTCATCCACCACGCCCAGCTCCTGGAGTGGCTGATCGACACGGGCAAGCTCGACATGACCGACGCCCGCCTCGACGAGCGGATCACGTACCACGACTCGTGCTACCTCGGCCGTCACAACGACGTGTACATGGCGCCGCGGAACGTCGTGGCCTCGATCGCCGGCGTCCAGGTCGTGGAGATGGGTCGCTCCGGCACGGCCGGCATGTGCTGCGGCGCCGGTGGCGCCCGCATGTGGATGGAGGAGACCATCGGCAAGAAGGTCAACGACGAGCGGGCGCAGGAGGCCATCGCCACCGGTGCCACGCGGGTCGCGACCGCCTGCCCCTTCTGCTACATCATGTTGGACGACGGTGTGAAGGGTGCCGGGAAGGACGAGGACGAGGTCCGCGTGGCCGACATCTCGATCCACCTGTGGGACTCGCTCAACCACGAGCCGGCTACGGCGCCGGCGGCGGTCGCCAGCACCGAGGAGTAGCAAAACCGCTCAAGTCGGACAGGCGCGCGTGCCGTTGACATGGGATGCGCAAGCTGGTCTCGCTCCTCGTCGGCCTCACGGTCGCCCTGCTGCTGGTCGCCTGCACGCCGGAGGAGGGCAACCACCTCCAGGCCGTGAACGACTTCCGCACCGCCCACGGCGTCCCCGCCCTCACCTGGGAGGAGGGCGCCTACGCCAAGGCCCACGACTGGTCGCAGCACCTCGCCGACCAGGGCATCCTCTCCCACTCGGTCCTGACCCAGGGCGTGCCCGCCGGCTGGCACGTGCTCGGCGAGAACGTGGCCATGAACCCGAGCCTCGAGGGCGCCATGCTGGCACTCGAAGCCTCGCCGCCCCACCGGGCCAACCTGCTCAACCCGAAGTTCGACCGGGTGGCCGTCGGCGTGGTCCAGGCCAAGGGCCTGTACTGGGTGACCGAGGTCTTCCTCGGCTAGCTGCTCGGCGCGCAGGGACCGACCCGGGCCGTGATGCCCCGGTGGTCGGACCCGCTGATGCGGAACCGCTTGGCCCGGTCGGCGCACCACGACGGCGGCTTGAGGATGTGGTCGATGTCCAGCAGGAGCGGGCGGTAGCTCCGCTTGATCTCCGTCCTCGCGCCCCGGATGCCCCGCATGGCGTCTTCGAGGTGCGCGGTGATCCTGCGGTAGCCCCGGCCCCGGTCGGTGAGGTTGAGGTCGCCGGCCACCACGACCGGCTCCGTCTCGGCGTCGATGGCCCGGATGAACCGGTCGAGGACGCGAGCGTGGCCGCCCGGGCGCATCTGGTAGCTGCCCTCGGCCGTGAACCACGGCCGGGGCAGGTGCAGGGCCCAGAGCACGAACGGGGTCGAGCCGCCGACCTCGAGCCGCAGGTAGCGCGACGGGTCGAACACCGGGATGTCGCCCTCCCGCTGGGTGACCGGCAGCCGGGAGTACACGCCGAGCCAGGAGCTGGCGAACGGGTACTGGTAGCCGTAGCGGTACTTGGTCAGCAGGGCGGCGTGGACGCGACGGCTGTCCTCGGGCACGACGACGATGTCGGCGTCGATCGCCGCGATGTCGGCCGCGGCCTCGGCCTTGGTCGGGTTGTTCGAGAGGGCGTTGGCCACCACGACGGTGACGCCGCGGCCCTCGGCGACGTGCCCGGTCGAGTGCGACAGCCACGGCAGGAACACGGCGACGAGGCCGAACAACGTCCAGGAGGCCGCCGCCACCAGCAGCCACGGCTGGCGGGCCAGGGCCATCGCCGCGACCAGGCCACCCACGCCCAGCAGCACGATCGGCGGCAGGAAGATGGCCACGACCTCCATGACCACGGAGAGGTCGCGGACCGCGAACCAGAGCCAGGGCGCCAGGCCCAGGCCGGCGGTCAGGGCGAGGGTGCGCTTCAGCGGCGGAAGTTCTCGAAGTAGCGGCTGGGCGTGGGCCCCCGCTGCCCCTTGTACTTCGACCCCAGCGCGCCGGTGCCGTAGGGCTGGTCGGCGGGCGTCGTCATCTGGAGGAAGCTGATCTGGCCGATCTTCATGCCCGGGTAGAGCGTGATCGGGAGGTTGGCCACGTTCGACAGCTCGAGCGTGAGGTGGCCGTCCCAGCCGGCGTCGACGAAGCCCGCCGTCGAGTGGATGAGGAGGCCGAGGCGGCCGAGGCTCGACTTGCCCTCGAGCCGGGCGACGAGGTCGTCGGGCAGGGCGACCCGCTCCGACGTCGAGCCGAGCACGAACTCGCCGGGGTGGAGGATGAACACGTCGTCCTCACCGATCTCGACCAACTCGGTGAGCTCCTCGAGGTCCTGCTTCACGTCGATGTAGCCCATCGTGTGGTTGCGGAACACCCGGAAGTAGCGGTCGACGTGCAGGTCGACCGACGACGGCTGGATGCACTGCTCGCCCAAGGGCTCGATGATGATGCGCCCGGCGTCGAGCTCTTCCCTGATCGTCCGGTCCGAGAGGATCACGGAGCGGAACCCTACCGGTGGCGTGGCGGGGCCACCGCCAACGATCAGCGACCGACGGTGTGGGCGATGTACACGTCGCAGGACGCGTGGCGGGCCACGTCGCTCGCCACCGAACCGAGCACGCGGGAGACCCCCTGCACCCGACGGTTGCCGACCACGATCAGGTCGGCACCGAGACGCCGGGCCTCCTCCACCACGACCTCACCGGGCTTGCCCTCGCCGACCTCCACCGAGACGTCGAGGTCGGGCCACGCCGCGGCGACGCCCTCGAGGAAGGTGCGAGCGGTCTCGGCGTCGTCGACGTAGAACTCGTCGGTCCCCGGACCGGCGATGCGCTCCGACGCGATCGACGCCAAGGCCGTCACCACGTGGAGCCGGGCGCCGGCCAGGCGAGCGAGGCGCGCCGCGGTCTCGGCCGCGGCGCGAGCCGTCTCGCTCTCATCGACACCGACGACGATCAGTCCGAGTCCCTCGGCCATCCGCGCACCTCCCGGTCGACGCGACACCCTAGTCAACTCTCGGGTTGACGGAGGTCCCGGCTCGCGGCCTTCTCCACCGCGAAGTGCAGGACGGTGGCCCTCGGGTAGCCCTGGTAGGCGGCGAAGTGCAGCACGAGCTCGCGCAGCTCCTCGATGCTCAGGTCGCCGGAGTCGAGCGCGGCGTCGACGTGGGCCTGGAGCGCCAGCTCGGCCCCGGCCGACGCCACCGCGGTGATCGTGACGAAGCGCCGCTCCTTGCGGGTGAGACCCGGCCGCGACCAGATCTCGCCGCACACGTGGTCGACGGTCATCTCGATGAGCGGCGTCGTCGGGCCGGCCGGGGCGGCCCGGCCCGTCACCTCGGCGAACATGCGCTGGCCCAGCTCGTGGCGTTCCTGGTCGAAGGTCATGCCGCGCGTCTAGCGGTTCCGACGGGCCCGCGCTCAGGTGCCGGACCGCAGGGCGTCGACGGGCTGGAGCGAGGCGGCGCGGCCGGCCGGGTAGAGGCCCGAGGCGAGGCCGACGACGGCGCCGACGGCCGGGGCGGCGAACGGCAGCCACGGGTCGAGCACGGGCGTCCACGTCTTGGACATCGACACGCCCACCACCACGAGGATGCCGAGGCTGGCGCCGACCGCCCCACCGACGAGGCCGAGCAGCCCGCTCTCGGTGAGGAACTGGGCCGCGATGTGCCGCCGCGTGGCGCCGAGCGAGCGGCGCAGCCCGATCTCGCCGACCCGCTCCATCACCGACACCAGCGTCACGTTGGCGATGCCGATGGCACCGACCAGCAGCGACACGCCACCGAGGATCAGGAAGAGGGTGTTCACGTCAGAGGCCACCTCGCCCTTCACCTTGCGGGGCTCGCCGGCCGACGACGCCTGCACCAGCGACGGGTTGTTGGGCGTGAGTGCGATCGGCGCCTGGCGGGCGATGAGGGTGGCCCCGCCGATCACCGTGTCGATGTGCACCTCGGCCGGGGCCTCGAGGGCGTAGAGGTCGGAGGCGGTGCGGTCGGGGATGACGATCGAGCTGAGCAGCTCGGGCACCCGGGCCGTGTCGTCGATGATGCCGATGATCGTGAAGATCGTGTCGCCGATGTAGATGGCGGGCTGGTCGGACAGGCGGTCGATGCCGAGCTTGGCCGCCACCCCGGCACCGAGCACGGCGACCCGGTCGGCCCGGGCGTCGTGGCCGGCGTCGAACGTGCGGCCCTCGGCCAGGTGGGCCTTCACCGCGGCGAACAGGCCGGGCGATGCGGCCCGCACCGCGATCGACCGCTCGGCCGGCTGGGTCGGGTCCTGCACCGGGGCGCCCCGCACGAGGTCGCCGCCGAGGTCGACGTCGGAGAGCGTGCCGGCCGAGCGCACGCCGTTGAGCCGGCGCAGCCGGGCTTCGGCGTCCCAGGGCAGGACGGCCGGCACCGACGTGGCGCCAGGGTTGTCGGCACCGGCCGGCTTCACCACCACCTCGGTGGCGGCGAGGGCGTCGAACCGGCCGACGATCTGGTTGCCGGCCGTCTTCGAGATGCCGAGCGTGGCGACCAGGGCGGCGATGCCGAGCACGGTCCCGAGCACGGTGAGCAGGGCGCGGGCCGGGCGGGCCAGCACACCGGCCAGGGCCTCGGACAGCAGGTCGCGGGCCGACAGCTTCGACTTCACCGCTGCTCCGTCAGCTCGCCGTCGACGATGCGCACCACCCGCTGGGCGTGCTGGCTCACGTGGTCGTCATGCGTGATGACGACGATCGTGAGCCCCTCGTCGCGGAGCCCGTCGAAGAGGGCGAGGATGGCGTCGGTGTTCTTGGTGTCGAGGTTGCCGGTCGGCTCGTCGGCCAGCAGCAGGCTCGGCTCGCCGACGAGAGCCCGGGCGATGGCGACCCGCTGGCGCTCGCCGCCCGAGAGCTTGGTCGGGAGGAAGTCGACCCGGTGGGCCAGGCCGACCCGGTCGAGCGCCTCGAGGGCGCGAGCCCGCCGACCCGATCGCGACCCGCTGGTGTAGAGCTCACCCAGCATGACGTTCTCGGCCACGGTGCGGTGCGCCAGCAGGTGGAAGGCCTGGAACACGAAGCCGAGGCGCGTGCCTCGCAGGGCGGTGAGCTCGCGGTCGGCCAGGGTGGCCACGTCGATCCCGTCGAGGCGGTAGGTCCCCTGGGTCGGGCGGTCGAGGCAGCCGAGCACGTTGAGCAGCGTCGACTTGCCCGACCCCGAGGGGCCGACGATGGCCAGGTGGTCGCCGGGGCACACCCTGAGGCCCACACCCCTCAGGGCGTGCACCGGCGGATCGGTGTCGTAGCTGCGCCAGACATCGACGAGCTCGACGACGGGTTGGGGATCAGGCACGGGTCGAGCCCACCAGCACCCGGTCGCCGGGTTGGAGGCCATCGCCCCGCACCTCGACGTAGCCCTCGGCCGCCAGGCCGGTCGTCACGGGCACGGTGCGGCGGGTGCCGTCCTTGCCCACGACCTGCACCCGGCTCTGGCCGGAGCCGTTCACCGTGACGGCGGCGACGGGGACGGCGAGCACCTTCCCCTGCGTCGACTTCACCGCGACCGAGATGGCCACCGAGGCGCCGGTGAGCTGGTCGGGCGCGTCCTTCGGGATGATCTCGACGTAGACCTGGTTGGCCTGCACGCCGTCGGTGCCCGGCTTGCTGGCCACCTTCGACACCGTGCCCGTGGCCTTGACGCCGAGCTGGGTGTCGGTGATCTGGACCTCGTCGCCGACCTTCACCAGCCGGGCGTCGGGGATCGACACCGCGGCGTCGACGGCGAGCCGGCTCGTGGTCACGACCATGACCTCCTGGGTGGCGTCGTCGCCCCGGTCGACCTTGGCCTCGTCGACCCGCAGGGGGAGGGTCGGGAAGAAGAGGACCTCGTTCGCCGGGACGACGATGCCGGTCGTGGACGCCAGGCTGCGCTCCTGGG
>JAODBP010000112.1 GCA_025464025.1 Actinomycetes bacterium | reverse complement strand
GAGATGTAGCCCTTGTCGAAGCGCATGCCCTCGACGAGGTCCATGTCCATGCCGAAGGTCTGCGACTCCTCGACGGTGATGACGCCGTCCTTGCCGACCTTGTCGATGGCGTCGGCGATGAGCCCGCCGATCTCGGTGTCGGCAGCGGAGATGGAGGCGACCTGGGCGATCTGCTCCTTGGACTCGGTGTCCTTGGAGATGTCCTTGATGGCCTTGACCGCGGTCTCGACAGCGGCCTCGATGCCCTTCTTCAGGTCCATCGGGTTGGCGCCGGCGGCCACGTTGCGCAGGCCCTCGCGGACCATGGCCCAGGCCAGGACGGTGGCCGTCGTCGTGCCGTCACCGGCGACGTCGTCGGTCTTCTTGGCGACTTCCTTGACGAGCTCGGCGCCGATCCGCTCGTACGGATCCTCGAGCTCGATCTCCTTGGCGATGGAGACGCCGTCGTTGGTGATCGTGGGAGCGCCCCACTTCTTGTCGAGGACGACGTTGCGGCCCTTCGGGCCGAGCGTGACGCGCACGGCGTCGGCGAGCTTGTTCATGCCGGCCTCGAGGCCACGGCGGGCCTCGGTGTCGAAGGCGATGAGCTTTGCCACTGGCGGATCTCCCTGTTAGCACTCTCGATGTTCGAGTGCTAACAGCAAACCACCGGGACCGCCGGATCGCAACCCGTGTGGGGACGTCCCTCAGGGAGTGACGTCGCGGACCATGCTCGGCTCGACGCCCTCGTCGGCCTCCTCGGCGGCCAGCGCCTCGTCGAACGGCTCGCCCAGCACGTAGGTCCGCCACAGGTGGCCGGCGAGGATCTTCACCACCGCAGCGGTCGGCACGGCCAGGAGCAGGCCGAAGAAGCCACCGAGCGACCCGCCGGCCAGCAGGGCCAGGAGCACGGCCGCCGGGTGCAGCTTCACGGCCCGCTGCATGACGAGCGGGCTGATGAAGTGGTTGTCGACCTGCTGGGCCCCGGCCATGATCCCGGCCACCCAGAGGGCGGTGCCGACGTCGCGGGTCGTCAGGGCGATGATCACGCCGGGCACGGCGCCGACCCACGGGCCGACGAGCGGGATGATGTTGAACAGGCCGGCGACCATCCCGATGAGCAGCCAGAACGGCAGGCCCAGGATGGCCAGGCCGATCGACACCATGGTGCCGACGATCAGCGCCACCAGGAGCTGGCCGCGGAAGAACCCGCCGATGGCGCGGTTGAGCCGCCGACCGACGTGGACGATCTCGTCCTTCGACGCCGGAGGCAGCAGCGACTCGGTGACCCGTCGCAGCCGCGGGAGGTCGACCAGCAGGTAGAACGCGATGACCGGCCCGAGGAAGAAGATCAGGGCGATGTGGAACACCCGGCTGCCGACGTCACGCACCTGGGAGATCCGGTCGGCGATCGACTTCTCCCCCCGGGAGTCGAGCTCGTCCTCGATCTCCTTGACCGTGGGGATCTTGACCACCCAGTTCTCCGACCGCTCGGCCCAGTCGTCGATCGACCGCTCGACGTCGCGCCGGATGTGGGGCCACTCCTCCGAGAGCTGGTCGCTCTGGTGGCTGACGAGCGGCGTGACCAGCAGGCCGATCAGCACCAGCCCGAGGGCGATGCCGAGGTAGGTCAGGGCCGTGCCCAGGACCCGGGGGATCCCGCGGAGGTGCAGGGCGGTGACGACCGGGTGGAGCACGAAGACGATGGCGCCGGCCAGCACCAGCGGCGGCCAGATGATCCGGAGCTCCCAGCCCACGAGCCCGACGATGCCGACGAGAGCCGCCAACCCGACCAGCGCCCACGCCACCTGGCCCGCCCGGCGGATCCGTTCCGTCATCGGTTCGGGACGTTAGGCGAGCCGGTCCCGCACGACTTGCTCGATGCACGCCGTCGTCTCGGCCCACGCCCTCGCCTCGCCGAACGTCGCCACCAAGGAGACGACCTCGAGGCCCTCCGGGACGACGACGCCCTCGAGCACCTCGCCGACGATGGCCAGCACCGGCACGTCGTTGGCCAGGGCCAGCTCGGTGACGCCGCCGACGACCTTGCCCTCGAAGGACTGCTCGTCGAGGAAGCCCTCGCCGGTGACGACGAGGTCGGCGGCCTCGATGCGGTCGTCGAGGTCGAGCTCGTCGGCCACCACGTCGAAGCCCGGCACCAGCCGGGCGCCGACGCACAGCAGGCCGCCGGCCAACCCGCCGGCCGCGCCCGACCCGGGCACGTCGCGCACGTCGATGCCATAGGACTCCTCGTAGACCTGGGCCAGGCGTTCGAGCCGGCGGTGCAGCAGCTCGACCTGGGCCGGCGTGGCGCCCTTCTGCGGGGCGAACACGCGGGCGGCGTCGACGAACGTCGTCCGCACGTCGCAGGCCACGACGATCTCGATGCCCCGGAGGCGGGTCAGGGGCTCGAGCGCCCGGAGCGCGCCCAGCCCGCCGTCGGTCGTGGCCGAGCCGCCCACGCCGACCACGATGCGCTTGCACCCGGCATCGACGGCCGCGGCGATGAGCTCGCCGGTGCCCGCCGTCGACGCCGCGACCGGGTCGTTGCCCTCGGCGTCGTCGAGCAGGGCCAGGCCGGACGCCCGCGCCATCTCGATCACGGCCGTGCGGCCGTACCGCCACGCCGCCTCGACGTCGTCGCCCAGGGGGCCGGTCACCAGCGCCGTGCGGTTGGCGCCGCCGAGCACGTCGAGCGTGCCCTCGCCGCCGTCGGCGACGGGGCACTCGTCGCAGTCCCAGCCCGCCTCCCAGGCCGCGTGCCCGATGGCAGCCGCCGCCTGCGCCGCGGTGGCGGTGCCGCGCAGCTTGTCGGGGACGGCCAGGACCTTCATCGCCTCCATGCTGCCCGTTGCACGGGCGAGGACCCATCGAGGAGGCGGGTACGGTCGCCTCGTGCCCGAGCGCCCCGTCGTCGTCGTCTCGAACCGCGGCCCGCTCTCGTTCACGTTGGAGGACGGCGAGCTGCGGACGAAGAAGGGCGGCGGCGGCCTCGTCACCGCCCTCGGCCCGGCCATCGACGGCACCGGCGCCCTCTGGGTGGCCGGCGCCCTCTCCGAGGCCGACCGCAAGGCGGCGGCCCAGGGCGGGGTCGAGGCCGAGGGGTTCAACGTCGACCTGCTCGCCCTCGACGAGGACGACTACGCCGCCTACTACGACGTCATCTCCAACGGCACCCTCTGGTTCCTGCACCACGAGCTCTGGGACATCCCCCGCCGCCCGAGGTTCGACCGGGTGTGGCGCCAGGCATGGGACGCCTACCGGCGGGTGAACCAGGCGTTCGCCGACCACGTCGCGGAGGTCGCGCCCGATGGAGCCGTCGTGCTGGTGCAGGACTACCACCTGGCCCTCATGGGCGAGCCGCTCGCCGCGGCCCGGCCCGACCTGGCCCTGGTGCACTTCCACCACACGCCGTTCGCCTCGCCCGACGCCTTCCGCGTCCTCCCGGTCGACGCCGGCGAGGAGCTGCTCCGGGGGCTGGCCGCCTTCCGGGCGTGCGGCTTCCACAACGCCCGCTGGGCCGCCGCGTTCGAAGCGTGCTGCGCCGAGGTGCTCGGCACCACGCCGGCCACGTTCGTCACCCCGGCCGAGGCTGACGCCGACGACATCCGGGCCGTCGCCGCGTCCGCCGCCTGCGCCACCGCCGGCGCCGCGCTCGAGGAGGCCGTGCACGACCGACGGTTCATCGTCCGGGTCGACCGGATCGAGCTGTCGAAGAACATCGTGCGGGGCTTCCTGGCCTTCGACGACCTGCTGCGCACCTACCCGGAGTGGCGGGAGCGGGTCACCTTCGGCGCCTTCGTCTACCCGTCGCGCGAGGGGCTGGCCGAGTACCAGGCCTACCGCCAGGAGGTCGAGGGCGTGATCCAGCGGATCAACGCCGAGTGGTCGACCGCCACGTGGACCCCGATCCTCTACGACCCGCAGGACGACTTCCCCCGCTCGGTGGCCGCCCTGCAGCGCTACGACGTGCTCCTCGTGAACCCGGTCCGCGACGGGCTGAACCTGGTGGCCAAGGAAGGGCTGATCGTCAACGAGCGTGACGGCGTCCTCGCCCTCAGCCGCGAGTCCGGCGTGTGGGCCGAGCTCGACGGGATCGCCCTCGAGGTGCACCCGTTCGACGTGGCCGGCACCGCCGACGTCCTGCACCGCGCCCTGTCGATGAGCACCGACGAGCGGCGAGCCCACGCCGAAGCCGGGCGCGAGCGCGTGCTGCGCCGCACGGCGATCGACTGGTTCGGCGACCAGGTCGCCGCCGGCGGCTAGAGCAGCGACTCGAGCAGGGCGAGGGCGCCGGGCGGGCCGTCGACCACCACGTCGGCCCGCTCGAGCAGCTCAGCCGGCGCTTCCAGGGTCGAGACCCCCACCTTCACCGTGTGCACCCCGGCCTGGCGCAGCCGGTCGAGCGCGTCGTAGGCCGGCAGGTCGCCGACGTCGTCACCGAGGAAGCACACCGCATCCATGCCGGCGGCGGCCGCCTCGACCACCGTGCCCTTGTCGGCCTTCACCGGCGGGTGCAGCTCGAGCGACGCCTTGGCCGAGCGGACCACCAGCCCGGTGCGAGCGGCCTCGCCGTCGGCCCAGACCCGAACCGCCGGGCCGAGCTCGGGCCGGGTGCGGAAGTGGATGGTGAGCGACAGGCCCTTGGGCTCCACGGCCGCGCCGAACGCCGCCTCGGCCCGCTCGACCGCCTCGGCCACGACCGGGCGCCACGAGCCCGCCTCGGGCGCCTCGAGCCGGCGGCCGCCCTCGATCCGCTCGAGCCCGTAGAGGCCGGAGAGCCAGACACCCTCGCCCACGTGGCCGGCGAGGTAGGAGACCGGACGACCCGAGACCACGCCGACCAGCCCGTAGCGAGCGGCCAGCCGGTGGAGCACGTCGACGGCACCGGGCAGCGGCGCGGCGATCGCCGGGTCGTCGACGATCGGGGCCAGGGTCCCGTCGAAGTCGGTGAGGATCGCCGCCCGCGACGGCTCGGCCCGGAACGGCTCGAACGGATCACCCGACACGCCCTGACGGTACCGTCGGTCCGTGCGACGACTGGCGGCCTGCGCGCTCGTGCTCGGCGTCCTGGCCGGGTGCCGGCCCGACACCGTGGCCGTGTCGTTCCACCCGGCGGTCGGGACGACGTACCGCTACGTGATCGACGTGCGGGCCACGAGCACCACCACGCTCGAGGGCAGCGCCCCCCACCGCAAGGTCGAGGAGGTCCACCTGGTGGCCGAGCACACCGTGCTCGACGCCGGGCCCGACGGGGTGCGCGTCCGGGTGCGCGTCGGCCAGCCGGGCAGCGCGGCCCAGGCCTTCGTGGTCCGGTTCGACCGGTCGGCCCAGCTCCAGTCGATCGAGTCGGCCGAGGGCGCGTCGGCCGAGATCGTCGGTGCCCTGGGCGTGCCCGAGATCTTCCCGGGCGCCACCGGGCCTCCGGCCGGTCGGCGCCTGGCGCCCGGCGACCGGTGGCACGTGTCGCGCACCGTCGACGTTCCCGGGGCCGAGGTGTCGTCCCGCCTCCGGGTCGACGGCCGCCTCGCCGAGCTCGGCCTGGCCGGCGACGAGAAGGTCGCCCGCCTCCGCTCCACCGCCCACCTCCCCCTCCGGGCCACGGCGGCGGCGTCCGGCGGCCTGCTGGTGCTCGACGGCGACCAGCGCATCGACCAACAGGCCACCTACGACCTCGACGACGGCGCCGTGCGGCGGGCCCGGACGACCACGACGGGGCACTTCGACATCCAGGTCCAGCCCCCGGCCGGCACGATCGCCACGCCGGTGCCGGGCACGCTCGATGTCCGGGTGACGTCGAGCACCCGGCGGTTGTAGCCCTACTTGGCCAGGTCGGCGGCCACGACCACGAGGACGTTGGCGCCGAGGAGGTCCTTCACCGGAGCCGGGTCGGGCATGGGCAGCACGCCCGGGGCCGGCGTCAACTTGGCGGCGATGGCCCGGGCGTCGGCCTCGTAGCCGGGCTGGAAGTAGACGTTCGACGCCGCGGCCGTCTTCACGTTGCCGGACGGCTTCAGGGTGTAGCCCTCGCTGGCGAGCGTGGTGGCCACCCGGCCGGCGGCACCGGTGACGCCGGAGCCGTTGACCACGAGCACCTTGACCTCACCGGGCTTGTGGGCCTTGGCCGCCGCCGTGGTCGGCGTGGTGGCGGTGGTGCTGCCGGTCGCCTCGGTGGTGGAGGTGGTGGTGCTCCCGTCGGCCGCCGTCACCTTGGGGACGAACGGCTCGGGGCTGTCGGTGGCGTTGAGCAGGACGACGCCGAGGATCACGGCCGCGACGATGAGCGCGATCCCTCGCGCCATGGCGCCACCGGCCGACCGCTGGAACGAGCCGTCGTCGGCGGCGTGCTGGCCCCGGCTCACCTGGCCGGCGGCCGGCCGGCGGAGGGACCCTCGAAGCGGGCCCGCCGGCGGCGGTCACGGAGACGGCGGAGGCGGTGGATCACGAGAGGATCGTAGGCCCGGGCGGCCGGCGAGTCGCACAGCTGCTGGAGGAGCTCGTAGTAGCGGGTGCCGGAGAGGCCGAGCTGAGCCCGGATCGCGGGCTCCTTCGCCCCGTCCTGCTGCCACCACGAGCGCTCGAAGTCGAGGATCGCCCGGTCACGCTCGGAGAGCTCCATCGGGGTCAGTCTGACCCGGGAGGCCTCGCGATGCACGGACCCTCGGGGCGCCCGACGAGAGCCGGGTGTCGGGATCGAACCGACGACATCCGCTTTACAAGAGCGGTGCTCTACCAACTGAGCTAACCCGGCGTGCCGGGCCAGGCTAGAGCCCTGGATCAGAGCGCCATCGCCGCCCGGTCGGAGGCGGCCTCCTCGATGAGGTGCACGTCGACCTTGCGCTTGATGCGCTGGAGGGCGTTGTCGATCGACTTCACGTGGCGCCCGAGCTCCTCGCCGATCTCCTGGTAGGTCTTGCCCGAGACGTAGAGCCGCAGGACGTCGACCTCGAGCCCGGAGAGCATCTCGGCCATGGCCGTGCGCATGGAGTCCATGCGCTCGCCGGAGACCACGTGGTCGGCCGGGTCGGCGACGTTGTGGTCGTCGAGCAGCTCCTCGACGGTGCGCTCGCCCGGATCGTCGCCGCCCCGCACGCCGGAGATCGACACGTACTGGTTGAGCGCCTGGTGCTTCTGCCGGGTCGCCGTCTTGATGGCGGTGATGATCTGCCGGGTGATGCAGAGCTCGGCGAACGCACGGAACGAGGCGTTGCGGTCGACCTGGTAGTCACGGATGGCCTTGTACAGGCCGATCAGCGCCTCCTGCTCGATGTCGTCGCTGTCGCCGCCGACGAGGAAGTACCCCCGGCCCTTGGCCCGAGCGAAGCGCCGGTAGCGCTCGATCAGGACCTGCTGGGCCTGCCGATCACCGCCCTGGGCCAGGACGGCGAGCTCGTCGTCCTCACGATCCTGCAGGGGGGAAGCGAAGCGGAGGGACATCGGGCGCTCCTGGGAGGTGGTGGAATCGATGACTAGGAGTGACTAGTCACCGTTCTATCCATGCCTACGCTCCGTGTCAATGCTTCCCTGGTGAAAAAGAACTAGTCAGGTGAACATCCCGGGTGTCTTGCTCCGGATCTGCCGGTTTCGCCGTGTTGCTGGCCGTCAGGCCAGGCGTCGACGAGCCACCTCGAAGCAGGCGAGGGCACCGGCGGCACTCACGTTGAGCGAGCCCAGCGCCCCGGCGAGCGGGATCGCCGCCACCACGTCGCACCGCTCGCGGGTGAGCCGGCCCAGCCCGCTCCCCTCGGCCCCGAGCACCAGGACGATCGGCTCGGTGGCGATGTTCAGGTCGAACAGGCTGCTGTCGCCGGCGCCGTCGAGCCCGACGCTCCAGACGCCGAGCTCCTTGGCCCGGGTCAGGGCGGCCGGCAGCCCGCTCACCAGGGCGATGTCGAGGTGCTCGACGGCCCCGGCCGCCGCCTTGGCCACGGTCGGGGTCACGTGGGCGGCCCGGTGCCGGGGCAGCAGCACGCCGGAGACGCCGGCGCACTCGGCCGTGCGGAGCAGGGCACCGACGTTCTGGGGGTCGGTGATCCCGTCGAGGGCGAGGAGGAACGGCGGCCGGCCGTCGTGGCCCCGACGGCACAGGGCGTCGAGGTCGGCCTCGGGCAGCGGCGCGGCGTGGGCCAGGACGCCCTGGGGCGCCTCGGACCGGGCCTCGGCGTCGAGCTGGTTGCGGGTCACCCGCCGGAGCTTCAGCTTCATCTCGTCGGCCAGCTCGAGGATGTCGCCGATGATCGGGGCGTCGTCGACGTCCTCGACCAGCCAGAGGTCGCGCACCTTCCGGCGACCGCCGAGCAGCAGCTCCCGCACGGCCTGGCGGCCCTCGACCTGCTCGCCCCCGAGGCCCCGCGGGCCGGAGGGGCGGGACTCGCCCTCG
>JAODBP010000077.1 GCA_025464025.1 Actinomycetes bacterium | reverse complement strand
GGGTCGGTGACGTCGCGGTAGACGCCCGGCTGGCCCATCTCGTGGGAGGAGAGCGCGGTGCCGCAGCGGGGGCAGTAGGGCGAGACGCGGTGGCCCTCGTAGAGGAGCCCCTGGTCCCAGAGCCGCTTCATGAGCCACCAGACCGACTCGACGTAGTCGTTGGTCAGGGTCCAGTAGGCGTCCTTGGTGTCGATCCACACCCCGGAGCGGCTGGTGAGCGACGACCAGTCCTCGACGTAGCGCATGACCGAGTCCCGGCAGCGCTGGTTGAACTCGGCGATCCCGAACTCCTCGATCTGGTGCTTGGCCGTGAAGCCCAGCTCCTTCTCGACCTCGATCTCGACCGGGAGGCCGTGGCAGTCCCACCCGCCCTTGCGGGGAACCTTGCGCCCCCGCATGGTCTGGAACCGGGGGTAGAGGTCCTTGAACACCCGGGCCCACACGTGGTGGAGGCCGGGGCGGCCGTTGGCCGTGGGCGGGCCCTCGTAGAAGATCCAGGGCTCGGCGTCCTCGCGGGCCTTGCGGACCTGCTCGATGACGTCGTCCTCCCGCCACCGGGCGAGGACGCGCTCCTCGAGCGCGACGAGATCGAACGGTTCGACGGGTCCAAAAGCCACGGACCAATCGTAGGGGGGTTACGGACGCACGCTGCCCTTGTTCACCGTGCGCTCCATGCCGTCGAGGCGGGCCTTGAGCGGGGCGATGAACCGCTGGTCCTGGCCCTGGGGGAAGACGGGGGCGTAGAGCTCGCCGGCCTCGATGGCCTCGACGGTGAGGCGGGCCACGTGGCTGGGGTCGATGCCGAAGTTCGTGACCTCGGGCATGGGTTCGTGGGCCTTCCGGCCGAAGCGGTCGGGCCGGTTGCGCTGCGAGCTGGTGATGCGGCTGCTGATCTGGGCCGGCAGGTTGATCGTCACCCCGATGCCCTTGGGTGGCAGCTCGGCGTGGAGCGTCTCGGCCAGGTGGAGGATCGCCGCCTTCGACGAGCCGTAGACGCCGGCGCCGGCGTGGGAGTTCACCGACCCGGTGATGGCGATGTGGCCGTCGCCCTGGGCGAGCAGGTGGGGGAGGAAGGCGTAGATCGTGCGGACCACGCCGAAGACGTTCACCCCGTAGAGCCACTCCCAGTCCTGCACGTTCATGTCGAGCACCGAGCCCTGCAGCAGCACCCCGGCGTTGGCGCAGACGACGTGGGCCCCGCCCAGCTCGGCGAGCGTCCGATCGGCGAGGGCGGCCACGTCGTCGTCGCTGGTGACATCGGCCCGCACGGCGATCGCCCGCACGCCATGGCCCTCGACCTCGGCGGCGACCGTGGCCGCGCCGTCCTCCTCGATGTCGGCCACGGCCACATCCGCGCCGGCCCCGGCCAGGGCCAGGGCCAGCGCCCGCCCGATGCCGCTGGCACCGCCCGTGACCACCGCAACCCGCCCCCGCAGCTCCATGGCCGCCAGCTTGGCACCGGGCTCCTGGACGCGGTCGGGAATGTGGGCGATTTGCCGCGCGTTGCACGGCGGCAGCCCCGATCCGCTACCGTCCGCACTCCCCTTCAGGCGAGAGGCAGTCGAAGCCATGCCCACGAAGAAGACCTCCACGACCGCGACCAAGGCGGCGCCGGCCAAGAAGGCAGCTCCGGCGGCGACCAAGGCGGCGACCAAGGCGGCCGCACCGGCCAAGAAGGCGCCGGCCAAGAAGGCAGCCCCGCTCGACAAGTTCACCGAGGCCCAGCAGAAGCTGCTGCACGAGGAGCGCGAGGTGTACGCCCGTCAGGCCGTCACGCTGCGGGCCGAGGCCGATCAGCTCGCCCTCGATCGTGACCCCGGCGACGTCCAGTTCGACGAGGAGTCGGGCCAGGGCGACAGCATGAACGTCGAGCGGGAGCGCGACCTGGCCCTCTCGGCCCAGGCCCTCGCCTCCATCGAGGAGATCGACAAGGCCCTCGACAAGATCGTGGCCGGGACCTACGGGGTGTGCGAGAAGTGCAACGAGACCATCCCCAAGGAACGGCTGAAGGCGCTGCCGGCGGCGGCGCTCTGCGTGACGTGCAAGAGCGGCGGGCTGTCCCGACGCTGACCGCCGTGGCGGCGGGCGTCGTGGCCGTCGACCACCTCACCAAGTGGTTGGCGCTGCGCGAGCTGACCCATCGTGACGTCCACCTCGTCGGGTCGCTGCGCCTGCACCTCGTCTACAACAACGGCGCGGCGTTCGGGCTGGGCTCGAAGTTCGCGCCCCTGATCGCCCTCGTGGCCGTGGGCATCGTCGTCGGCGTGCTCGGCATGGGTCGGCAGCTGTCGGGCCGGGTGCCCCGGATCGCGTCGGCGGCCATCGTCGGCGGCGCCATCGGCAACCTGCTCGACCGCCTGCTGCGTGACGGGAGCGGGTTCCTGGGTGGCCCCGTCGTCGACTTCGTCGACCTCCAGTGGTGGCCGGTGTTCAACGTGGCCGACATGGCGATCACCTGCGGTGCCGTGGCCCTTGCCCTGACCGCCGGCCGGGAGCAGGCGGCATGAACGAGCGCGTGCCGGCCGCCCTCGGTGGCGAGCGGGTCGACCGGGTGGTGGCGTTCATGACCGGGCTGACCCGGGCCGACGTGGCCGAGCTGATCGCCGGCGGCGCCGTCGAGCTGCGGGGCAAGGTCGTGACCAAGCCGTCGCAGAAGGTGGCCGAGGACGACGAGATCTCGGTCCAGGTGCCCGAGGTGGTCGAGGAGCCGAAGGCCAGGCCGGAGCCCGACGTCGAGGTGACCGTCGTGTACGAGGACGCCGACGTGCTGGTGGTCGACAAGGCCCAGGAGCTCGTCGTGCACCCGGGTGCCGGCAACGCGTCGGGGACGATGGTCGCCGGCCTGCTGGCCCGGTACCCCGACCTGGCCGGCGTGGGCGAGCCCGACCGGCCCGGGATCGTGCACCGGCTCGACAAGGGCACGTCCGGCCTGCTGGTCGTGGCCCGCACGCCGGCGGCCTACGACTCGCTCGTCGGGCAGCTGTCGGGGCGGACCGTCGAGCGCCGCTACCTGGCGCTGGTGTGGGGCTACCCCGAGCCGGCGACGGGGATGATCGACGCGCCGATCGGTCGGTCGAAGAAGGACCCGACCCGCATGGCGGTGTCGTCGTCGGGGCGGGAGGCGCGCACCCAGTACGTCACCCAGCAGGTCTTCACCGACCCGATCGAGGCCGCCCTCATCGAGTGCAAGCTCGAGACCGGGCGTACCCACCAGATCCGGGTCCACCTCGCCGCCATCGGGCACCCCATCGTGGGCGATCCGCGCTACCGCGGGAAGCGGGCGTCGTTCGCCACGCCCCGCACCTTCCTCCACGCTCACACCCTCGCCTTCGACCACCCCTCCACCGGCGAGCGCGTCTCCTTCACCACGCCCCTCCCCGACGACCTCACCGACGTCCTCGCCCGCCTCATCTGAGCGAGTGTGCGGTCTGAACGTCCGGGATCCGGACGCTGAGACCGCACACTCGGCTGAGGGTCAGGCGGGTTCGGCGGCCTCGACGGCGACGGGACCGGTGAAGTTGCCGGCGCGGTCGACGCAGTCGGCGAGGGTGAAGGAGTCGAGGTGGCGGCGCATGTGCGCGCCGACGTCGGCCCACACGTCGAGGAGCACGCACTGCCCCTCGTGGTCGCACGCGCCGTTCTCGTGGGGCAGCCCGAAGTCGCCGACCACGATGGGGCCGTCGACGGCGGAGACGATCTCGCCCAGCGTGATCTCGGCCGGCGTGCGGGCCAGCACGTAGCCGCCGCCCACGCCTCGCTTCGAGCGCACCAGCCCGGCGCCCTTCAGGGCCAGGAGGATCTGCTCCAGGTAGGGCTGGGGCAACCCGGTCCGCTCGGCGATGTCGCGCACCGAGGTCGGCCCTTCCCGTTCGGCGTGCAACGCCAGGGACAACAGGGCACGACTGGCGTAATCCCCTCGGGTCGACACCTTCACCCGGACCATCCTACGGTCGGAGCTGCGATGGAGCCCCTCATCCCGGACTACGACGGTGCGTGCCTCAGCAACGTGGTCCCCACCCTGCTCGAGCCGCCGGCCGAGCGACCGGCCTGGCTCCCGGCTGCGGCATGGGACGCGCCCCAGGTCGTGCTCCTCGCCGTCGACGGGCTCGGGTGGGACCAGCTCGAGTCCCGTCGCCACCTCACGCCGACCCTGAGCGCCATGGCGGGGGGCCCGATCTCGACCGTGGCACCGAGCACCACGGCCACCGCCCTCAGCTCGCTGACGCTCGGCTGCCCGCCCGGCGAGCACGGCGTCGTGGGCTACCGGATCAACGTCCGGGGCGACGTGCTCAACGTCCTCCGGTGGCAGACGCCGGCCGGCGACGCCCGCACCGTGATCCCGCCCGACGTCATCCAGGGCCGCCCCGCCTTCCGGGGTCGCCGCCCACCGATCGTCACCCGGGCCGAGTTCGCCGGCACCGGCTTCTCCGCCGCCCACCTGGGCGACACCCGGTTCCACGGGTGGCGGGTCCCGAGCACGCTGGTCACCGAGGTGCGCAACCTGCTCCGGGCGGGGGAGCGGTTCGTCTACGCCTACTACGACGGCATCGACAAGGTGGCCCACGAGTACGGGCTCGACGACCACTACGAGGCCGAGCTCGTCGCCACCGACCGCCTCGCCGCCGACCTGATCGCGGTCCTGCCGCCCGGCGCCGTGCTCGTCCTCACGTCCGACCACGGCCAGGTGCAGGTCGGTGACGCCATCGTCCCCATCCACGACGACGTGATGGCCCACGTCGAGCTGCTCTCGGGCGAGGGCCGGTTCCGCTGGCTGCATGCCCGGCCCGGCGCCCACGACGACCTGGCCGCCGCGGCCCGGGCGTGCCACGACGGGCGGGCGTGGGTCCGCACGCGCGACGAGGTCGTCGCCGAGGAGTGGTTCGGCCCCAAGGTGAGCGAGGCGGCGGCCGCCCGCTTCGGCGACGTGGTGCTCGCCGCCATCGACCCGGTGGCGTTCGAGGACCCCGCCGACACGGGTCCGTACCGGCTCCAGTCGCGGCACGGTTCGCTCACCCCGGCCGAGATGCGGATCCCGCTGCTCGCCCTCGGGGCATGATGGCCGGATGAGCGATCACGCCACGCCCGAGGTCGTCGAGGCCCCCGTCCCCGCGCCCGTCGTCGAGGAGCTCCAGGGAGAGGCGGTCTCGCAGCCGGCCAAGGTCATGCGGATCGGCTCGATGATCCGCCAGCTCCTCGAGGAGGTCCGCCAGGCCCCGCTCGACGAGGCCAGCCGCACCCGGCTCAAGGAGATCTACGAGACCAGCGTCCGCGAGCTGGCCGAGGGCCTCTCGCCCGACCTCCGCGACGAGCTGGCCCGCCTCGCCCTCCCGTTCGACCAGGAGGCGCCGAGCGAGTCGGAGCTGCGCATCGCCCAGGCCCAGCTCGTCGGCTGGCTCGAGGGCCTGTTCCACGGCATCCAGGCCACGCTGTTCGCCCAGCAGATGCAGGCCCGCCAGCAGCTCGAGCAGATGGCCGGCCAACGCGGCCTTCCCTCCGGTTCGGCCGACGCCCCGGTGCCCGGCACGTACCTCTAGGTCCGGCCTCGAGGTTCGGGGCGTACCCGGCAGGGGTACCACCCGGCGGTGTTCCGGTGGACTCGCTGCGCCGTGGTGCTGCTCGTGGTCGCGGCGGGGTGCGCCCACCCGGTCGGGCCGGCGCGCACGTACGGGAAGTACGAGGGCAAGGCCACCACGACGGCGTCCGCCGCGCTGTCGAACGTCCAGACCGTTCGCCTCGTCGCCGAGGCGGCAGCCAAGGGCAACGCCTTCGGCCCCTACACGTCGACGGTCGTCTCCGACGCGGAGGAGTCGCTCGACGGGCTGACCGGCACGTTCGGCTCGATCCAGCCGCCCGATGGTCGGGGTGACGACCTCCGCGACGAGCTCGACCGGCTCCTGGGGGACGCCCTCGCCCACGTGACCGACGTGCGCATCGCCGCCCGCCGGGGCCAGCTGCACACGCTCGACGACACGGCCGCGGCGCTGGCCGGTGATGCCGAGCACCTCCAGGCGTTCGTGGAGCAGCACTCGTGAAGCGGGTGCTCGGCATCTTCCTCGGCGTGCTCACCGCGATCGGCGGCTTCGTCGACATCGGCGACCTCGTGGCCAACTCCGAGACCGGCGCCCGGTTCGGGCTCGGGTTGGCCTGGGTCGTGGTGGTCGGGGTGGTCGGGATCGTCGTCTACGCCGAGATGGCGGGCCGGGTGGCGGCCGTGTCGGGCCGACCGGTGTTCGACCTCGTGCGCGAGCGGCTCGGGCCCCGTGCCGCGCTCGTCAACCTCGGCGCGTCGTTCTTCATCAACTTCCTCACCCTCACGGCCGAGCTGGCCGGCGTCGCCATCGCCCTGTCGCTGCTCGCCGGCATCAGTTACGTGCTGCTCGTCCCCGCCGCCGCCTTCCTCGTGTGGCTGGTGATCTGGCGGATGCCGTTCGAGACCATGGAGCGGGTGTTCGGCCTGCTCGGCCTGTGCCTGCTCGTCACGGTCGTCACCGTCGTGCACGCCGCGCCCGACTGGGGGTCGCTGGCCCACCAGGCCCTGCACCCGGCCATCCCGAAGGAGGAGACGCCGTTCACCTACGCCTACTTCGGCATCGCCCTGTTCGGCGCGGCCATGACGCCGTACGAGGTGTTCTTCTTCTCCGCCGGCGCGGTCGAGGAGCACTGGACCGATGCCGACCTCGCCACCAACCGGGCCAACGTCTACATCGGCTTCCCGCTCGGGGGCCTGCTCTCGCTGGCGATCATGGTCGGGACAACTCTCGTGTTCCGGCCGCTCGGCATCTCGGTCGACACGCTCCCGCAGGTCGCCCTGCCGACGGCGGTGGTGCTGGGCAAGGTCGGCCTGGCCGTGCTGCTCCTCGGCATCTTCGCCGCCACGTTCGGCGCCGCCCTCGAGACCGGGCTCTCGGCCGGCTACACCGTGGCCCAGTACCTCGGCTGGCAGTGGGGGAAGTACGTGCGGCCCAAGGACGCCCCCCGGTTCCACCTGCTGATCATCGTGTCGATCGTGGCCGGGGCCCTGTTCCTGTTCTCCGGCGTCGACCCGGTGAAGGTGACCGAGTACTCGATCGTGCTGTCGGCCGCCGCCCTGCCGCTCACGTACTTCCCGATCCTCGTCATCGCCAACGACCCCGACTACATGGGGACGAAGGTGAACGGGAAGGCACTGAACGTGGTGGCCATGCTGTACCTCGTCCTCCTCACGATCGTGGCCGTGGCCACCATCCCGCTGATGATCATCACCAAGGCGGGCGCGTGAGCGCCCCCGACCGCGCGAGCGGCCCCGAGGCCCGCCGGCTCTGGGCGACGCTGTCGCTGCTCGACCGCCAGATGCTCGATCGCGACGGCCTCATGGCCGGCAACGTCGACGACGTCGAGCTCGACGCCAGGCCCGACGGCAGCCTCGTGGTGGTCGGCCTCCGGGCCGGCCCCGGCGCGCTGGTCCGCCGGCTCGGCGCCCGCACCCTCGGCGACTGGCTCGATCGGGCCCACCGCCAGGTCGACCACGACGGCACCGACCACACGCTGATCCCGCTGTCGCGGGTGGCCGAGATCAACTCGGACATCCGCCTCTCGCTCGATCGCACCGAGGTGGCCACCTTCCACGCCGAGCGGTGGGTCGGCGACCACGTGATCGACCACATCCCGGGGGCCGGCCATGCGGCTGAGTGACCTTCTCGGGTCGCCGGTCACGACGGCGGACGGAGAGGCCCTGGGCCGGGTCCAAGACGTCCGCCTGGTGCAGGACGGCCCCTACGTCGAGGGCTTCGGCCAGGCCCTCCGGGTCGAGGGCGTCGTGACGGGGAAGGGCACGCTCGCCGTGCGCCTCGGGTTCGCCCGGGCCGGCGTCCAGGGCCCGTGGCCGCTGACCACGATCTTCCGCCGGCTCGAGCGGCGGGCCCGCTACTACACCTGGGACGAGGTCGACACGTGGGACGAAGGAGGCGTCCGGCTCGTGGCCGGAGCGGCGGCGTCGGAGCCCGTGTAGTGCCGGGCGACCGGAGCGACGAGGTCGTCGACCCCGGCGACCCGTCGTCGCGGGGGGTCCTCCGGCAGCGCCTGTGGCTCCACCGGATCCTGTTCGGGATGGTGCTGGTGGTCCTCGGCCTCGCCGTGCTCGACGGCCTCGACGTGGTCGACGCCATCGGCCCCGACGAGGACTCGACGGCGGTCGAGGGCGAGGGCTACCGCCTCGTCGTGGAGCACCCGACCGTGACCCGACCGGCCCTCGCCACGGACTTCCGCATCCGCCTCCGCCGGGAGGGCGGCTTCGACGAGCCGGTGCAGGTCGCCGTCAGCCGTCGCTACCTCGAGATGTGGGACGCCAACGCGACGATCCCGGCGCCGTCGGGGGAGACCTCGCTCGGCCCGTGGGTGATCTGGGAGTTCGACCCGCCACCGGGCGACGAGCTCGTCATCACCTACGAGGCCCGCATCGAGCCCGGCGTCCAGGCCGGGCGCGACGGCGCCGTCGCCGTCATGGAGGACGACGAGCCGGTCGTCACCGCCCGCTTCCACACGAAGGTGAGGCCGTAGTGGAGCTCGTCGTCCGGGCCACGGTCATGTTCTGGATCCTCTTCGCCCTGACGCGCGGGATGAAGAAGCGGACGCTCGGCGACATGGCGCCGTTCGAGCTGCTCTTCCTCGTCGTGGTCGGCGACCTCGTGCAGACCGGGGTGACCCAGGAGGACTACTCGCTCACCGGGTCGGTCCTCGCCCTCAGCACGTTCGGGTTCTGGGTGAGCGTGCTCACCTGGCTGTCGTGGCGGTCGGGCCGGGCTCGGCGGATCATCGAGGGGGTGCCCCTGGTGCTGGTGTGCGACGGCACGCCGATCGACGCCGCCCTGAGGCTCGAGCAGATGCCGCTGAGCGAGGTGCTCGAGGCGGCCCGGCAGTCGGGCCTGGAGACGATCGAGGAGGTCCGCCTCGCCGTGCTCGAGCCCAGCGGCCGCATCTCGATCATCAAGCGCGAGGCCTGAGCCGCGCGACGCGCCGTCGGGCGCGCGGTGTACCGTCGAGGAGTTACAGCCGTGTAACTCTTATCCCCAGCCGCCTGTGGACGGTGTGTGGACGACGTAGGGAACCTGTGGGCGACAGCTTCACCCATCTGCATCAGCACACGGAATTCTCGATGCTCGACGGCGCGGCGCGCGTGTCCGAGGTCGTGGCCGCCGCCGCCGCCGACGGCCAGCCGGCGCTGGGCATCACCGACCACGGCAACATGTACGGCGTCCTCGACTTCTACGCCGAGTGCCGCAAGCAGGGTGTCAACCCGGTCATCGGCATCGAGGCCTACATGGCCCACGACAGCCGGTTCGAGAAGCCCTCCCGGCGGGGCCGGGTCGACGACTCGGGCGGGGAGGTCGACGGCGGGAAGAAGCTCTACTACCACCTCTGCCTGCTGGCCGAGAGCAACGAGGGCTACAAGAACCTCATCAAGCTCTCGAGCCTGGCCTTCCTCGAGGGCTACCACTACAAGCCCCGGCTCGACTGGGAGCTGCTCGAGCGCCACGCCAAGGGCGTCATCGCCACCACCGGCTGCCTCGGCGGCCACGTGCTCCAGTCGCTGCTGCGGGGCGACGAGCAGGGTGCCATCGAGAAGGCGGCCCGGCTCCAGGACATCTTCGGGCGCGACAACCTCTTCGTCGAGATCCAGGACCACGGGATCCCCGAGCAGCACCGCACCAACCCGCAGCTCCTCGAGATCGCCCGCAAGATCCAGGCGCCGCTGCTGGCCACGAACGACAGCCACTACGTGCACCGCGAGGACGCCGTCGCCCACGACGCCCTGCTGTGCGTGCAGACGAACTCCACGATCGACGACCCCAACCGGTTCAAGTTCTCCAGCGACAACCACTACCTGAAGTCGGCGTTCGAGATGCGCCAGCTCTTCAGCGAGGTGCCCGAGAGCTGCGACAACACGCTCTGGATCGCCGAGCGGTGCAACGTCGAGATCGAGTTCGGCAAGCCCAAGCTGCCGTCGTTCCCGCTGCCGGCCGGCTTCGAGACCGACACGGCCTACCTGCGCCACCTCACCTACGAGGGCGCCTACGCCCGCTGGGGGCGGAACCTCCCGCCCGACGTCGTCGAGCGGCTCGACTACGAGCTCGGCGTCATCGACCACATGGGGTTCAGCTCGTACTTCCTCATCGTGTGGGACCTCATCGACCACGCCCGGAAGGGCGGCATCCGGGTCGGCCCCGGTCGTGGCTCGGCCGCCGGCTGCGCCGTGGCCTACACGCTGAAGATCACCGACCTCGACCCGATCAAGTACGACCTGCTGTTCGAGCGGTTCCTCAACCCGAGCCGCATCTCCATGCCCGACATCGACATGGACTTCGACGACCGCTACCGGGACGAGATGATCCGGTACGCGGCCGAGCGCTACGGCC
>JAODBP010000067.1 GCA_025464025.1 Actinomycetes bacterium | reverse complement strand
CCGAGGCGGGTGGTGACCGTCGAGATCGACGGCCCGGTGACGCTCGCGCTCGTCGACGCCCTGGCCCGGCTGAACCTGGCCGTGCGCCGCTCGGGGGGCGTGTCGCGGGTGATCGACCCGGTGCCCGAGCTGTGCGAGCTCGTGCACCTGGCCGGCCTCGGTGATGTCCTAGGCCCCCTGGTGCTCGGCCGTCAGCCGGGTCGGGAGGCCGAAGTCCGGAAACCGCTCGGGGTAGAGGAAGTTGTGGATGGTGGCGATCTTCCCGCCTGACAGCTCGAGCACGACCACCGACCACGGCGTCCACACGCCGGGCGAGGTCTGGCGGTAGCTGGCGAAGGCGGGGCAGCCGTTGGCGCCCCCCGGGATGGGCACGAGCCGGCCGTCCTTGCACTCGATGCCCGGCCCGACCATCCACGCCGCGATGTCGGCGTGGCCCTGCAGCCACATGTCGTGGGGCGGCATCGTGAAGTGGCAGTCGTCGTGCAGCAGCGTGACCAGCGAGGCGATGTCGTAGGACTCGAAGAGGGTGACGTAGCGCTCGAGCAGGGCCTGGTGCTCGTCGTCGAGCTGGTCGAGCGGCACGTCCTCGACGTCGGCCTCGGCGAGGGTGGCCCGGGCCCGCTGGAGGGCGCTGTTCACCGACGCGACGGTGGTGTCGAGCAGCTCGGCCACCTCGGTGGCCTGCCACCGCAGCACCTCGCGCAGGATCAGCACGGCCCGCTGCCGGGGCGGCAGGTGCTGGAGGGCGGCCACGAAGGCCAGCCGGATCGAGTCGCGCTGGGCCGCGACCTCGGCCGGATCGCCGGCCTCGGGCAGCACCCGCCCGTCGAGCGCCGGCAGGATCCACGCGCTCTCGGGGAGCCGTTCGAGGTTGGGCTTGTCGGCCGTGGTCGAGGGCCCCATGTCCATGGCCCGGGCCCGGCGCTGGGGGCCCTGCACCATGTCGAGGCAGACGTTGGTGGCGATCCGGTACAGCCACGACCGCAGCGACGAGCGACCCTCGAACCGGTCGATGTTCTTCCAGGCCCGGACAAGGGTCTCCTGGACGGCGTCCTCGGCCTCGAAGCCCGAGCCGAGCATCCGGTAGCAGTACCCGGTGAGCTCACGGCGGTGGGTCTCCAGCTCCAGCTCGATCTCGGGGGAGGTGGTCGGCATGCCGCGATCGTACGCCGGGGGTGTGACGGCCTACAGGGCGTTGGCGGCGATCACGTCCCGGTACCAGCCGAAGCTGCGCCGGGGCGTCCGGTCGAGCGTGTCGAGGTCGACGTGCACGAGGCCGAACGGGGCCTGGAACCCCTCGGCCCACTCGAAGTTGTCCATCAGCGTCCACACGAAGTAGCCGCGGAGGTCGACGCCGGCGGCCAGGGCCTCGTGGGCGGCGCCGAGGTGGGCGGCGAGGAAGTCGATGCGGCGCTGGTCGTCGTGCACCTCGGTGAAGGCTGCGCCGTTCTCGTGGACGTAGAGCGGCGGCGGCGACCACCCCTGGGTCACCTGCACCAGCACCTCGCGCAGCCCGTCGGGCTCGATGGCCCACCCGAGGTCGGTGCGCGCCCCCGGAGGCTCGACCAGCTCGACGTGGGGCGACCCGGGCCAGAGCTGCTGCGCCGCCGGCTCGGCGGCCCAGCGAGCGTGGTGGCGGCGGTAGTAGTTGAGGCCCAACGCGTCGATGGGACGGGCGATCACGGCCAGGTCGCCGTCGCGGACGAAGGCCAGGTCGGTCACGGCCGACACGTCGTCGAGCACGTCCTCCGGGTAGCGGCCCTCGAGCACGGCGTCGTACCAGAGCCGGTTGGCCAACCCGTCGACCCGGCGTGCCGCGTCGACGTCCTCGTCGCGGTCACCCGCCGCCACCACCGGATAGGGGTTGAGGGTGATGCTGAGCTGGGCGCCCGGCACCGCGGCCCGCACGGCGTCGACGGCGAGGCCGTGCCCGAGCAGGAGGTGGTGGGCGGCCGCCATCGCCGCGGCCGGGTCGCGCCGACCCGGGGCGTGGATGCCGAGGGCGTGGCCGAGCATCGCCGCGCACCACGGCTCGTTGACCGTGCCCCACCGCTGCACCCGGTCGCCCAGGGCGCCGGCGACGATCCCGGCGTACTCGCCGAACCGCTCGGCGGTGGCCCGCTCCGGCCAGCCGCCATCGTCCTCCAGGGCCTGGGGCAGGTCCCAGTGGTACAGCGTCACGAACGGCTCGATGCCATGCGCCAGCAACTCGTCGACCACCGCCCGGTAGAAGTCGAGCCCGGCCTCGCTGACCGGTCCGCTCCCCCGGGGCTGCACCCGGGGCCAGGCGATCGACAGCCGGTAGGCACTCACGCCGAGGTCGGCCACCAGGGCGATGTCCTCCCGCCAGCGGTGGCGGTGGTCGACGGCGACGTCGCCGTTCGACCCGTCGCGCACCCGGCCGGGCGTGTGGGCGAACGTGTCCCAGATCGAGGGCCCGCGCCCGTCGAGGTCGATGCCGCCCTCCACCTGGTAGGCGGCGGCACCGGTCCCCCAGGTGAAGCCGTCGGGGAAGCGGCGCTCAGGCACCGGCCTTCGTGAGCCACGCCAGGACCTCGGGGTCGGCGCCCGGACCGAAGGCGCTCACGACCACCCCCCGGGCGCCGCAAGCCGGGCACCGCACGCCGAACACGACCGACTCGTCGTCGGGGTTGCTCGCCCCCTCGAAGCGGTACTGCCGCTCGATGATGCCCACGACCGGCTCGTGGGCGACCTGGCAGGCGACGCAGTCGAGCACGCCACCCGTCAGGTTGAAGTCCTCGGTGTAGCCATCGGCCTCGAGCAGGGCGATGGCCTCGGCGAGCGTGTCCGGGGAGGTGGCCATCCCCCCTTCCTACATCGCTTGTCCAACCCCGTCACGGGGTAGGTCGGGGCCGATGGGACGCGTGCTCGATGACTCACCTGCCACCTTCGCCAGCTACCGAGCGGACGGAGGTGGTGAGGCGCTCGCCGCGGCTCGCAAGGTCGAACCCGAGGCCGTCGTCCAGATCGTGGCCGACGCCGGGCTGCGGGGCCGGGGCGGTGCCGGCTTCCCCACCGGCACCAAGTGGGCCACCGTCGCCGGCTACGCCTCGCCGACCATGACCACCAGCGTCGTGGTCAACGCGGCCGAGGGCGAGCCCGGGTCGTTCAAGGACCGGGCGATCCTCCGGGCCAACCCGTACCGCGTGCTGGAGGGCGCCCTCATCGCGGCCGTGGCGGTGGGCGCCGACAGCGTCCACGTGGCCATGAAGGGCTCGTTCACGACCGAGATCGACCGGGTGCGGCAGGCCATCACCGACGTCCGGGACGCCGGCTGGGCCGACGGCGTCGAGCTCGACGTCGTCACCGGGCCGGGCGAGTACCTGTTCGGCGAGGAGACCGCCTTGCTCGAGGTGCTCGACGGCCGGGCCCCCTTCCCCCGCATCGCCCCGCCGTTCCGACGCGGCGTCGACCAGGTCGGCGACGACAGCGCCTCGGCCAGCCACGTCGACCTGGCCGACGAGGTCGGCGACTCCCCGGCGCCCCCGGCCCTCGTCGACAACGTCGAGACGCTGGCCAACGTCCCCGGGATCGTCCTCAACGGACCGGCCTGGTTCCGCGAGCTCGGCACCGAGCGGTCGCCGGGCACGATCGTCTGCACCGTCTCGGGCGACACCGTGCGCCACGGCGTCGTCGAGGTCGCCATGGGCACCCCGCTGGCCGACGCGCTCGATGCGGCCGGCGGCGGCCCGGGCAAGGGCCGCTCGATCAAGGCGGTGGCCTCCGGCGTGGCCAACCCGTTCCTCACCGGCGACCAGCTGAGCACGCCCCTCACCTACGAGGACATGGAGGCGGCCGGGGCCGGCCTCGGCGCCGCCGGGTTCATCGTCTTCGACGACACCCGCGACATGATCGCCGTGACCCGCGGGATCTCCCGCTTCCTCGCCGTCGAGTCGTGCGGCCAGTGCACGCCGTGCAAGCAGGACGGCCTGGCCATGGCCGACCTGCTCGACGACCTCCGCCGGTCGGAGGCCGAGGACGGCGTCGTCGCCCAGCTCGCCGACCGGGTCACCACGGTGGCCACCGGCGCCCGGTGCTCGCTGGCCAGCCAGCAGGAGCGGGTCGTGGGCAGCCTGCTCGATCGCTTCGCCACCGAGGTGCGGGCTCACGCCGATGCCCGGCTCGACGGGGCCGAGCCAGTCCTGATCGCCCCGATCCTCGACCTGGTCGACGACCGCTTCGTGCTCGACGAGGGACACGACGGGAAGCAGCCCGACTGGACCTACGACCTCACCGACTCGGGGCAGGCTCCGGCCGATCGGATCGACCAGGAGGCCCACTCCGGCTGAGCCACCGGACCACGGCGTCGCGCCAGGCGGCGGCGCCGCGGTAGGCCACGAGCTCGGGCGACCAGGCCGCCATGGCCTCGGCCATCCGGGCCGCCACGTCGGGCCGCTCGGCCACCACGGCCAGCGGCACCTGTTGCGTGCGGATGGCGAAGAGGATCCCGCCCGAGGCCGGCAGCGGTCGCAGGGTCTGGCGCTCCGAGCGCAGCCAGAGGCCCTCGGGCACCGCGGGCGCGGCGTGCGGCGGCGGTGGCTCGGGCAGGTGGAGCTCGGGCGAGTCGTGCACGAACCAGTTGCGCCGCCAGGCCGGACGCTCGAGCCGGTCGAGGAAGCGGTCGACCCGGTCGGCCAGCTCGTCGGCGTAGGCCGGCACCGGCCCGTGGACCTCGGCCATGGGCCGGCCCAGCTTGTCGGCCAGTCGCCACATCGACGGGAAGCAGACGACGCCGGCGTCGAGGCACCACCGGTCGTCGCGGCGCACCAGCACGCACAGGTCCTCCTGCACCCGGAGCGCGGCCGCTTCGAGGTCGGGCGCGCCGACGAGCGCAGCCGCCTCGGATGCGGCTGCTTCGCTCCCGGGACGGGCGACGGCGACCACGTCGTGGTGGGCGGCCAGCAGGTCGCGCTTGTAGGCGAGCTGCTCGTCGCGGTCGCCGTCGACCACGAGCCAGTCCCGCTCCTCGAGCGCCCGCGTGCCCATGGCGTGCCACGGCGGGCCGGGCGCCAGTGGCAGCTCGTCGAGCCAGGCGGGGGCGGACATCGCCGCGAACTGTGACATGCCGGGCGCGACTGGTGCAGCTGCACCAGTGGGTTCGGTGCGCACGACTCTGTCCACCACTTCGCCGAAGTGGTGTGCTGGTTCGCATGGAGCGGAACCCGCACGTGCTGGTGGTCGACGACGAGCCCGAGCTGCTCCACATCCTCGTCGGCTACCTCGACCGCATCGGCTTCCAGGTCACCGCCGCCTCCGACGCCGAGGCCGCCCTCCACGCCGCCAACGTCCACCCCATCGACATCGTGCTCACCGACCTCTGCCTCGGTGTCGACTGCGGGATCACGCTCATCGAGCGGCTGTGGACCCTGCACCCGGAGATCCCGGTGGTGCTGATGTCGGGCGCCACCAGCGACCTCGCCACGGTGCCCGGGCTCCGGTTCCTGCCGAAGCCGTTCGGCCTCACCGAGGTCGCCGGCGTGCTGCGCCGCACGCTCCGCGACCGTGAGGAGCTGGTGGGCGCCTGACGCCTACCCTGCCGGGGTGGCCCTCCCGCCCCCGGTCATGACGCCCGACGAGTTGAACGACTTCCTCACCGGCGCCTTCCCCAACTCGCCCCGCAACCACCGCGTCGTCGAGGTGACCGCCACCGGCGTGGTGCTCGAGCTGCCGATCGGCCCCGAGCACGAGCGACCCGGTGGCACGGTCGCCGGACCGGTGATGATGGGACTGGTCGACGGGGCGGCGTGGCTCGCCACCCTCTCCCGCATCGGGCCCGTCGCCCTGGCCGTGACGAGCAGCCTCACCATCAACTTCCTGCGCAAGCCGTCGCTCGAGCGGAGCCTCGTCGCCCACGCCGAGGTGCTCAAGCTCGGCCGCCGCCTGTCGGTCACCGACGTGCGGCTCCTCTCCGGCGACGAGCTCGTGGCCCAGGCGTCGGTGACCTACGCGATCCCCTAGCTGTTGTCGCGCGCGGGGGTCGAACGTGCGGTCTGAACGTCGGACCCTGAGACCGCACATTCGTCGGGGATCTAGACCTGGCCCAGGTCGACGGGCAGGTGCTCGAGCCCTCGCAGCGTGAAGGTGGGCCGGAGCTCGGGTTCGCCGGCCAGCCGGACGTCGGGGAACCGGTCGAGGAGGCCGGCGATGGCCAGCTGGCCCTCCATGCGGGCGAGGGCGGCGCCGAGGCAGTGGTGGATGCCACCGCCGAACGCGACGTGGCGCCGGGCGTCGCGGCCGAGGAGCAGCTCGTCGGGTCGGGCGAAGGCGGCCGGGTCGCGGTTGGCGGCGGCCAGCACGAGGATCAGCTCGGAGCCGGCGGCGATCGCCTCGCCGGCGATCTCGACGTCCTCGGTGGCGACGCGGATGTTCATCTGCACCGGGCTGTCGAACCGGAGCAGCTCGTCGATGCCGGCGTCGAGCGGGCCCCGCTGGTCGGGGTGGCCGAGCAGGGCGAGGGTGCCGTTGCCGATGAGGTTCACCGTGGTCTCGTGGCCGGCGACCAGGAGGAGCATCGTCAGGTCGATCAGCTCGGCGTGGGTGATGTGGTCGCCCTCGGCCTCGACGGCGAGGAGGCCGGAGATGAGGTCGTCGCCGGGCGTCGACTCGCGGCGGACGACCAACCCCTCCATGTAGGCCGTGAGCTCCTCGCCGGCGATGGCGATCTGGGCCTCGACCTCGGGTGAGCGCAGGATCGAGGGGTCGATGCTGCGGGCCAGCACCTTCGACCAGCCCGAGAAGCGGGCCTCGTCCTCCTCGGGCACGCCGAGCAGGGTGCAGATCACCTGCACCGGGAGGGGGTAGGCGAGCGAGGAGATGAGGTCGACCTCACCCGTGAGCCCGTCGAGCAGCTCGACCACCAGCGCCTCGGTCCGGGCCCGCAGGCCTTCGACGGTGCGGGGGGTGAACGCCCGGGAGACCAGGCCGCGGAGCCGGGTGTGGTCGGGCGGGTCCATGAAGAGGAGGCTCGGGGCCAGCGGGGGCACCTCGCGGCCGGCGGCAACCTCGCGCTGGTGGACCACCGACCGCTGCTCGTTCGACGAGAGCAGCGGGTGGCGCAGGCAGGCGGTCACCTCGGCGTGGCCCAGCACCAGCCACGTGTCGTCGTCGACCCGGTGCATCCGGCCCCGCTCCCGCCAGTCGGCGTAGAGCGGGTAGGGGTCGGCCCGGTGCTCGGGGGCCATGGCCGCCACGAAGAACTGCTGGGCTTCGGTCGTCGTCATCGCCGTCCTCCGACTCGATACGTTGGTGTATCGAATGGATACGTTGCTGTATCGTGACCGCCGGTGTCAAGGGAGCGGGTTCGTCCGACGCGCGAGGAGACCCGCGCCCGCCTGTTCGAGGCGGCGGCCGAGGTGTTCGCCGACCAGGGCATCGGCGGGGCGACCATCGAGCAGATCGCCTCGGCCGCCGGCTTCACGCGCGGCGCGTTCTACTCGAACTTCGCCACCAAGGACGAGCTGCTCCTCGCCATGTACGAGGACCACTGCGAGCGCAGCACCCAGGCCGCCCTGGCCCTGCTCGAGGCCCACCCCGACGCCGTCGACTTCGTCGAGGCGCTGCGGGCCGACAACCACCGCGAGGGCGATCCGCTCCACAACTCGCCGATGCTCCAAATCGAGCTGGTGCTCCACGTCGCCCGCGTCCCCGAGCAGCGCCCGGCGCTGGCCGAGCGGCTCCAGACCATGCGCAAGGTCATCGGCGAGATGGCCGCGAGCAGCCTGCGGGCCGCCGGCATGGACCGCGACGTCGACCCGCTGGAGGTGGGCGCCCTCCTCATGGCCATGGAGGACGGCTTCCTGCTCCACCGCCTCATCGACCCCGACACCACGCCGCCGGACGCCTTCTTCGAGGCCGTCCGCCAGCTCCAGGAGATCGCCCTCGGGCGCTAGACGTCCGGCGACAGCAACCTGTCGCGAGCGCTAGGCCCCGACCACCCGGTCGTGGGTGAGGCTGAACACGGTGGTGCGGGCCATGACCCGGCGGCTCGGGAAGTAGTCGTTGGCGCCGTAGTGGTTGCAGGCAACGTTGTCCCACATGGCGATCGAGCCCGGCGCCCACCGGAACCGGCACTGCAGCTCGGGCAGGTCGACCATCCCGCACAGCGCCGCCAGCAGGTCGGCGCCCTCGTCGACCGGCAGGCCCCGCAGCTCCTTGGTGAAGAGGCGGTTGACGAAGAGCGTGGGCCGACCGGTCTCCGGGTGGCGGATCACCACTGGATGCTCCACCGGCGGGTGGGCGGCCTGGAGCTCGGCCAGGGCGTCGCCGTACTTCCCGGCGTAGGCCCCGATGCTCCAGTCGTGGATGGCGGTGAGCCCGACGAGCCGCTCCTGCACGTCGACCGGCAGGTTGTCGTAGGCCGCCGCCATGTCGGCGAAGAGCGTGTCGCCGCCCACCTCGGGCACCTCGATGGCCCGCAGGATCGTGCCCATCGTCGGCATCGGCCGGAAGGTGCCGTCGCTGTGCCACTCGTTCTCGAGCCCGACGGTCGTGGCGTCGCGGGTGAACACCACCACGTTGTCGACCGGGTCGGGGGCCGAGGTGGCGACCAGGGTGTCGTCGGTGAGCTGGCCCCAGCGGGCGGCGAAGGCGGCGTGCTGCTCGATCGTCAGGTGCTGGTCACGGAAGAGGAGGACCTTCCACTCCCGGAGGGCCGAGGCCAGCTCGTCCTGCAGCTCGTCGTCGCACGGCTGCCGGAGGTCGACGCCCTGGACGAGGGCGCCGATGGTGGCGCCCTGGGGCACGAGCGAGAAGCGGGTCGGCGTGCACGGCGCGACGCCGTCGGGCAGCCGGCGCATGACGCGGGGGCCGGCGAGCGGTCGGATGGGCACGGCCCGAAAGGTACGCCGAGCAGGACCACGCTGCTCCGGCGGCGAACCGGATGCCACCAACTTCCGACAAAGGGGTCATCCGTGCGCACGCCCTCCCCGCGCTTCCGCCTCGGCGCGCTCGCCCTCGGCGTCGCCACCCTCGCCGGCCTCCTGGCGCCCGGCGTCCACGCCGCCGCCCCCGTCGCCGACCTGCCCGCCGGCAAGGTCGACGGCGGCCTGCGCGGCATCGTCGCCCACGGCGGCTACGCCGACGACGGCTTCTACCGCGCCCTCGCCGGCGACCACGCCGGTGACGTCTACTTCCTCGCCGAGCTGGCCGCGCCCGACGACACCACCACCGTGGCGGCGCTCGCGGCGGCCGGCGCGCGCGTCCGGCACCGGTACGACGCCATCACCTGGGTCGCCCTCGCCGGCCCGGTCTCCTCGATCGCCCGGGTCGCCCTGCTGCCCCAGGTCGTGCGACTCGAGTCCGACCTCGTGCAGGAGGTGCAGGCCGAGGCCACCACCGCGCCCGATGCCGCCGCCATCCAGGCCAAGCGCGGCACCGGCGACGTCGGCGCGCCGGGCCTCTGGGCCCAGGGCATCACCGGCCGCAGCGTCACGGTCGGCGTGGCCGACACCGGCGTCGACGCCCACCACCCCGACCTCGACGAGCAGACGAAGTTCTTCGTCGACTGCACGAACGGCACGTGCACGCCGGCGACGGGCTTCGACGACAACGGCCACGGCACCCACGTCTCCGGCATCGCGACCGGGACCGGCGAGGCCTCCGACGGACGCTTCCCCGGCATCGCCCGGGGTGCCAGCCTGGCGGTGGCCAAGGTCATGACGCCGGCCGGCATCGGCCTGAGCAGCGACATCATGGCTGGCTTCGAGCTGCTGGCGAAGGAGAAGGCCGAGGGCGGCGCCGGCGCCGACGTCATCAACGCCAGCCTCGGCAGCGGCCGGCTCTACGGCTCGCCCCTCTTCTACGCCGAGCAGGTCACCAACCGCGACGCCGAGGCCGTCCTCGTGAACGCCCTCGCTGCCCAGCACAACGTGGTGTTCACGATCTCGGCCGGCAACAGCGGACCGGCCATGCAGAGCCTCGGCTCCCCCGGCGTGGCGGCCCAGGCCCTGACCGTCGCGGCATCGGCCGCCGACTTCGACCGCAACGCCGACGTCGAGGACACGGTGCACGGCGAGTTCGGACACATCCGCGACGCCGCGGTGCCGGCCGGGGCCAGCGTGCTCGCCGGCTTCTCGTCGCGCGGCCCGTCGGGCGACCGCCTCATCAAGCCCGACCTCACCGCGCCCGGCGTGTACTGGGTCGCCCCCGAGTCGAGCGAGGGCGGGGAGATCCGCGCCCTCGATGCCGCCCACGGCAACGCCATGTCGACCAACCCCGACTACGCCGTGCTCTCGGGCACCTCGATGTCGGCCCCGGCCGCCGCGGGCGCCGCCGCCCTCGTCATCGACGGGTGGAACATCGCCACCCATGGCCAGGCCTGGCGCTACAGCACCGTGAAGGCCGCCCTGGTGAACACGGCCGGGGCCCGAGCCTTCGAGGGCCCGGTCGCCGGCGCCGTCGGCACGATCACGACCAAGGTCGAGGGCAAGGACCCCGAGGCCGAGTACCCGATCCGCAACGACGCCTGGGTCGGCGTCACCGGCGAGGGGTCGGGCCGGGTCGACGCCGGGCGAGCCCTGCTGGCGCTCACCAAGGGCCTCACCGTCCTCACCCCACAGGTCGGCGCCCTCGACGACGTCCACGAGCTGCAGCCGTCCTGGTCGATCGACTCCCTCGTGCCCGGGCAGCAGATCAGCCAGGCGTTCCAGCTCAGCGCCGGCCCGCTGGCGGCCCGGCCCCTGAAGGTCACGTTCAAGGCCCTGGCCGAGCCCCAGGCCACCGGCGTGCAGCCGATCCCCGCGTCCTGGTACCGCCTCCCGGGCCAGGCCTCGCTCGGGGCCGGCGCCTCGGCATCGGTGCCGTTCACGGTGAAGGCCGCGGCCGGCGCCGCCCCCGGCCTCTACGCCGGCATCGTCGACGCCACCGCCGACCTCGGCGGCAAGGTCGTGCAGCACGTGCGCATCCCGGTCCAGCTCTACGTGGCCCTGACCCCGTCGCCGGCCAAGCCGAGCGTCGTGCAGCGCAACGACATCTGGGCCTCCGACACCACCGACTACTCGATCGTCGGCTTCGAGAACCCCGAGGGCGACATCTACACCGATTGGCTCGCCTACTCGGTCCGCATCCCCACCGACGCCAAGAGCGTGACGACGAAGGTGTGGGACCCGCAGGGCGAGGACGCCCTCGACTTGTTCGTGTTCGACTCGCAGGGCATCGAGATCGACGGCACGGCGTCGATGCACGACGACACGACCGTGCCCGCAGGTGCCGCCATCGCGCCGACCGGGCCGGACTCGCCGGCCTCGGCGACCATCCTCGACGGCGACGACAACGCCGACGCCAAGGTCAAGCCGGGCGACACCGTGTGGGTCGTGGTGTCGAACACCGTCCCGGCGAAGGTCGACGCGTTCCGCGACTACCACCTCGAGGTGAGCGTCGAGGGCGGCGGCAGCGGCCCGGTCGCCGGCACCGCCGCCCCCGCCGCTCGGATCCACTCCGGCACGCACGCCTGGTGGGGTGGCAGCACGCCGGCCGCCGATGCCTCGCTCACCAAGGCGTTCGACCTCACCGCCGCCGGCCCGAACCCGAAGGCCTCGTTCTGGACCTGGTACGAGCTGGAGGACGGCTACGACTGGGGCTTCCTGCTGGCGTCCACCGACGGCGGGGCGACGTGGAAGAGCGTGCCGACCACCGACTCGACCGACCTCGACCCGGTCGGGGCCACGCTCCTCGGCGGCAACAAGCCGTGGACCGACGGCCTGACCGGCACCTCGGGCACCGATCCCACGTTCACCGGCCAGCAGCTCGGCGCGGGGGCCTACGCGCAGCAGGTCGCCGACCTGACGCCCTACGCCGGGAAGCAGGTCCTCCTGCGCTTCGCCTACACGTCCGACGCCGGCACCGACTGGGCCGGGTTCTACGTCGACGACGTCCAGGTCGCCGGGGGTCCGGTCGACGCCGCCGAGGCGGCCACCGGTTGGGTGGCCAAGGGCTTCACGCTCGTCACCGCCACGGGCTGACCAGGGCGGGCGATGAGTTCGCCCCACCCACGCCGTCATCACCGCGAGAAGTTCTGAAACTGGCCATGAGGTGGCCACGTTCGACGCGGAGGATGGCCCCATGACCAACGTGACCCTGCCGGACGATCCGGTCGTCCCCCGCCCCGCCCGTCGGCCCGACGGCCCCTCGGCGATCAGCACCGAGGGCCTCGTGCGCCGCTTCGACGGCACGGCGGCCGTCGACGGCCTCGACCTCGACGTCCAGCGGGGCGAGATCTACGGGTTCCTCGGCCCGAACGGCGCCGGCAAATCCACCGTGGTGCGCATGCTGTGCACGTTGTTGCTGCCCACTGGCGGTCGGGCCGTGGTGGCCGGTGCCGACGTGGCCACCGAGCCGGATCGGGTCCGCCTGCGCATCGGCGCGGCCCTGCAGAACACCGCGCTCGACGACCGCCAGACCGGCGTCGAGATCCTGGAGGTCCAGGCCCGGCTGTACGGGCTGTCGACTCCTGACGTGCGCCGACGGCTCGCCGAGCTG
>JAODBP010000066.1 GCA_025464025.1 Actinomycetes bacterium | reverse complement strand
CGACCGCATCCGGTTGGCCGACACCGACCTGCTGATCGAGGTCGAGCGCGACCTCGCGTTCGGCGGGGGCGACGAAGCGGTGTTCGGCGGCGGCAAGGTCATCCGCGAGTCGATGGGCCAGGGCGGTGCCACCCGGGCCGAGGGCACGCCCGACCTCGTCATCACCGGTGCGGTGATCCTCGACCACTGGGGGATCGTCAAGGCCGACATCGGCGTGCGGGACGGTCGCATCGTGGCCATCGGCAAGGCCGGCAACCCCGACACCATGGACGGCGTCCACCCGCTGCTGGTGATCGGCCCGTCGACCGAGGTGCTGGCCGGGAACGGCAAGATCGTCACCGCCGGCGCCGTCGACAGCCACGTCCACCTCATCTGCCCGCAGCTCGTCGACGAGGCGCTCGGCACCGGCGTCACCACCCTCATCGGTGGCGGCACCGGCCCGGCCGAGGGCACCAAGGCCACCACCGTCACGCCCGGTGCCTGGAACCTCCAGGTGATGCTCCAGGCCATGGACGGCATGCCCGTCAACGTGGCCCTGCTGGGCAAGGGCAACACCGTCTCCGAGGAGGGGCTCCGCGAGCAGCTCCGGGCCGGGGCGTCGGGCTTCAAGCTCCACGAGGACTGGGGCACCACGCCCGCCGCCATCGACGCCTGCCTGCGGATCTGCGACGAGCAGGGCGTGCAGGCAGCCATCCACACCGACACGCTCAACGAGGCCGGCTACGTGCAGAGCACGCTGGCCGCCATCGCCGGACGGACGATCCACACGTACCACACCGAGGGTGCGGGCGGCGGCCACGCGCCGGACATCGTCACGGTCGTCTCGCACATGAACGTGCTGCCGTCGTCGACCAACCCGACCCGGCCCCACACCGTGAACACGGTCGACGAGCACCTCGACATGCTCATGGTCTGCCACCACCTCAACCCGACGATCCCCGAGGACCTGGCCTTCGCCGAGAGCCGCATCCGACCCTCGACCATCGCGGCCGAGGACCTGCTCCACGACCTCGGCGCCATCTCGATGATCGGCTCCGACTCGCAGGCCATGGGCCGGATCGGCGAGGTCGTGCTCCGCACGTGGCAGACGGCGCACGTGATGAAGCAGCGGTTCGGGTCGCTGCCCGGCGACGGTGCCGCCGACAACCTCCGGGCCCGTCGCTACGTGGCCAAGTACACGATCTGCCCGGCCGTGGCCCACGGGCTCGACGGCGAGGTGGGCTCGGTCGAGGTCGGCAAGCTGGCCGACCTCGTGCTCTGGGACCCGCGCTTCTTCGGCGTCCGCCCCCACGTGGTGGTGAAGGGCGGGGTCATCGCCTGGGCCCAGATGGGCGACGCCAACGCCTCGATCCCCACGCCGCAGCCGGTGTTCCCCCGCCCGATGTTCGGCGCCGTGCCCCGGGTGGCGGCGGCCACCAGCGTCACGTTCGTGGCGCCGGTCGCGCTCGAGACGGAGGAGCTGGCCGACCGGCTCGCCCTCGGCTCCCGCCTCGTGGCCGTGCGCGACACCCGCCGGCTCACCAAGGCCGACCTGCCCCAGAACGACGCCCTGCCCGACGTCCGCGTCGACCCCGACACCTTCGCCGTCACCATCGACGGCGACCTCGTCGAGGCCGCCCCGGCGACCGAGCTCCCCATGGCCCAGCGCTACTTCCTGTTCTGATGGCCTCGCTCGCAAGCTTCGCTCGGGCACGCCTAGTCGCTGGCGCTCCTGACGGCGGGTTCTGATGGCCTCGTCCTCGTCCTCGTCCTCGTCATCGTTCGCGTTCGCCCTGCTCGCCGACGGCCGGCTGCCCACCGGGGGCCACGCCCACTCGGCCGGGGTGGAGGCGGCCGTGGCCGAGGGGCGCATCGTCGACGAGCTCGACCTCGAGTCCTACGCCCGGGGTCGCCTGCACACGGCCGGCCGCACCGAGGCGGCGCTGGCCGCCGCCGCCGTGCTCCGGCTCGACGACCTGGGGGCCGTCGACGCCGAGGCCGAGGCTCGGATCACCCCGGCCCCGTTGCGGGCCGCGTCCCGCCGGCTCGGCCGCCAGCTCGTGCGGGCGGCATCGGCGTGCTGGCCGTCGGCGGTGCTGGCCGAGCTCACCGGCGCCTTCCCCGACGGCGCCCACCAGCCGGTGGCGCTCGGCGCCGTCGGCGCGTCGGCCGGGCTCGACGAGCTCGACGTGGCCCGCCTCGCGCTCCACCACGCCATCTCCACGTCGCTCCAGGCCGGGGTGCGGCTGCTCGGGCTCGACCCGTTCACCATCGCCACGCTCACGTCCCGCCTGGGGGAGGAGGCCGAGCCCGTCGCCCGCGACGCCGCGTCGCGCGCCCTCGGTCCGCTCCGCGACCTGCCGGCCACCGCTGGTCCGATCGTCGACATCGCCGCCGTCGCCCACGCCGGGCGCGACGGCACCCTGTTCGCCACCTGAGAGGAGCTGTCCATGGGCGGCCACCACGACCACGACCACGAGCACGACCACACCCACGAGCACCCGACGCTCGGCCCCCGGGCCGGGCGGGCCCTGCGCGTCGGCATCGGCGGGCCGGTCGGCACCGGGAAGACCGAGCTGGTCGCCTCGCTGTGCCGGGCCTTCGCCGGCGAGCTGTCGATCGCGGTGGTGACCAACGACATCTTCACCTACGAGGACGCCGCCATCCTCGAGCGGACCGGGGTGCTCCCCGTCGAGCGCATCATCGGCGTCCGCACCGGCTGCTGCCCCCACACCGCCATCCGCGACGACATCAGTGAGAACGTCGACGCCCTCGACGAGCTCGAGCGCCGCTTCTCGCCCGACGTGCTGCTGCTCGAGAGCGGGGGCGACAACCTCACGGCCACCTTCAGCAAGGGGCTGGTCGACGTGCAGCTCTTCGTGCTCGACGTCGCCGGCGGCGAGAAGGTGCCGCGCAAGGGCGGGCCTGGCATCACCGGTGCCGACCTCCTGGTGATCAACAAGGTCGACCTGGCCCCGTTCGTGGGTGCCGACCTCGGCGTCATGGCCGCCGACGCCGAGCGGGTGCGTGAGGGCCGGCCCACCGTCCTCGTGTCGCTCCGGGAGGATCCGCTCGCCGGACCGATCGCCGAGTGGATCCGCAGCCAGGTCGCCGCGCCCGTGCACCGATGAAGGCGAGCGCGGCCGTCGAGGTGGTGGCCGCCGACGGGCGGTCGCGCTGCACGGTGCTGCGCTCCGACCCTCCGTTCACGTTCCGCCAGACCGGCCCGGTGCTGTCCTGGATCGGGACCGCGGCCGGACCGGTCGGGGGCGACGAGCTCGCCCTCGACGTCGTCGTCGGTCCCGGTGCCGACCTGACGCTCGGGAGCGTGGCGGCCTCGCTCGTGCACCCGGGCCCGACCGGCGCGCCGTCGAGCACCGCCGTGCGGGTCACGGTCGGCCCGGGCGGGAGGCTGCGGTGGCAGCCCCGACCGGTCGTGCTCGTCCGCGGCTGCGACCACCACGCCGACACGACGGTCGACCTGGCCGACGGGGCCGCCTTGCTGTGGCGGGAGGAGGTCGTCCTCGGCCGCCACGAGGAGGAGCCCGGCTCGTTGCGCCAGCGCCTGGTCGTCGATCGTGCCGGTCGCCCGCTCCTGCGCACCGAGCTCGCCGTCGGACCTCGGTGGCCGGCCTCGCTGGGCCCGGCGGGCACGGCCGGGGCCCGCGCCGTCGGCACCGTCGTGGCCGTCGGGATCGACCTGGTGCCGGTGGCGGTGGCGGGGGTCCGCATGGTGGTCCAACCGCTCGCCGAGGGTGCCGTGCTCCTCACCGCCCTGGCCGAGCGACCCGGTGACCTGACGCTCGCGCTCGACGAGGCATCGACGGCGGGCGCGTGGGGTACGCCCGGGCCATGCTCATCCTCGGTGTCCTCCTGGCCGTGAGCCTGGTGACGATCGTCGCCGTGCTGATGTCCTGCGAGCTCCAGGCCCGAGCCACCCGGGCCACCGGGACCGTGATCACGCTCCCCTCCACCGAGCAGGACGAGTTCGATCGCCTCGTCGCCCCCCTGCTGGCCGACCCCGAGTTCGGGCGGCGCTTCTCTTCCTGAATCGCCCGGCACGGGCGATTAAGGCGTTCGACTCAGTCGCCGGTACGGTTCCGCCGTCGCTGATCCATCGGGGATCAGGCGAAAAAGGGGGACATCGTCCGTGCTGCACCGAACGCGTCGCCGGCTGCTCGCCGTCGGCCTGATCACCGTCGTGCTCGCCGCTGGCTGCACCCGGTCGAGCGACCAGAAGGAGTCCGGCGTCGCCGCCGGTGACTCGTCGACGTCGACCACGGCGGCCGCCGCCGAGAAGCCCGGCACCTTCGGGGACCTCGGCGAGGTCTGCGGGCCGGGTGACGCCAAGGGCGCCACCGCCCGGGGCGTCACCGACGACTCGATCTCGATCACGACGCTGGGCGATCCCAGCAACACCGTGAAGCCCGGCCTGGGCCAGCAGTTCTTCGACATCGGCGACGCCTTCGTCAAGTGGTGCAACGACGCCGGCGGCATCAACGGTCGCACGATCGTCCTGCACAAGCGCGACGCCAAGCTGTTCGAGGCGGCCGCCCGCGTCATCGAGGCGTGCCAGACCGACTTCATGCTCGTCGGCGGTGGCACGCCGCTCGACGACGCCACGGTGAAGCCCCGCACCGACTGCGACATGGGCAACATCCCGTCGTACGTGACCTCGG
>JAODBP010000042.1 GCA_025464025.1 Actinomycetes bacterium | reverse complement strand
ACAAGGAGGTCCCGGACCCGACCTCGGCCGGCTCCGAGGAGGAGGGCGTCATCCTGCGGGTCCTCCAGCGCAGCCTGAACGAGTCGAGCGACCGCTGGACCGAGCTGGCCAAGGGCGTCCGCGGCGTCTCCGAGGAGACGACCACCGGCGTGCACCGGCTCTACCAGCGCCAGGAGGCCGGCACCCTGCTGTTCCCGGCCATCAACGTCAACGACTCCGTCACCAAGTCGAAGTTCGACAACCTCTACGGCTGCCGCCACTCGCTCATCGACGGCATCTTCCGGGCCACCGACGTGATGATCGGCGGCAAGGTCGCCGTGGTCTGCGGCTTCGGCGACGTGGGCAAGGGCTGCGCCCAGTCGCTCAAGGGCCAGGGCGCCCGCGTCATCATCACCGAGGTCGACCCGATCAACGCCCTCCAGGCGGCGATGGAGGGCTACCAGGTCCTCACCCTCGACGACGTCGTCGAGACGGCCGACATCTTCGTCACCGCCACCGGCAACAAGGACATCATCACGGCGGCCGACATGGCCCGGATGAAGCACCAGGCGATCGTCGGCAACATCGGCCACTTCGACAACGAGATCGACATGGCCGGCCTGGCCCGCCTCCCCGGGGTGAAGAAGGAGACGATCAAGCCCCAGGTCGACGAGTGGACGTTCGAGGACGGCCACACCGTGATCATCCTGGCCGAGGGCCGGCTCCTGAACCTCGGCTGCGCCACCGGCCACCCGAGCTTCGTCATGTCGTGCTCCTTCACCAACCAGGTGCTCGCCCAGATGGAGCTCTTCCAGCACGCCGAGAAGTACGAGAACAAGGTCTACGTGCTGCCCAAGAAGCTCGACGAGGAGGTGGCCCGGCTCCACCTCGACCACCTCGGCGTGAAGCTCAGCCAGCTCACGGAGAGCCAGGCCGACTACCTCGGCATCCCGCTCGAGGGCCCGTACAAGGCCGAGCAGTACCGCTACTGAGCTGCTGACCCGGGCCCCTGTCGCGCACGCGGCGGGGGCTCGGTCGCGCCCGGGCCGAGCTAGTGGCCGGCGAGGTTGTGGGAGTGGACGGCCTGCTTGCCGTCGACCGAGGTGCTCACGTTGTCCTGGCTGAAGGCCGAGACGATGAGGAACAGGAGCCCGATGGCCGCGATGGCGAGCGTGAGGGTGATCGCCAGGCCGGCCTGCCCCTTCACGGGGACCATGGGGGTGTCGGAGGGAGCCACGGGGACAACCTAGCGGCTTCGGATCGGGCAACCAGATCCCGCGGAGCGAGGCCATCAGCGTTGTCACACCCCCTTCCTACGATCCAGGGGGTGCTGCTGGCGATGACGTGCCCGGTGTGCGGCCGGCGGGGGAGCGCTCCCTGCCCGGCGTGCCTGGCCGAGCTGCGCCCCGCCCCGGCCCTCGGCCCGCCACCAGGGGTCGACGGGTGCCGGGCACTCCTCGCCTACGAGGGCGTCGGGCGCGAGCTGGTGGCGCGCCTCAAGCACCGCAACCAGCGCGCCGCCCTGCCTGGGCTCGCCGCCGCGGCCGCTTCGCTCGTCCGGCCCGACGAGGTCGACGTGGTCACGTGGGCGCCGACCACGACGGCGCGGCGCCGGGCCCGCGGGTTCGACCAGTCCGAGCTCCTCGCGCGGATCGTGGCCCGGCGGCTGGGCCGGCCCTGCCGCCGGCTCCTCGTGCGCGCCGGCCACGTCTCCCAGACCGGGCGGTCGGCGGTCGAGCGCTGGCGGGGCCCGGCCTTCGCCGCCGGTCGTGCGGCCCACGGGCGGGTGCTGCTCGTCGACGACGTCGTCACGACCGGCGCCACGGTCGCCACCGCCGCCCGCGCCCTCCGGTTGTCGGGGGCGTCACGCGTCGTTGTGCTGGCGTTGGCCCGCACACCTATCAAGGTCCCTACGGAGCGTGACGATGGTTGAAGGGTGAACCCAGCCGTGCACGCACTGCCCGACGAGATCTGGCTCTCGCTGTGCGAGACGGAGCTCGTCCGTCCCTCGTTCGTGGCCGCCGGTCGTGCCCGGCTCGACGCCAACGAATGGCCGACCCCGCTCGACGTGGCCGACGCGCTCCTCGACTGGCAGTCCCGGCTGCCGGTCCTCACCGCCTGACCGCGCCGCATCCCGACCGTCCCCGGCGGTGGCCGACGCGGCGGTGACTAGTCTCCAGCTGTGGACGTCAGCGTCAGCAGCCGCAACATCGAGCTCACCGACGCGCTGCGGTCCGCCGCAGAGGAGAAGATCGGCCGCCTGGGTCGCTTCCTCGAGGGCATGGACCGTGCCGAGGTCCACTTCATCGAGGAGAAGAACCCCCGCATCGCGGACAAGAAGGACGTGTGCGAGGTCACCATGGCCGGCCACGGGCACCACGTCCGGGTCAAGGTCGCCTCCACCGACCCGTTCACGGCCATCGACCTCGCCGTCAACAAGCTCGAGCACCAGCTCCACAAGCTGAAGACCAAGCTCGTGTCGCGGAACCACCCTCGCAAGGACCGCGTGGGGACCGACCCGGTCGACGACATCGACGGCCTCGACGTCGAGGTCGACGGCGAAGCGGCCGAATCCGACCGCATCGTGAAGTCGAAGGCGTTCGTCATGAAGCCGATGAGCCCGGAGGAGGCGGTCCTCCAGATGGACCTCCTCGGCCACGACTTCTTCTTCTTCAGCAACGCCGACACCGGCAAGGCCGGGGTCGTCTACCGGCGTCGCTCCGGCGACATCGGCCTCATCGACGAAGCCGGCTGAGGCTCGCGCGCGGGCCAGTCCTACCGGGTCGCTTCGCCATGGCCTACCGTGATGGGGTGAACCGCCCCCAGGGTGACCATCCGGCATGACCGTGTTCGACCCGAACGAGCATGCCCCTTCGGCCTCGGACGCCATCCGCGTCCTCATCGTCGACGACCACGCGCTCTTCCGCCGCGGGCTCATCCAGGTCCTCCTCTTCGAGGAGGGCATCGAGGTCGTCGGGGAAGGCGAGGACGGCGAGGACGCCATCAAGAAGGCCGAGGAGCTGGCACCCGACGTCGTCCTGATGGACGTGCGGATGCCCCGCGTGTCGGGGATCGAGGCCACCCGCCGCCTGGCCGAGGCGCTCCCGACCACCAAGATCCTGATGCTCACCGTCTCCGACGAAGAGGACGACCTCTACGAGGCGATCAAGGCGGGCGCCACCGGCTACCTCCTGAAGGAGATCTCCATCGAGGAGGTCGCCGATGCCATCCGGGCGGTGATGCAGGGCCAGACCCTGATCAGCCCCTCGATGGCGTCGAAGCTGATCCAGGAGTTCAACAACCTGGCCAAGCGGGCCGACGAGAAGCAGCAGGTCCCGGCGCCTCGCCTCACCGACCGTGAGCTCGAGGTCCTCAAGCTGGTGGCCAAGGGCCTCACCAACCGCGACATCGCGGACGCCCTGTACATCTCCGAGAACACGGTCAAGAACCACGTCCGCAACATCCTGGAGAAGCTGCACCTGCACTCCCGGATGGAGGCGGTGATCTACGCCGTCAAGGAGAAGCTCCTCGACCTCGACGAGACGAGCGAGGGTGGTCCGACCCGAGGGATGTCCCGGGAGTAAACGTTCCCGGTCGGTCGTGACTTGGCCGGGGTGATGGAGCCGTTCGAGGGCTGGTACCGGGCCGAGCACCCGCGCCTCCTCGCGTCCATGGTGCTGGTGACCGGCAGCGTGGACGAGGCGGGTGAGGTCACCGACGAGGCCTTCGCCCGGGCCTACGAGCGGTGGGAGCGCGTCGGTGGCATGGAGTCGCCGGGTGGGTGGACCTACCGGGTCGCGGTGAACGTGGCCCGGCGGCGGGGCCGCCGCCGGGCCCTGGAGGAGCGGTTGCTCGCTCGTCGCCGCCCGCCGGCTGACGTGCCGGCACCGGCCGGTGAGGCCTGGGCCCTCGTCGCCGAGCTGCCCGAACGCCAGCGGGTCGCCGTCGTCCTGCGGTACGTGGCCGACCTCCCGGAGGCGGAGATCGCCGCGGTCATGGGCGTGCGACGAGGCACCGTCGCCGCCACCCTGTCCACGGCGCGTCGCCAGCTCGGCGCCGCGCTCGTCCCGGAGGCCGTCGATGGTCGATGAGCTCCGTCGTGCCGCCATCGCCCTCCTCGAGGACCCGCCCCGTCCCCCGGGGGGCCTCGAGGACCTGGCGCACCGCAACGCCCGGCGCCACCGGCGGCGCCGGGCGTTGTCGGGCGCCGTCGCCGGCGTGCTCGCCCTCGCCGGGCTCACCGTCGTCGCCGACGGGAAGGCCGGCGACGACGCCCACGTCGTCACCGTCCCGAAGCCGGCCGACGGTGGCGTCCTCGCCCTCCCCGCCGCGGAGGGGGCCCTGCTGGTGCCGGCGATCGGGGCGCCGCCCGCTCGCGTCGACCTGGGTGGGGCACCGGCCCGCCTCGAGTGGTCGGCCGACGGGGCGTGGCTGGCCGGCACCGTGCGGGACCAGCTCGTCGTGTTCGGCCGCGACGGCAGCGGCCTGCGCCGGGTCGACCTGCCCGGCGTGACCGGGTTCCGGTGGTCGCCGGTGGCGCCGATCCTCGCCGTCCAGGCCGGCGACGGCCTCTACACGGTGACGCCCAACGGCCACCCCCACCGGATCGGCGACGTGGTCGCCGACGTGGTGTGGTCCGCCGACGGGCGCCGGCTCGCCGGCCAGGACCGCGACCTGGCCGGCGGCGGCATCGTGGCCATGGACGCCGACGGGACCAACCGCCGTTCGGTCGGCCGCTACGCCGACCTGCCCCACGCCGCCGGCGGGCTCCAGCTGCGGGGGTGGGCCAACGACGGCCGGACCCTGCTGTACCGGGCCCACGACCAGGCGCTCGGCGAAGCGCCCGATCCGGGCCAGCCGCTGGTCGCGCTCGACCTCGAGGACGGGACCACGTTCGAGCTCGGATCCGTGCTCGGCCGGGCGCAGTGGGTCCAGCCCTCCCCGGACGGCCGCTCCGTCGTGCTCGTCGTCGGCAGCGGCTTCGCCTACGACCAGGGCAAGGTCCTCCGACGCTGCGACCTCGTCGCCCGCCGCTGCACCGACCTGACCCCGTCCGGTCGGTTCGCCATCGACCCGCGGTGGTCGCCGGACGGCAGTCGGATCGCCTACGTGTCGGCGCCGGAGGGAGCGCTCCTCGACGACGCCCGCCCGTGGGTGGTCGGCGCCGATGGGGCCGACGACCACGAGGTCGCCGGGGGCGCGGCCGGGGCGAGGGAACCGGGCTGGACGGCCGACGGCTCGGCGATCGTCCACTTGCTGGCCCCGGCGCTGGAGGACGACCCCCCTCGGCTGGTGGTCGACCGGGTCGCCGTCGACGGAGGTCCGGCGCGTCGGGTGGCGACCGAGCCGATCGACGATGCCGCGCTGTTCCTGGCCCCCGGTCGCACCGAGGCACGCGCCGCCTGGAGCCCGGGCGTCGCTGCCTCCGATCCGTGAGGTCAGAACTACCCTCAGCGGATGGTGCGGAAGCTGGTGGCCGGCCTCGGCGCGCTCGCCCTCGTGCTCGTCCTCGCCGGCTGCCTGCCGACGAACGAGGAGAACGTCTTCCTCCGGTCGATCAACGCCACCCGCCAGGCCAAGGGCCTGCCCGCCCTGACCTGGGACGACGGCCCGACCCACGCCGTGGCCCAGTCGTGGTCGAAGCAGATGGCCGAGGCCGGGAAGCTCTCGCACCCGACCGACCTGACCGCCGGCATCCCCGCCGGCTGGAAGCACCTGGGGCAGAACGTGGGGAACGGGCCCGACCTCGAGCAGCTGGCCAAGGCGTTCATCGCCTCGCCCCACCACCTGGCCAACATGCTGAACCCGCTGTTCACCCGGGTCTCGGTCGGCGTGCTGAAGCAGGGCCAGCTCTGGTGGGTCACCGAGGACTTCGTCGGCTGAGGCCTGCCGGGAGGCGCCGGCCTCGTCGCCGGTAGGCTCGACGCCCGTGAAGGTCCTCGACAAGATCCTGCGCGCCGGCGAAGGCCGTCGCATCAAGGCCGTGGCCGGCCTGGTGCCCGACATCAACGCGCTGGAGCCGGAGATGGAGGGGTTGTCCGACGACGCCCTCCGCCACAAGACCATCGAGTTCCGGGAGCGCCTCGACCGGGGCGAGGACCTCGACGACCTGCTCATCGAGGCGTTCGCCGTCGTCCGGGAGGGAGCTCGCCGCGAGATCGGCCAGCGCCACTACGACGTGCAGATGATGGGCGGGGCCGCGCTGCACTTCGGCTGGATCGCCGAGATGAAGACCGGCGAGGGCAAGACGCTCGTCTCGACGCTGCCCGTCTACCTCAACGCGCTCGCCGGCAAGGGCGTCCACGTCATCACCGTGAACGACTACCTCGCCCGCCGCGACTCGGAGTGGATGGGTCGGATCCACCGGCGCCTCGGCCTGACCACCGGGCTGATCATCCCCGAGATCAACACGTCCGAGCTCAAGCGCGAGATGTACGGCTGCGACGTCACCTACGGCGTCAACAACGAGT
>JAODBP010000041.1 GCA_025464025.1 Actinomycetes bacterium | reverse complement strand
GCTCGAGGAGTGGAGCGACCGCGACCTCCAGCAGCTGGCCAAGCTGCTGACCCGGTTGTCGGCGGCGGTGGCGGGCGAGCCGGCCTGACCATCCCGTCGGGGGGCCAGGGCGGCTCACTAGCCTGCGCCCCCGGCGGAGATGGGGGATCTCGTGACCGACACGACTGAGCAGTTCGACCCGTACACCACCGGCTCGGACGAGCGCTACCGGGCCATGGCCGCCATCCGGGCCGAGGGCGGCGTGGTGGAGACGGCGGCCGGCCACTACATCGCCACCGCCGCCGGGGTGGTCACCGGCCTGAAGCACGTCGAGCACTTCGTGGGCTCGTTCCAGGACGTGACCGGGCTGCCCGCCGACCAGGTGCCGCTGCCGGCCGTGCCCGAGCCCCGCCACGGCAAGATCCGCCGGGTCGTGAACACGGTGGTGGCGCCCCACCGCACCGCTCCGGTCGAGCCCTACGTGCGCCGCCTGGCCACCACCCTCCTGGCCGAGACGCTCGACGGCGATCCCATCGACCTCATCTCCGGCTTCGTCGACCCCATCCCCTCGGGCGTCATCGCCCACGTGCTCGGCGTGCCGGTCGAGGACCGCGAGCTGTTCCAGCGGTGGTCCGACGAGCTGCTGGCCAACCAGCAGGAGGCGACGACGCCGGGGACGCTGTCGGACTACCACCCCGAGTTCGCGGCGTACATCCAGCGCCACATCAACCAGCGCCGGGCCCTGAGCGACCCGCCCGACGACGTCATCACCCGGTTCCTCGTCACCGACGTCGACGGCGAGCTGCTCACCGACGACGCCATCCGCACCCAGGTGCTGCTGCTGATCGTGGCCGGCAACGAGACGACCCGGAACCTGATCGGCAACATGCTCCACACCCTGGCCGGCGACTTCGTGCTCTACGCCCGGGTGCGAGCCGACCGGTCGCTCATCCCGATCGTGGTGGAGGAGTCGCTGCGCCACGACTCACCGGTGCAGGTCCTGGCCCGGGCCGTGCTCAGCGACACCGAGATCGAAGGGTGCCCCCTGGGCCCCGGTGACCGGGTCGTGTTCGGCCTGGCCTCGGCCAACCGCGACGAGTGCATCCACGGCGACCCCGACACGTTCCGCGTCGACCGCCCTCGACCGCGCGACCACCTGGCCTTCGGCGCCGGCCCCCACGTCTGCCCGGGGGCGTCGCTGGCCCGCATGGAGGCCATCGTGGCCCTCGAGGTGTTCTGCGACGCCGTGGCCTCGTTCCGTCCGATCGAGGGCTTCGTCCCCGAGCCCAACCCGGTGTTCTGGGCGTTGGGCCACCGGTCGTTGCCGGTGACGGTCGAGCGGGTGTGACGGAACGTTCGCCGCGTTCGGGGCGTCTGATGGCCATGCCCCGCTTCCCCCTCGTCCTCGTGCTGCCCCTCCTCGTCGTCGCCGTCGCCTGTGGCAGCGACAGCCCCACCACCGCCTCGTCCGGCGATCCGTCCGCGGCCACCAGCACCACCCTCAGCCCGAGCACGACGGTGGTGCCGGTCGAGTGCTCCACGGCGGGCATCCGCATCCAGCTCCAACCCCAGGAGGGCCTGCCGGCGGCGGTGACGGCCAAGCGCCAGGCCATCTTCGATGCCGCGGTGGCCTGCGACTACGACACGCTCGAGACGCTGGCGGCCAAGGACTTCAACTACACGTTCGGCGACGCCGCCGGTGGTGCGGCCGACTACTGGCGGGCCCGGGAGGCGGCCGACGAGCCGGTCATGAAGCTCCTGGTCCAGATCCTGAACCTGCCCCACGTGGCCCGCCAGCTGCCCGATGGTGGAGCGACGTACGTGTCGTGGCCGTCAGCCGACCAGGACGTGCGCACCGATGCCGACTGGGAGGCGCTGAAGGGCGTCTACACCGACGAGCAGGTCGCCGGCTTCAAGTCGAGCGACCTCTACACCGGCTACCGCGTGGCCATCAGCCACACCGGCGACTGGATGTACTTCGTCAGCGGCGACTGAGGATCAGATCCCGAGCGCCCGCCCGATGCGGTCGCGGTGCCAGTCGGCGTCGCCCCACGTGCGCTGGAGCGCCCACGACCGCTTGAGGAAGAGGTGGAGGTCGGCCTCCTCGGTGTAGCCGATGGCGCCGTGGCACTGGAGGGCCTTGCGGCCGACGAGGCGCACGGCGTCGGATGCCATGGCCTTGGCCATCGACACGTCGCGGCTGCGGTGCTCGTCGCCCACCGCCAGCGACCACGCCGCCCGCTCCACGGCGGGGCGGGCGAAGGCGAGCTGGAGGGCGGCGTCGGCCAGGTGGTGCTTCACCGCCTGGAACGAGCCGATGGGCACGCCGAACTGCTCGCGCTCCTTCACGTACTCGACGGTGATGTCGAGCATGCGCTGGCCCAGGCCCACCAGGAAGGCGGCCGCGCCCCAGGCGCCCCGGTCGAACGCCAGGTCGCGATCACCGGCGACACCCGAGACCACGCTCGGCTCCCAGGCGACCCGGCCCGCCCGGCGGCCCCGGTCGACGACCTCGGCCTCCTCGATGACGACGTCGGGGCCGGCCACCAGCACCAGACCGGCGGCGCCGTCGGCCACCAGGAGCTGGTCGGCATCGGCGGCGGCCGGGACGAGGGGGCCACCGAGGTCGGTGGTGATCAGGGCGTTGGGCTCGACCCGGTCGGCCACCAGCGGCATGGCCACGGCCGCCGTCTCCACGATGGGGTGGGGGAGCCCGGCGTAGCCGCACTCCTCTAGCAGCAGCACCAGCCAGCGCTCGTCGAGGCCCATGCCACCGGCGGCCTCGGGGGCGAGGATGCCGAGCACGCCCATCTCGGCCAGCTGGTCCCACACGCCGCGGTCGAGCACCTCGGCGGCCCACGCGGCGCGGATGACGTCGGGCGTGCACTCCTTGGCCAGCAGGTCGCGCACGGTGTCGCGGAACGCGAGCTGGTCGTCGTCGAAGGAGAACCTCATCGGCGTGGCAACCCCAGGACTCGTTCGGCGGCGATGTTGCGCTGGACCTCGTTGGTGCCGGCGTAGATGGGCCCGGACAGGGCGAACTGCCAGCCCTTCGACCACGGGCCCTCGAGCTCGGCGTCGGGGCCGAGCAGGTCGAGGGCGACCTCGTGGAGCTCGACGTCGAGCTCCGACCACCACAGCTTGACCAGGCTGGTCTCGGCTCCGGCGGGCCGGCCCTCGACGGTGTTGGTCACCGTCTGCAGCGTCTGCACCCGGTAGGCCTCGGCCTTGACCCATGCCCCGATGATGCGCTGGCGCAGCGACTCGCTGCCGCCCCGCTCCTTCCACAGCTCGAGCAGGCGGTCGGCGGCGGCGGTGAAGCGGCCGGGGGAGCGCAGAGTGAGGCCCCGCTCGGACGAGGTGGTGGCCATGGCCACGCCCCAACCACCGTCGGTGCCGCCCAGCACGGGCGAGCCGTAGGCCTGTTCGTCGGCCACGAAGGCGTCCTCGAAGAACACCTCGGCGAAGCCCTCGTCGCCTTCGAGCCGGCTGAAGCCCCGCACGGTGATGCCGTCGAGGTCGAGGGGCACGAGCAGGTACGAGAGGCCCTTGTGCCGGGCCGACTCGGGGTCGGTGCGGAACAGGCCGAACAGGTGGGTGCAGAAGGCGCCCCGGGTGGTCCACGTCTTCTGGCCGTTCAGCAGCCAACCGCCGTCGACCTTGGTGGCCTTCGACTTCAAGCTGGCCAGGTCGGACCCGGCGTTGGGCTCCGACCAGCCCTGGCACCACAGGTCGTCACCGGCGGCCATGCGGGGGAGGATGGCGTCCTGCTGCTCCTTGGTCCCGAACTCGAAGATGCTCGGGGCCAGGAGGAAGATGCCGTTCTGGGTGATGCGCTGCGGGCCACCGGCCCGGTAGTACTCCTCCTCGAAGATCACCCACTCCCAGATCGACGCCTCGCGGCCGCCGTACTCCTTGGGCCACGAGACCACCGCCCAGCGGTCGTCGTAGAGCATGCGCTCCCAGACCAGGTGCTGGGCGAAGCCCTCGTGGGTGTCACCGGAGAGGGGCTCGCCCCCGATGCGGCCCTTCCACTCGACCAGGTTCGCTTCGAGCCACGCCCGCGCCTCGGCGCGGAACGCGAGCTCGTTGTCGGTCCACGTGAGGTCCATCAGGTGGAGAGCAGGACCGACGAGCCGTGGCCGAACAGCCCCTTGTTGGCGGTGACGCCCACCGACGCCCCCTCGACCTGGCGGCCCTCGGCCGTGCCGCGGAGCTGCCACGTGATCTCGCACACCTGGGCCAGGGCCTGGGCCGGGACGGCCTCGCCGAAGCAGGCCAGGCCGCCGGAGGTGTTGACCGGCACCCGCCCGCCGAGGGTGGTGTCGCCGTCGTTCAGGAGCTTCTCGGCCTCGCCCTGCTTGCACAGCCCGATGTGCTCGTACCAGTCGAGCTCGAGGGCGGTCGACAGGTCGTAGACCTCGGCCACGCTCACGTCCTCGGGGCCGATGCCGGCCTCCTCGTAGGCGGCGTGGGCGATCGAGTCCATGAACGTGAGCTCGGGGGCGGCCATGGCCACGGCCGAGTCGGTGGCGAAGTTCGGCATCTCGATGATGGCGTTCGGGAACTGGGGCGTGACGGTGGAGATGGCCCGCACCCGCACCGGGTTGGACACGCCCTTCTTGCGGGCGTAGTCGAGCGAGGTGAGGACGATGGCGGCGGCCCCGTCGGAGGTGGCGCAGATGTCGAGCAGGTGCAAGGGGTCGGCCACCATGGGCGAGGCGAGGATCTCCTCCTCGGTCACCTCCTTGCGGTAGCGGGCGTACGGGTTGTTGAGCCCGTGCTTGGCGTTCTTGACCTTGACCTTGGCGAAGTCGCTGGTGGTGGCCCCGTAGAGGTCCATGCGGCGGCGGGCCGAGAGGGCGAAGTAGGCCGGGTTGGTGGCGCCGATGAGGCGGAAGCGCAGCCAGTCGGGGTCGTCCCAGCGCTCGCCCGCGGTGGGGGCCAGGAAGCCCTTGGGCGTGGTGTCGGCGCCGATGACGAGGGCCACGTCGCACATGCCGGCGAGGATCCGGGTGCGGGCCGACTCGAGGGCGGTGGCGCCCGAGGCGCAGGCCGCGTAGCTGGAGGAGACGCGGGCACCGTTCCAGCCCAGGGCCTGGACGAACGTGGCGCCGGCGACGTAGCCGGGGTAGCCGTTGCGGACGGTCTCGCCGCCGGCCACGAACTGCACGTCCTGCCAGTCGACCCCGGCGTCGTCGAGGGCGGCGAGGGCGGCGTCGATCCCGTACTCGACGAAGTTCCTGCCCCACTTGCCCCACTGGTGCATGCCGACCCCGAGGACGGCGACGTCGTTACTCATCGAGAGCCTCCAAGGGCGACTGGCCGCCATCCGGCGTCGGGAGCGCCAGCGAGCAGCCGGCGTGGAGCGAGCTTGCGAGCGAGACCATCAGCATGGCTTCCACTTGTAGATGAGGTGGGTCTCGCCGTCGAGCTCGTAGAGGGGCTCGATGACCAGCTCGACCTCGGTGCCGACCTCGATGTCGTCGACGGTGAAGCCGTCGGCCAGCTGGCCCAGCACCACGAGCTGCTCGTCGGCCAGTTCGACTGCGGCCAGCGTGAACGGCACGTACGGGTCGGTGGAGGAGATGTACGGCGGCGGCGGCTGGTACTGGGCGTCGGTGTAGCTCCAGACCTTGCCCCGGCGCGACAGCGGGGTCTCGGTGAACTCCCGGCCCCGGCACGCCGGGTTCCGGCAGAAGCCCCCCGTGCCCTCTGAAGTACCGATCTTCGGGAAGAAGACGGTGCCGCACGTGGTGCAGCTGCTCCCGAGCAGGCGGGGCTCGTCGTCGGTCGTGAACCACCCCTCGATGGCGGGGACGGGCATGCGCAGGCCTCCTACTGACGTTCCGTCAGATTCTCGCAGGTCCGGCGCCGTCCCACGAACTACGAGGCCACCGCCCGGGGCTCGGAGGTCTCGGGCCAGCACCAGCGGATGCCTTGGTCCACGGCCGGGGCGGCCCAGCGGAGCCGCCCGGCGACGTCGAGCGTCAGCAGCCCGTAGCGGGGGTCGACGTCGGCCCACCACCCGGGTCGGTGGTCGCCGCCGGCGAACGCCGCGGTCGAGAGCGCATCGGCCTCGCCGAGGTCGGGCCCCACCACGGTCACCGAGGTGAGGCCGCCGACGGTGCGGATGTGGTCGCCCCGCTCGTAGGCGCCGGAGGTGGCGACGGCGCCGGCGTCGATCTCGAAGGTGCCGAGCACGGCGGTGCGCACCTGGGGGTGCTGGATGCCGATGCGCCACGGCCGGTCGGCCGGTCGGCGGGTGGCGAGGACGTCGCCGCCGGCGTTGACGAGGACCTCGGCGCCGGGTCGCCGGAGGAGGAGCGCCGCCTCCTCGGTGATCCACCCCTTGGCCAGGGCGTTGACGTCCAGGGTGCCGGGAGCCGGCAGGTGGTCGAAGTCGCCGTTGGTGCGGCGGCGCAGGTCGTCGCATCGCACGAGCACCTCCCGCACCGCACGGTCGGCGTCGTCGGGGTGCAGGGAACCGGCGCCGATGCGGGAGATCTCGGAATCGGGCCGGTAGCGGCTCAGCAGCCCCTCGAGCTCGCCGATCCGGGCGAAGAAGGCGTCGACGTCCGCCTCGTCGACGCCGTCGGCGGCGACGCTCACGACGGTGCCCATGTGGTGCTCGACCCGGCGGATCACGCTGTCACCGCCGTCCGTCGGCGCCGCTCCAGGACCCGGGCCAGGCGGAGGACACCGGGGTAGACGGACAGGCCGGCGAGGAGGGCGAGGAGCATGGGGAACCAGTGGTACGGGCGGCTCTCGCCGACCATCCAGGCGTGGCCGGCGGCGGCGACCGTGGCCGGGATGGAGAGCAGGTGCACGGCCAGCCAGGTGCGGCGCGAGAGGCGCTTCCGGGGCCACGAGGTGAAGGTGACGGCGGCGAAGACGTAGGTGGCGAGCACGCCCCACGTGATGCCCCAGGCCCACCCGGTCGCCGTCATCGGCACGAACACCGCGACCAGCCCGATCCCGCTGTTGACGTCGAGGTAGGCGGCGACGACGTGGACCACGGTGAAGACCAGGGTGAGGCCACCGAGCCAGTTGTGGAGGTCGAGCCACCAGTTCGGCTTGCGGCGGATGCCGGTCGCCCGGGCCGAGAAGAACAGGCCGCCGACGAGGGCGGCGACGGCGAGCACCAGCGCGACGATGCCCGACGACCGGGTCAGGTAGAGCCAGCCCATCACCGCGCCGCCGCGTCGAGCGCCGACTGCAGGGACGCCTCGTAGCTCACGGTCGTGTACGTGGCGCCGGAGACGCCGTCGAGGTTGGCGCTCTGGGCCGCGACGGCCTGGGACTCGAGGATCGGGACGGCCTGGGCGTTGATGCGCTGGCTCTTGCCGTCGCCCGGCTCCTGGAGCACCGTCACCGCGGTGACCTTCGCCCCGCTGATCGTCACCTGGACCTGCATCGGCCCGTAGCGCATGGTGGCCACGCCACCGGTCCAGGTGCCGTCGACGTAGGCGCCGCTCGTCGCCGTGGCCGCCGCGCTCGTGCTCGTCGTGGTCGTGGGGTCGCCCGCCGAGGCCGTCGACGAGGAGGTCGAGGGCGTCGTCGTGGTGGCCGGGGCCGCGGTGGAGGCGCTGGCCACCTGGGTGACGACGGACGTCAGCCCCGAGCCCTCGGCGTGGGCCAGGGCGGCACCGATGCCACCGGTCGCGGCCACGCTGGAGAGGAGGGCGATGGCCTTGGCGCCGCGTGCCGGCTTCCGGCGGGTCGGCCGGGGCCGGGGTGCCGGGGTCGTGGTCGTGGGCGGTGTCGTCGGGGGGTTGGTGGGGGGAGTCGTCATGTCGGGGACCTCCTGTCCCCTCCGACGATGACGGTCGGCCCTCCACGCCCCCTCAGTCGAACCTGGGAGTTTCCTCAGCCGACCGCAGCAGGTGGGGGAGCAGCGTTCTGGGCACTTGCGGTCACTGGGTGACCACAAGTGCCCAGAACGGTCGAGCTACTTGCCGAACGGGTCGAGGCTGTTGGCCACGATCGCCATCGAGAAGTACTGGTTGGCCGCGCCGTAGGCCTGGCCCAGGGCGACGTTGGCCCCATCGACCTGGTGCTCGCCGGCGAGGCCCCGGACCTGGAGGGCCGCCTCGGCGACCCGCAGGAGCCCGGAGGCGCCGATCGGGTTCGACGACAGCACGCCGCCCGACATGTTGACCGGGAACGAGCCGCCGAGGGCGGTCTCGCCGCTCTCGGTCATCTTCCAGCCCGAGCCCTCGTCGGCGATGAGGTGGGCCTCGAGCCACATCGGCTCGAGCCAGGAGAACGGCACGTAGATCTCCGCGCAGTCCAGCTGCTCCCGGGGGTTGGTGATGCCGGCCTGCTTGTACAGGTCGGTGGCGCAGTCGACGGCGCCCTGCGGGCGCACCGGGTCGCGGCCCGGGAACTGCGACGGCTCCGAGCGCACCGCGGTGGCGAGGACCCATGCCGGCGTGCGGCCGGCCTTCTCCGCCTGCTTGCCGGTCTCCTCGTCACCGAAGATGACCGCGCACGCACCGTCGGACGACGGGCAGGACTCGAGGTAGTGGATCGGGTCCCACAGCATCGGGGAGGCCTTCACCGTCTCGAGGCTGATGTCGGCCAGCTTCAGGTGGGCGTACGGGTTCTTCATGGCGTTCTGGCGGTCCTTGACCGCCACCATGGGCCCGACGTCCGTCGGGGAGCCGCTGCGGTGGATGTAGGCCCGCATGTAGGGGGCGAACGCGCCACCGGCGCCGAGCGAGGCGCCCTTGCCGGAGCCGAGGGCGAACTGGGCGTTGCCCTCCGACTGCTTCTGGTAGGCGACGGCCATGACCCGCTTGTGGCGGCCGGTCTCGACGTGGTGGGCGGCGACGATGCCGGTGGTGGCACCGACCGAGCCGGCCGTGTGCACCCGGAACACCGGCTTGCCCGCCCCACCGAGGGCGTCGCTGAGGTACAGCTCCGGCTTCATGACGCCCTCGAACAGGTCGGGGGCCTTGCCGATCACGATGGCGTCGATGTCGTCCCAGTCCATCTGGGCGTCCTCGAGCGCGCGGGAGGCCGCCTCACGGACGAGGCCGCCGAGCGACACGTCCCAGCGGCGGGTCTTGTGGTGCGTCTGGCCGACGCCGACGATGGCAGTGGGCTTGTGAGCCATTACTTGCCCCCTTCCAGGACGCAGACCAGGTTCTGCTGCAGGCACGGTCCGCTCGTCGCGTGACCGACCGTGCGGTGCTTGCCGTGCTCGTTGATCTGGCGGAACGCCTCGCCGATGCGGATCAGCCCGCTGACCATGATCGGGTTCGCCGTGAGCGGGCCACCGCTCGGGTTGACCTCGACGTCGGCACCGAGGCCGA
>JAODBP010000037.1 GCA_025464025.1 Actinomycetes bacterium | reverse complement strand
GCCGGCCTCGCCGGTGCCGGCGCGTGGCACCGCGCCTTCCGACCCGAGGCGGCGTCTCGTTGAGCGAGCTTGCGAGCGAAACCATCAGCACAGGTCTTGGCGAGGCGCTCTGCGCCGAGCCGTGCATCGGTGAAACCCGCTCTCGGCCGGCTCGCATGGACCATCCGACTGTGGAGGGCACCGATGCACGGTGAGATCGAGCTGGTGGACGACGTGGCCACGGCGTTCGCCGACCTCGTCGTCCGCGACCAGCCCCGCACGATCGCCCTGTCCGGCGGTGGCACGGCTCGGGCCGCGTACGAGGTGCTGGCCACCCGGTCGGGCCTCGACTGGTCGGGCATCGACGTGCTGTTCGGCGACGAGCGCATGGTGCCGGTCGACGACCAGCGGTCGAACGAGGGGATGGCCCGGGCCGAGCTGCTCGACCACGTGGGGCCGAAGGCCGTCCACTCCATGGCGACGTCCACGCCCGATGCCTACGAGGCGCTGCTCCGCGAGCTGGGCCCCATCGACCTGGTGCACCTGGGGATGGGGCCGGACGGCCACACCGCCTCGTTGTTCCCGGGCACGCCGGCGCTCGACATCACCGACCGGCTCGTCGTGCTGAACGAGCCGAAGCTCGAGCCCCTCGTGACCCGCATGACCCTCACGTTCCCGGCCCTGGCGCTCGCCCACCACGTGGTCGTCACCGTGGAGGGCGAGGGCAAGCTCGGTGCCTGGCGCAAGGTCCGCTCCGGCGCGGACCTCCCCGCCGGCCGGGTCCAGGCCGAGCGGGTGACCTGGCTCGTGAGCCGCGAGCTGGCGATCTAGCCGGCCGGGATCAGCGGGCGGCCGACGGCTCCGGGAGGAAGCGGCAGAGCGCGGCGGCCATCTTGTAGGCGGCCTCGGCCGGGCCGAGCTCGTCGGGTCGGAGGAGGTTGGCCATGATCCGCAGCACCCAGTCCATGAGCGAGCGGGACCGCATGCCGACCCGGGTCAGCTCCCGCATCAGCGCGGGCTGGCCGATCACCTGGGCGAAGAGCCGGGCCACCTTGAAGTAGAGCCCGAACTCCCGCTCGAGCGTGGTCTCGTAGCGCTGGAGGGCGAGGCCGGAACCGGTGGTGAGGGCCTCGTCGAGCACGTCGGCGGCGAGGCGGCCGGTCTCGTAGGCGTAGTCGATGCCCTCGCCGTTGAACGGGTTGACCGAGCCGGCCGCGTCGCCCACCGCGAGCCACGTCGGCCCGACGCGGGGCCCGATCGACGCACCCATCGGGAGGCGGCCGCCGGTGGGCTCGCCGATGCGGCCCTCGGGCGTGATGCCCCAGTACTCCGGCGCGGTGGCGGCCCACTCGTCCATGAGGTGCGACGTGTTGACCGACTTCCAGTCGCGGAAGGTGGAGAGGAGCCCCATGCCCACGTTGATCGTCCCGTCGCCGACCGGGAAGATCCAGCCGTAGCCCGGCAGCGAGTTGCCGTTGCGGTCGCGCAGGTCGAGGCACGACTCGATCCAGGGGTCGTCGTGCAGCGGGCTCTCGTAGTAGCCCCGGATGGCCATGCCCTGGGGGTAGGCCTTGTTGCGGGTCGTGCCCAGGGCCCGACCGAACCGCGAGTTCGAGCCGTCGGCCACCACCACGTAGCGGGCATGCACCTCTTCGACCGCGCCGGTGTCCTTGCGCTTCACCATCGCCCCGGTGACGAGGCCGCGGTTGGTGAGGGGGGCGACGACGTCGGCGCCCTGCCACAGGGTGGCGCCGGCCTTGACCGCGTGGTCGGCCACGAGCTGGTCGAGGTCGCGCCGCCGGACGACGTACCCGTGTGACGGGTAGATCGGGTGCTCGGGCCAGGCCAGCTCGAGCGTGATGCCATGGGCCACGGCCCGCAGCCCGTCGAAGCGGTGGTGGTCGCGGGCGATGACGTCCTCGACGCCCATGTCGGCGAGCTGCTTCACGGCCCGGGGCGTGAGCCCGTCGCCGCACGTCTTGTCGCGCGGGAAGACCTTGCGCTCGGCGACGACGACGTCGTGACCGGCCTCGGCCAACCAGTAGGCCGTCGACGCGCCCGCCGGGCCGCCCCCGACGACGAGCACGTCGTGCACGGTCGCTACTTCGCCGCCGTGGTCGTGGTGGTGTCGCCGGCCTGCTCGGAGGAGCCGCTCCCGGCCGCTTCGGGGTGGCCGCTGGCTGGGGTCGTCTTGCCCGAGGCCGTGATGTCCTCCTGGGTGGACGGCTCGGGGTCGCTGCCACCGAACGTCTCGCGCTCGTAGCGCACCACGGCCGCGATCTGCTCGTCGGTGAGCGTGCCCTTGAACGCCGGCATCTTCGTGGTGTAGCCGCCCTGGCCGGCCTTGCGGTTCAGGCTCGGGTCGCCGTAGGGCGTGCCGGCGTCGGGCGAGCCGAGGTGGACCCACAGGATCTGGTCGGCCTTGTTCGGGAACGTCTTCAGGACGTCGCCGAGGGGGCGACCGGTGCCGCCCTCGCCGGCCGAGCCGTGGCAGCTGGCGCAGTTGGCGGCGTAGACCTGCTGGCCCGTGGCCAGCTCGGGGTCGGCCGGACCGGCCGGCTTGGTGAGCGTGCCGGCGTAGAGCAGGGCCCAGACCGGCAGCGTGGCCAGGACCGGGATGGCGAACTTGGGGACGCGCGGCCGGCGCAGGGCCGCTTCGACGTACGGCGGCGGCGGAGCAGCCGGCTCGACGACGGCGGGCGCGGCGGCTGCCGTGGTGGCGACCTCGCTGCCCGGCTCGGTGGCGCTGGCCTGGGCGGCAGCTGCCGGTGCCTCGCTCGCGCCTGCGTCGCCCGTGCCGCCCGCGGCCTTGGCGCGGGCTGACTTCGATCGGGCCAGCAGGTGCTCCGGGACCTCGGTCACGCCTTCTCCTCCACGACTGGTCGGCGACTTCCAGATCGGGGCGGTCTGGGCCCCCGTCGCGCCCGGTCACACTAGGGCGCACGGACCGGGTGCGACCAAGTTGCTGGCCGGGGTCGGGTGTGGCGGGAGGAGCTCAGGCCCGGGCGTGGAGGGTGCAATCTGAATGTCTCCCTTCCCGCGGGCAGGTGGTAGACAACGCCACGGGCCGCCACGGAGCACCCGTGCCTGGGCCTACGATGTGAGAAGTTTCACGAGCGAGGAGGAGGGTCCAGACAGGTGGTCGCGTTCATCTTCTCCTGCATCGCTCTCGTCGCAACGGTGGCTGCCATCCCGTGGTACGCCAAGCGGCGTCCGGTGGGCACGCCGCTCACGTGGGGCGAGGCCATGGTGGCCGCCCTCTACGTGTTCTTCGTGATGTTCCTGGCGTGGGGGATCATGCCGCACCAGTGGCTGAACTACGCCGACAACGCCCTCCAGTGGCGGAAGGACAAGATCGGCATCCCGACCGGTCCGTTCGGCCACTTCCTCTTCCACGGCGTGAACAACGACGTCATCGGGGCGAAGACCAACGTCCTCTTCCCGAACGGCGTCCCGCTGCCGAACGGCAAGTTCATCATCACGGCCGAGGCCGTCCGCGACGTCGTCGCCGTGGGCCTCTACGGCATCACGCTCGGGGGCATGGGCGTGCTCTGGGCCCAGTGGCAGCGTCGAGGTGCGGAGAAGCCGAAGGAGCTCCCGACCTCCGCCTACGGCCGCCCGCTGGTGAAGAAGGCCTGAGCATGGCGAAGACCGACGCCAACCCGCCCATGCCGTCCTTCTCGGGCGACTACGTGCTCCAGGAGATCGATCCGGCCCAGCTCGAGAAGAGCGTCAAGCCGAAGCAGTTCCTCCACATCGACCAGTCCGAGTGCATCATGTGCGAGGGCTGCGTCGACATCTGTCCGTGGAAGTGCATCCACATGCTCTCCACCGATGCCATC